>NZ_JAIRBR010000017.1:0-182984 GCF_020361265.1 Nocardia sp. JCM 34519.1
CCCCCCCCCCCCGGGGGGGGGGGGGGGGGCCCCCCCCCCGCCCGCGCGGGGCGTGGGGGCTGCGCCCCCACAAAACATGGCGAAACGAGCCAGGCCCATGCCCTCCATGGGTATGGGCCTGCTACTCGTGGAGCGAATGACGGGATTCGAACCCGCGACCCTCACCTTGGCAAGGTGATGCGCTACCAACTGCGCTACATTCGCGCGCCTTTCGCTGCTTTCGCAACGTCTTGCGTTGGTGAACTTTAGTCGCCATACCCTCGTTCCACCAAACCGCCCCGGTCGGCGGGTGTCGGATCGCATAGGTTGGCGGCATGAGTGGGGTCAGGATCGAGGTTGCGCGGCGGGCCACTTCGGAGCTCGCGCGTGCGGTGTCCGCGTTGAATCGTCAGTTGTCCAGTTCGCCGCGCGAGTGGTCGGTGGATGGGCTCGGCGAGCTGCTGTCCGCCGAGTCCAACACCTTGTTCGTCGCATATCTCGATGACGCGATCGTCGGCATGTTGACCCTGGTCACCTACCCGATTCCGACGGGCATCCGGGCCAGGATCGAGGATGTGGTGGTCGACGAGTCCGCTCGCGGCCGCGGTATCGCCTTCGACCTCACCACTGCCGCCGTCGACCTGGCCCGCGAAAAGGGCGCCCGCACAGTCGATTTGACCTCACGCCCGGAGCGTGCGGCCGCTAATCGCCTGTACCGCCGCGCCGGTTTCACCGCCCGTGATTCGGTTACCTATCGCCGGACTCTCGAGTGAGGATGCACCGAGTTACCGGGAGGATCGGCTGTCTGCCCGAAATGCATCGATATGGTCGGCGACCCACTGGGCGTACGTGCGGGGCGCACGACCGAGCACCTTTTCGACGTCGTCGGTGATGGTGACGTCGACAGTTTTGCGGAGCATCACCTGAGCCTCGAGCGCGGCTTCGACGAATTCCGGTGACCGGCCCGCCGCCAGCAGATGTTCGCGCGCTACCTCGTCCGGCACGTCGACGACCTGAAGCTTGCGGCCGAGGGCGGCACCGATCACGGTGGCCTGCTCGTGCGTGTTGAGCCCCGCAGGCCCGGTGAGGGTGTATGTCTGTCCGGCATGGGCGTCGGACAGCAGCGCCTCGACGGCCACCGCCGCGATATCGCGCGGATCGATCCACGGCTGTGCGCCGATTCCGGTCAGGTTCGGCACCGGCCGACCGGCCCGAATCTCCGCGGCCCAACCAAGTGAGTTGGAGGCAAAACCGCTGGGCCGCAGGATCGTCCAGGTCAATCCGCTTTCCCGGACCGCACGCTCGCCCGGCACATGCCACGTGCTGACCGCGGCGCCGCCCGGTTCGCCCGTCCCGATCGCCGAGAGTTTCACGATGCGGCGCACACCGGCCGCGCGCGCCGCATCGACAAGGGCTGGATCCGATTCGAGGTACTCGGGGCCGAGTTGGCCGACGAGGAAGGCCGCCTCCGCACCGGTCATCGCGGCGACCATCGATGCGGGTTCGGCCAAATCCCCGCGCACCACCTCAACGCCGGCGGGCACCGCGACCTTTTCCGGATTCCGCGATACCGCACGGACTTTCGCGCCGCGCGCGGCCAGCTGGCGGACGACTTCACTGCCGATGGCGCCCGTGGCACCGGTGATAACGAT
Organism: Nocardia sp. JCM 34519.1; assembly: GCF_020361265.1. NCBI lineage: Bacteria > Bacillati > Actinomycetota > Actinomycetes > Mycobacteriales > Nocardiaceae > Nocardia > Nocardia sp. JCM 34519.1. Next base: position 1,632 of record NZ_JAIRBR010000017.1, read on the forward strand.
CATGTCGTTCACGATGCCGTCGCACTGCCCGCGCGCTCTAGGAGAAAGCGGCACAACCGATTTCACAGATGTTTGCCGCGTGCGCCGGGCAGCGGCGCGGTGAGGAAGGCCGCGACGTGGTCCGCGGCCCATTGGGCGTAGGTGTGCGGTGGACGGCCGAGGACCTTTTCGACATCGTCGGTGATCACCGCGTTGCCGTTGTCGCGCACGTAGGTCTGGCCGACGACCGCGAGTTCGGCGAATTCCGGGGTCATGCCCGCGTCGATCATGTGCTGTTTCATCGCATCCAACGGAATGTCGGCGACCTCGATCGTTCGGTGCAGCACGGTGGACAGGATCGCGACGAGTTCGTGCGTGTTGAGGACGGCCGGTCCGGTGAGGGTGTAGATCCGCTCCGCGTGCGCATCGGACAGCAGCGCCTCGATCGCGACCGCGGCGATATCGCGCGGATCGGTGACGCCCTGCCCGCCGGTGCCGGTCATATTCGGCACCGGTTTACCTGCCCGGATCGCCGGAGCCCAGCTCAGGGTGTTGGTGGCGAACATGCTGGGGCGCAGGATCGTCCACACCGCGCCGCTCTCGCGCACCGCCTGTTCGCCGGGCAGATGCCGTTTGCTGAAGTCGGGCAGGCCGGGCTCGCCGGTGCCGATCGCGGACAGCTTCACCATCCGCCGCACTCCGGCGTCGCGTGCCGCATGAGCCAGGGCGGGATCCAGATCCTCATAGCCCGGGCCGAGCTGGCCGACCAGGAATGCGGCCTCGGCGCCCGCCAGCGCCGCCGCGATCGAGTCGGCGTCGCGGTAGTCGCCGCGCACCACCTCGACACTCGGCGGCAGGTCGGCCCGCCCCGGATCGCGGGTCACCGCGCGCACCTTCTCGCCCCGCGCGGCCAGCTGTCGGACAATTTCGCCACCGATAGTGCCAGTGGCACCGGTAATTACGATCATGCGGATCACGCTGCTCGCCGCGATGCCGCGACGGATAGGAAAAACCGGCACGGCCGACCAGCCGCGAACTGCTTAAAGTGGATTCGGTGAGCAGCGCACCGACGGCAGTCATGACCGCCGACGACATCGAACAGCCGATGCCGCCGCCGGAATCGCTGCGGCCGTGGATCACCGAGGTGGGCCATATCCCCGACGTTCGCCGCGAGCCGACGCCATTCGCGCATGTGCCACAGGCGGTGACCACCATCGCGCTGCGCACGTCGGAATCCGGTCGCCGCGACGCACTGGTACTCGGCCCGCGCACCCGTGCCACCTACGCACGGGCCGACAAGGGCGCGGGATGCGTCAGGCTGCGGCTCGCGCCGGGCGCGACCCGGCCGCTGCTCGGCGTATCGGCCGCGGCGATCACCGACCGTGTCGTGCGGCTCGCGGATCTGCCCGGCGTCGCCGGCGAGCTGGCAGACGCGCTCAGCGAGCTCGAACCCGACGATGTGCTGCCTTACCTGGAAGAGACACTGCCGCAACGAATTTCCGAGGATCCGACGCAGCGCGCACACCGTACCCTGCTCACCTCGGCGGTCACCGCACTGACAACGGCGACCGCGCCGGTGCAACAGCTTGCGACCACGTTGGCCATCAGTGAACGGCAGCTGCGCAACCTCTTCGCGACCGGGGTCGGCGTCTCACCCAAGCACTACGCCAGGATCAATCGCGTGCGGCACGTCATCGCCAGGGCGGGCTACCATCCGTTAACCCAAATCACTACGGCCACCGGCTATTACGACCGTATCCGCGATCATTCTATGGCGCGGGTCGCGGCCGACACCGGCTATTACGATCAATCCCATCTGGCGGCGGACTTCCGTGCGCTCATGGGGGTTCCGCCCACCAGATTCTTCCGGGGCGACTTCCCGGCACCGACGCCGTGCCAGTCGATTACGCGCGTCTGATCTTCGACACAATGCCGTCCGCTTCGGCGTTGCCGGCGAACAGAGGCGCGGAATACCTCGCCATGTCAATCCCGGTGGCGCTCAGCGGCTTTCGCCCGCCGACGGGCCATCTCCTCCTGCTCGAGCACCGCGGCCCGCTCCAGCGTCGGTGCGGTGCCGCCGAGCCGGGCGGGCACCCATCGCGCACCCGGCTCCATCGGGTAATCCCGTTGCGCCGCTTCGAGGCATTCGCCCATGCGCGTCCGCAGCGTCGCGGTCAATTCGTCGGTCGGCGGGTCGGGCGGGATCGGCTCGCCGATTTGGATGTTGATCGGAAAACGATGCCGCCCAAGCTTTTTCGGAATATCCTTGGTCCAGATTCGATGCGCGCCCCAGATCACCACCGGGATGATCGGCACCTGCGCCTCGATCGCCATCCGCGCCGCACCGGATTTGAATTCCTTCAGTTCGAAGCTGCGGCTGATGGTCGCCTCGGGATAGACGACGACCAATTCACCGTCCCGCAGGGCCGTGACGGCCCGGGCGTACGACTCCGCGCCCGCCGTGCGGTCGACGCCGATCGCCTTGCAGTGCTTCATCAGAAAGCCGACGATGCCGTGCTCCAGTTCGGCCTTCATCATGTAGCGCACATTGCGGCCGGAATTGCGCCCGACCAACCCGACCTCCATGAAATCCAGGTAGGCCGTATGGTTCACGGCGAGAACGGCCCCGCCGGTCCGCGGAATGCGTTCCTGCCCTTGGATATGGATCCGCAACCCCTGCACCGCGAAGATGGTGCGGACCAATCCGGTGAGAATGTCGTAAACCGGTTCCCGCTGCACTGGTGAAACTCCGCTACTGATCGGCCGTGTTCTTGCGCGCGGCCTTGGCCTCGGCCTCGGCGGCATCCATCGCGTCGGCCTCTTCCAGGGTAGGAGCGCTGCCGCCGAGCCGGGCCGGAACCCAATAGGCGCCCGGCTCGTGCACATAGTCCTGCTGCAGGTCGAGCAGCATTCGCTGCATGGTCGAGCGCAGCTGCGCGGTGAGCTCGGCGGCGGGCTCGTACGGCTGGATCGGTTCGCCGACCGCGATGAAAATCGGGGTGTTGGTGCGACCCAACCGTTTCGGGAACCCCTTGGTCCACACCCGTTGCGCACCCCAGATGACGATCGGGATGATCGGCACCTGCGCCTCGATCGCCATCCGCGCCGCACCGGATTTGAAATCCTTGATCTCGAAGCTGCGGCTGATGGTCGCCTCCGGATACACGCCGACCAGCTCGCCGCGCCGCAGGTAGTCGACCGCCGCCTTATATGAATCGGCGCCCGCCGACCGGTCCACCGGAATATGCTTGAGCGCGCGCATGATCGGCCCGGAGATCTTGTCGTCGAAGACCTCCTTCTTGGCCATGAATCGGATGTAGCGCTTGGGGGTGCGCACGGGCAGACCGGCATAGGTGAAATCCATATAGCCGGTGTGGTTCACCGCGAGCACGGCACCACCGGTGGCGGGAATGTGCTCATCGCCCTTGACGGTGAACTTCAATCCCTGAATGAAGAAGACGGTACGGGCCAGGCCGATGACGGTCCGGTAGACGGGTTCCACAATTCCGCTAGCGTAGTCGCAGACTGTCCCATCCGGCAGTGCGGCGCTGCGCCGCGCGTGCCGCGACGACAGCGCGTCACGTATTCGCCCCACCGCACGCCTATGGAAGAGGACCGTCGAAGTGGAACCCGCTCAACCGGAAACCCGTGTGCGCGAGCTGAAGTCGGCGCGGACCCGCGAGCGGGTGTGGTTCGGTGTACTTGTCGCGACAACCTTGCTGGTCGGCGCGTGCGACAACGTGGTCGGCGTTCCGGAGGACGCGAATCGGCCGGCCCGGCACACCACGCCACCCGCCGCGATCCCCGCACTCACTCAGACGCCGACGACCAGCGCGCCCGCCACGTCGACCCGGCGGCAGGTGCCGTTGGACGCACCACCGGTCGGCGCCCTTCCCGGCCGGGACTCGGGCCCGGCCGGGCTGCAGCTCTGGGCCGCCGACCTGCAAACCGATTCGATCACCGAGCTGCAGGCGAAATGCTGGACCATCGCCCCGAAGAACGTGGCCGACATGTACCAGGACAAGCCGGCGATCCTGGCCGCACTCGCCCAACCCGGCGCGGTCACCGAGGACGGCCTGGTCTGGAAGTACCGTGGCACCACCGTCGTCGCCGACCCGAACACAATCTCATGGGGTTACACCTGCCCACGGGTGTATCCGGCGGGCACCGATATCGGCTACAACGAGGCCGACGCGCGGCACGCCGTGCGCCGCTACCTGTCCCGCTTCGTCGGCACGCCACTCGATCCGGCCGACCAAGAGGGCCACTATCCGCTCATCTGCGGGGCCGCGAGTTGGGATCCGACGGGCAGCGGTAAACCCATCGAGCCGCCACTGGCCAACAATCCGGGCAAGCTCACCGGCGTCACCAAATTCGCGGACCAGGAGATCCGTTCGGAACGGTTGCGGCAGGACTATGTCAGCGTGCAGGTGCCGGTCACCAATGCCGCGGGCGTGACGCAGACCCGCACCTTCACCCTGGCCGAAACCGCGCACGGCTACTGCATCGGCGACGTTTCTTCATAACCACTACCCTGGATGGCTGGTAACGGTCAGGAGGAACAGCTCGTGCAGATCACCAGCGTCGGACACGCCGGTTTCCATATCCGCACCGCGGCCGGGTCGATCCTTTGCGATCCCTGGGTCAATCCCGCGTACTTCGGTTCGTGGTTCCCGTTTCCGGACAACACCCAGCTCGACTGGGACGAACTGGGCAACTGCGACTTCCTGTACGTCTCACATCTGCACCGCGACCACTTCGACGCGAAGAATCTGGCCGAGCACGTCAACAAGGACGCGACGGTGCTGCTGCCGGACTATCCGGTGCCGGACCTGCGGCGGGAGCTGGAAAAGCTCGGCTTCCACAAGTTCTTCGAGACCGAGGATTCGGTCAAGCACACGGTGACCGGTCCGGGCGGCGAACTGGACATCATGATCATCGCGCTGCGCGCGCCCGCCGACGGACCGATCGGCGACTCCGGCCTGGTGGTGTCCGACGGCGAGACCACCTGCTTCAACATGAACGACGCCCGCCCTGTCGATATGGACGTGCTGCACGAGGCGTTCGGGCATATCGATATCCACCTGCTGCAGTACTCGGGCGCGATCTGGTATCCGATGGTGTACGACATTCCGGCGCGCACCAAATCCAATTTCGGCAAGCAGAAGCGCCAGCGCGGCATGGACCGGGCACGCAGCTATATCGAGCAGGTCGGCGCCACCTGGGTGGTGCCATCGGCGGGGCCGCCGGTCTTCCTGGATCCGGAACTGCGCTACCTGAACGACGATCGCGGCGACGAGGGCAATATCTTCCCGGACCAGATGGTGTTCCTGGAGCAGATGCGCATCCACGGGAATTCCGGTGGCGTGCTGATGATTCCGGGTTCGGTCGCCGATGTGCGCGGCGCCGAGCTCGCGCTGACCCACCCGTTCGAACCCGGCCTGATCTACGACAACAAGGCCGAGTACATCGAGCTGATGGCGCAGCGGCTGGCGCCGGTGCTCGAGGCCGAAAAGGCTTCCTGGGCAACGGGAGAAGGCTCATTGCTGGAGCCGTTGAAGGCGCTGTTCGAGCCGATCATGGCGCAGAGCGACCTGATCTGCGACGGCATCGGCTATCCGGTGGGTCTGGTGATCGGCGAGGAAACCGTCGTGCTCGACTTCCCGAAGCGGGTGGTGCGCCAGCCCATCGACGGAGAAGGCAAGTACCGCTACGGATTCCGCATCGCGCCCGAGCTGGTGCGCACCGTGTTGCGGGATAACGAGCCCGACTGGGTGAACACCATCTTCCTGTCCACCCGGTTCCAGGCGTGGCGGATCGGCGGATACAACGAATTCCTCTACACCTTCTTCAAATGCCTCACCGACGAACGAATCGCCTACGCCGACGGCTGGTTCGCCGAGGCGCACGACGATTCCGCGTCCACCGAGATCGCCGGCTGGGAGGTGCAGCGCCGCTGCCCGCACCTCAAGGCCGACCTGTCGAAATTCGGTGTGGTGGAAGGCAATACCCTCACCTGCAACCTGCACGGCTGGCAGTGGGACCTGGAGTCGGGCCGTTGTAAGACCTCCAAGGGTCATGAACTGCGTTCGCGCAAGCTGAGCTGACCTACCCCGCGGATTCGCGCTAGATCAACCGGCGCGCAGGGTCCGCTGATTTGTCGCGAAGGTGTCGTGCCTGGCGTAGGTGCGGTCGCCGCCGTTGCGGGCGATCGAGCCGCGGACCAGGCGGGCCCGCAGGCGCGCACCCAACCTCTCCTGGAAACGCGTTGCGCCGGGCAGTATTTGGCGCGGCACCTCCAGGACGCTGTTCACCAGTGCGGTCGTCACCACCGCGGCCTGGAAGAAGCGGCTGTCGGGCAGGCCGAGAAAATCGGAATTGCTCGGCCCGAGCATGATTCGGCTGTACGCGACCAGATACTGGGTGACCAGCCCGCGGACCGCGCGCTTGGCCGCCGTGTCCTCGGCCAGGAACAGCCCGCCCGCGGCGGACATCAAGGCCTGAGCCAGGCGCCGTGAATCGTCGTCCGGAATGAATTCGGTATCCGCCAGAATCCAGTAGGCCCGCCAGGTATCGGATTCGCTGGTCGGCAGGATCTGCGGATCGATGCCGAGCAAATATCCGATGTAGCGCCACAATTGGAAGACCGCATCCTTCTCCTCGGCCGAGAAGCGCAGCCCGAGCGCTTGGGTGCCAACGAGATTCGCCATCGAGAACAGGCCGAGCGTGCCGACCGTCAGCACCTGGTTCACCGGCTGATCCCAGGCCGCGTAATCCCAGTCCGGCCTGCTGTTCATGCCCGACCGCACCAGCGCGTGCATCAGCCGCACCCGCAGCACGCTCTGGTAACCGACCGAATTGCGTTCCAGCCCACCGGGAGTCGTGACATCCAGCCACCACTGGGTGGTCTCCGCGAGCCGGCGCGGCGCCAGTGCGTCCAGATCACCCGTGCCGACCAGCGTTTTATCCGCCCGGGATGCGAGATAGCCGCCCATCAGCGCGAACATGCCCATCGCGATGCCGCCCCAGACGCCGGTCCGCCCGACCACCCTGGCACCGCGATCCAGCTTCGACCGATCCAGCCAGTACGGCTCCGACTCCACCTGCTCGAAGAAGGCGATCAGCTCCGGCGGCGCATCCGGCACCGCGGCGATGCCCTGCGCCACCGCGACCTCGAACATCTGCCGTCCCACACCCGCGGGCAGCCGCTTGATCATCGCGACAACGTCATCGGCCAGCGGATCACCCAGCTGCGCGAAGCGGCGGAACGAGGCCTGTTGCGCGGCGGTGCAGCGCAGATCCCCCGGGGCCAGCAGCGGTACCGCCTGCCGGAACGGAAACTCCGTGAACAGTCGCGGCGTCGGCAGATAGGTCACTGTGTCATGCGTCATTGCATCGCACCCCAATCGAGTAGGGAATCTGACAGAAACCGTCTCACAGTTTCACCGATTCTGGCAAGACGCTATGCCAGAATGATGCGTAACGGCTCGATCCGGGAGAAACTCGTAAGCACCTGCTGTTACCGACGGCTATTGTGTTCCTATGGCCTCCCCCGCCGCAGCACCCGATTCTGTCCCGGTTCCGCCCGCAGCTGATCCGGCATCGATACGCGCCACTCTGTCACCCGCGCTGCTGGCGATTTTCGACCGTGAATGGGATGCCGTGCTGGAGGAAGCCAAAAAGACCAAGGAGCTCGCCACCATCCGTTCGATGCTGCAGAACTGGCAGTTCATTGCGTACGACGAGATGCGCGACCCTGGTAGCTACTTCCGTCTCCAGGCGAAGGCCGAGCTCATTTCGAGAACCGGCAGTAACCCTGATGCGAGAACAACAGTTGAGGAGATGCGCGCCCAAATACGGCAACGTCTGGAGGGTTAGTTGTACCGCATCATCCCTGACTCCGTTGTCGTAGATCAGGTTGCGGCTCTTCCGACAGAGGCATTGCTCGCTTACGCCGAAGTCTTGAGCGTGCTCGAAATCGAACCCTGGTCTGGTCAACCACAGCATCGTGACAACCCCGAGGGCGCCGTTCGACGATGGGTTTTCGGTGGATCCGGCCAGCTCGTCTATTTGATCGCGGACCGGCAACGCGAAGTCCACCTGCTCAGGCTGGTGTGGCTGGGCTGAGGGCCTCGCCACCTGGCTGACCGCTACCCGAGGGGCAGCCAACCGTTGGCGGTGTGCATCGAATCTCCGCCGCCGAGTTCCCGGCCCGGCACCGTGGAGCCGACCCGCCCGTTGCCCTCGTTGAGGTCGCTGATCAGCTCCGAGACCGGATGCGAATCGCTGTAGTGGTAGCCCTGCGCCAGGGCGAATCCGAGTTCGGTGAGCACCGCGGCCTGGTATTCGGTCTCCACGCCCTCCGCGATCACCTGCAGATCCAGCGCGCTGGACAGCGCCGCGATCACCCCGAGCAGCGGCGGCGCCGGCGAATCCGAGCGGATGGCCGCGACGAACGACTGATCCACCTTGAGGATGTCGCTCGGCAGCGTGGCCAGCCTGCTCAGCGACGAGTAACCGGTGCCGAAATCGTCGATGGCGATCCGCACGCCGCGCTCGCGCAGCGTGTGCAGATTCCCGATGGCCGTTTGGGATTCGGCCGCCAGCTCGCTCTCGGTCACCTCCAGCACCAGCTGGTTCGCGGGCCAGCCGGTGCTGGCCAGAATGTTGGAAACCCGGTCGGCATAACCGGATTCGGCCAGTTCCAGCCCGCTCACATTGACATTCAGCGTCAAATCCAGCTGCGCGAAGGTCTCCTGCAGCCGCGCGGCGTCGGCGCAGGCGCGGCGCAACACCAGCTCGTCCAGATCGGAGATGAGGTCGTACTCCTCGGCGACCCGGATCAGACCCTCGGTGGTGACATCCGGTTGCGCACTCGACGACCAGCGCAGCAGCGCCTCGACACCCACCGCCTTGCCGCCGCCCTCGGTGAGGCTGACGATCGGCTGATAGTGCACGTCGAGCGCGCCGCGATCGATCGCCTCCCGCAACTCGACCGCCAGCGGCAGCTGCCGCGACGATTCCAGCACGGTACGGTTGCGCCCCGCCTGCTTGGCCCGGTACAGACCCACATCGGCGCGACTCACCAGCAACGATCCGGATTCGCCCGGCTGCCATGAGGTGACGCCCGCCGAACAGCCGGTCGTCACCGCCGCCCGCAGCTGTTCGGTGAGCAGGATCGCCGCCTGCTCGGTGGTGTTGGGCAGCAGCAGCGCGAAAGCGTCACCGCCGTAACGGGCCAGCCGCTGCCCGGGCACCAGCAGCTTCGACCAGGTGTCGGCAACCCGTTGCAGCACAGCGTCTCCCGCGCGATGCCCGAGATGATCGTTGATCTTCTGGAAGCGATCGAGATCGACGAGCACCAGCGCCAGCCCCTGCCCGCCGCGGGTGGCCTGTTCGATCGCGGAGTTCAGCGCCCGATCGAAGCCACGCCGGTTGAGCAACCCGGTGAGCACATCGATATCGGCCTCCGAGGCCATCCTGGTCAGGATGCCGACCACCACGCCGACACCGAAGGTGACCCCCGCCGGAATCAATCCCGACCACAGTGGCAGCGCCGGATGCACCGGCCGCGCGGGCAGCACCCAAAGGCACAGCACCAGTGCGAATCCGATATGCGCCGCGGCGAGCGGCCAGGAGAAGAACAGCGCCGCATCACAGGCGATGAATACGTAGAACGCGGCAAGGCTGATGGCCCCAACGGTATTCGGGAACGCGTACACCGCGATCGTCACCAGGATGGTCGCGATGGCGACATATCCGTGGTGGATCGCGTGCGGCACCCGGGGACCCCAGCCGAGCAGGCTGAGCCCGAGTAGCAGCGCGATGGCGGCCGCCCAACCGACCAGCGCCCGATTGCCCTCGTTCCCCGGGGCGATGCCGGTGATGAGCAGCCCGAGCGCGCCCCCCATGACGTAGAAGGCCCCGGTGGTCCGGGACATGACCATAGCCGTCGCCAGCGCAGACGCGGCCCGCACCCGGGTTCGGGTATCGCCGCGAGACCCGATTCCTCGCACGGTGAATAGCCTAGACACAACGTATCCCGGCAGTAGCCACATCCCGTGAATCCGACATGGCGAACACGTGGCTAATTTGCGGACAGCGGATTTCGGCTTGTCACCGAACCGGGCGCAGCACCTCGGTACCGACAAACGGGACGAGCGCGGCGGGCACCCGGACCGAACCGTCGGCCTGCTGATGGTTCTCCAGAATGGCGACAATCCACCGCGTGGTGGCCAGCGTACCGTTCAAAGTCGCTGCGATCTGCGGCTTTCCGTGCTCGTCTCGATAGCGGATGGAAAGCCTGCGCGCCTGGAAGGTGGTGCAGTTCGAGGTGGAGGTGAGCTCGCGGTAGGTCCGCTGGGTGGGCACCCAGGCCTCACAGTCGAACTTGCGCGCCGCCGAGCTGCCGAGATCGCCTGCGGCGGTGTCGATGATCCGGTAAGGCACCTCTACGGCGGCGAGCATGTCCTGCTCCCAGCCGAGCAGCCTGCGGTGCTCCGCCTCGGCATCCTCCGGCTTGCAGTAGACGAACATCTCGACCTTGTCGAACTGGTGCACCCGGATGATGCCGCGGGTGTCCTTGCCGTAGCTGCCCGCCTCCCTGCGGAAACACGACGACCAACCCGCGTACCGCACCGGGCCCGCGCTCAGATCGATGATCTCGCCGGCGTGGTATCCGGCCATCGGCACCTCCGAGGTGCCGACCAGGTAGAGGTCGTCCTCCTCCAGGTGATAGATCTCGGCCGCGTGCGCGCCGAGGAAGCCGGTGCCCGCCATGATCTCCGGACGCACCAGCACCGGCGGAATCATCATGGTGAACCCGTTGGCCACCGCGCGCTGCGCCGCCAACTGCAGCATGCCGAGCTGCAGCAGCGCGCCGTAACCGGTGAGGAAGTGGAACCGCGAGCCCGAAACCTTGGCCCCGCGCTCCATATCGATCATGCCGAGCGATTCGCCGAGCTCCAGGTGATCCTTCGGCTCGAAGTCGAATTCCCTTGGCGTGCCGACGGTTTCGAGAACGACATAATCGTCCTCACCGCCGGCGGGCACACCGTCGAGCACGATATTCGAGATGGCGCGGTGCGCGGCCTCCAGCTCGGCGTCCGCCGCGGTCTGCGCGACCTCGGCCTCCTTGACCTGCTGCGACATCTCCTGCCCCTGCGCCAGCAGCGCGGACCGCTCCTCCGGCTTCGCCTTGCCGATCAGCTTGCCCATCGCCTTGTGCTCGGCGCGCAGCTTATCGGCGGTGGCCACCGCCGCCCGCCGCGCGGCATCCGCCTCGAGCAGGGCATCGACGAGGGCGGGGTCTTCGCCGCGGGCGCGCTGCGACGCGCGGACCGCGTCGGGGTTTTCCCGCAGGAATCGGAGGTCGATCATGGGCCACCAGCCTAATAGGCGCTGCCGACGAAGTCGCCTTCAGACCGCGCCGGGCCGAGCTCCTGCGCGAGGCACTCGCCTAGTGGTTTGCTATTTCCGTTTCACGCCGATATCGGCGGTACCGCGACGGTAAGGCCCATTACGCGCGCATAGTTGGCTCGTGGGAACGACTTTCGACGAATCGGCCATCGACGCGGCGCTCGCCGAGCTGGCGGCGGGCGAGAAAGTGTGGGCGGCGACACCGCTGGCCCGCCGTCGCGAACTGCTCGACCAACTGCATGCGCGCACCGCCCGCTACGCACCGGAATGGGTGGCGACGGCCAGCGCGATCAAACATCTGGACGCCGACTCACCGCTGGTCGGCGAGGAATGGATGTCCGGTCCGCTGGCTCTGCTGCAGGGCGCGTCCGCGCTGGCGGCGACGCTGGCGGCCCTGGAATCGGGCCACAGCCCGCTGGAGGGCCTGCACCTCGGCACCGCCCCCGGCGACCGGGTGAGCGTGCCCATCCTGCCGCTGAATATCTATGATCGCCTGCTGCTCAGCGGTTTTCGCGGCGAGGTATGGCTGCGGCCCGGGGTGGACGCGGCCACCGCGCGCAGACGCGCCGGGCTCGGACAACTCGACCCGACCGCGACCGGCGGCATCGGGGTCGTACTCGGCGCGGGCAACGTCATGTCGATTCCGCCGCTGGACGTGCTGTACGAGCTGTACGCGCACAACCGGGTGGTCGCGCTGAAGCTGAACCCGGTCACCGACCCGATGTATCCGATATTCGAGATGGTCTTCGAGCCGTATCTCGAACTGGGCGTGCTGCGCGTACTGACCGGCGGCGCGGATACCGGCGAATATTTGGTGCATCATCCCGATATCGCGCACGTGCACATGACCGGCAGCGCGAAAACACACGACACGATCGTCTGGGGTACCGGTCCGGAGGCCGAACAGCGCAGGGCCGAACGGCGTCCGCTGCTGGACAAGCCGATCACCAGCGAGCTCGGCGGCGTCTCACCCACCATCGTGGTGCCCGGCGAGTGGTCCGCCGCCGATCTGCGTTTCCAGGCCGAGCACGTCGCGACGCAGCGGCTGCACAACGGCGGCTACAACTGCGTCGCGACCCAGGCCGTCGTACTCGCCGAGAACTGGCCGCTGAAGGACCGGTTCCTGGCCGAACTGCGCGCGGCCATCGCCGCGGCGCCGCAGCGGCCCGCCTACTACCCGGGCAGCGACGGCCGGGTAGCCGAGGCGCTCGCGTCCTATCCCTCGGCCGAACGACTCGGCCCGGAGGCGAACCGGGTGCTGGTGCGGCAGGTTCCCGCGACCGCGAACCCGCTGCTGCGCACCGAATACTTCTCACCGGTGCTCGGTGTCGTCGAACTGCCATACGACGGCAGCGAATTCCTGCATCACGCGGTCGAATTCGTCAACGGCGAGGTCAGCGGGACGCTCGGCGCGAACGTCCTCGTCGACCCCGCGACCAGGCGCAGGCTCGGCATCGCCGTCGACCGCGCCCTGGAACGGCTGCGCTACGGCACCATCGCGGTGAACGCTTGGACGGGGCTGGCGTTCCTGACCCCGCGCGCGGCGTGGGGCGCGTTCCCGGGACACACCCTCGACGATGTACAGAGCGGAATCGGCGTGGTGCACAACGCGTTTCTGCTCGAAGACGTGGAGCGCACGGTGGTGTACGGGCCGTTCCGGCCCGCGCCGCGCTCACTGTTCGGCGGGGAGCTGGCGCTCTCACCGAAGCCGCCGTGGTTCGTCGACAATGCCACCGCCGCGGCGACCGGACGCAAGCTCGCCGAGTTCTACGCAACGGCGAGCCCGGCGAAATTGCCCGCGATTTTCCTGTCCGCCTTCCGCGGTTGAATCCGGGCAGGTCGTGGCACCGCGCCCCGGACACTGCCATGATGGATCGCGATGTCTGTCGATGACGAGCCGAAGCCGATGCCGGGTAAAACCGCGCGCAAACGCCCGCCGCTGTCCATGCCGACGCGGGTGAACCTGCACCTGACCGCGCCGAAGTTGCGCTGGGGTCTGCTCGCGGTGGCCGCCGGCGCGGTGATCGCCGCGCTGGTCACCCTGTTCGTCACCGGATTCCGCAATGACAAGGGCCTGGAGGCGCACAATCCGGCCGTACCCGGTTCCACCATCCTGGACAAGCAGTTCGGCACCGCCGACCGCGGCGACTGCCTGACCTGGTCCAAACCGGACCGGACCGACCTGACGAAGGTGTCCTGCTCGGGTAAGCACCTGTTCGAGGTGGCCGCCGACATCGATATGAGCAAATATCCCGGCGTTGAATTCGGTCCCGGCTCCCGCTTCCCGGATTCGTTGCGGCTCACCGAGTTGAAGGAAGAGCACTGCCTGCCCGCGGTGCAGAACTACCTCGGCGGCCGCTACGACCCGCGCGGCCGCTACATCATCGGCCTCATGTACCCGAGCCCCGACGGTTGGAAGCACGGCGATCGCACGCTGCGCTGTGGTGTGCAGCTCGGCGGCGCCACCGGCGCGGCGCGCCCGGTCACCGGCAGCATCCTCGACGGCGACCAGTCGAAGGTCTACGACCGCGGCACCTGCCTCGGCATCAATCAGAATCTGCCGACCGATCCGGTGGACTGCGCCCAGCAGCACGCGCTGGAGATCGTCTCGACCGTCGACCTGGGCCAGCATTTCCAGGGCCCGCCGCCCGCCAAGGACGAGCAGGACAAATACGTGCAGGACGAATGCGCGAAGGCGGCCACCGACTATCTGGGCGCACCCGACGTGATCCGCAACAAGACGCTCACGATGTTCTTCGACTTCGTCGACGCGCGCAGCTGGCTGGCCGGTAACCGCAAGTTGGACTGCATGGTCGGCAAGGGCGCGGATAAAGAGGGTTTCGCGCCGATCACCGGTTCGGCCAAGGGCGATATCCAGATCAACGGTCAGGCTCCGGTGCCGCCGCCGAGCAACGGCCGCTCCACTCCGAGCCCGCTGCCGGGCGCCGCACCGCTGCCGCCGCAACCGCAACCCAGGTAGTCCGATGGCGGTATCCATGTCCGCCGACCGGTTCGAGGAACTGGTCGGCGATGCGCTAGACCTCATTCCGCCGGAGTTGGCGCGGGCCATCGATAACGTGGTCGTGCTGATCGAACCTCGCAATCCGGATGATCCGCATCTGCTCGGGCTCTATCACGGAATCGCGCTGACCGAACGGGACAGCCACTACGGCGGCTCACTGCCGGACACCGTGACGATCTACCGGGACACCATTCTCGAAATCTGTTCGGACGAAGCCGAAGTCGTCGAAGAAGTGGCGATCACCGTGATCCATGAGATCGCACATTATTTCGGCATTGACGAAGAGCGTCTGCATCAGCTGGGATGGGGCTAGTCTTAGCAAGCTGGTTGCGAGCATGCACGCGACGAAGGGGTTTCGAGTGGGGTTCGTGAGCAGCGAAAGACCGGGCAAGAAATTTTGGGGATTCGATGGAACCGATCGCGTACCCGTCGCGTCCAATCACTCGTAGGGGGAATTCTCGTGGTTCCGCCCCATAGCCGCCACTAGAAGGAGTTCGAGACATGGTTGGCCACGTACTAGTCTCACCCGAAGCCGTGCTCGCCGCCGCGGCCGAGCTCGACCTGGTCGCCGATCGGCTGGCCGGTGTCGCCGCGCTCAGCGGTCCTGCCACGCATGTTGTTCCCTCGGGAATCGACGAGGTGTCGTTGCTGGCGGCATCCCACCTCAACAATGGCGCGGTCACGCACGACGGGGCGACCGCCCAGGCCGTGCTGGAACTGCACCACGCCGCCGCGACCCTGCGTCTCCAGCTGGCCCAGTACCTGGCCGAGGACGCCATGCGCGCGGGCACCATCGCCGCCACCGCAGCGACACTTGCCATCTAGACGCGCACCGGGCAACGCGTCGACCAAGAGGGGAGAACAAAGATGACCGCAGGAATCACCGGGGTGTTCTGGCTGCCCCGGCTGGCAGAAGGCAATTCGCTGGCATTGGAATCGGGCGCGCACGCCGTCCCGATCTACGCGGCGAGCACGGCATGGGGTGCGCTCACGGGTGCATGGGTTGATGCGACGGCAACCGTCGCGCGAGTGATCGCCGAGGTCGGCGTCGGCCTCGAAGGCATCAACGGACTTTCGGTGCTCAGCAAGCTCGCCGGCTTCACCGGCTGGGCCGAGCAGCAGGGCGTCATGGCGGCGAGTATGGCCGCCAAGGCCGCGTCGAACGCGACCGCGTACACCATCGCCTCGCTCGCCATGCCCAATCCGGTCGAGATCGCGGCCGCCGATGGGGCGCGCGTCGCGGCATACTCGACCGGCGGTGTGCTGAACGGCTCCGCCGAGGCCGCCGAGGCGGCAAAGGCCGCGCTCGACCTGCGCGCCGCGCTCACCATGGAAACCTACGAGGCCGCCACCTCCGCGATGGTCGCGACCCCGAGCCAATTCATCAACCCGCCCGCCATCGCGCACGGCGCGGGCACCGCCGATCCGAACCAGGCCGCCCAGCAGACGGCCCAGCAGGCACAGGCCGACCCGGTACAGACCGCGATCGCCGCCGCGACCGCACTGGCCAACAATCCGGCCGTCGCCAGCGTCGCGACCCAGGCGGCCAATGTGGTCGGCTCGATCGCCACCACCGGCGTCAGCGGCGTCGGTACCGCGGCGACCTCGGCGCTGTCCGCCGTCACCAGCATCAGCGCGCCCTCGGTCACCGCGGCCGCACCGATGACCTTCATCGGCGGCGGTGTCGCGGCGGGCGCCGCCGCCGCGGCGACCAGCACCGGGACCAGGTCCGCGTCGGTCGGCGTCGGCACGTTCAAGACGGTCAGCCTGTCCAGCGGATCGCTCAAGCTCCCCGAGGGCTGGGGCAGCGGCATTTCGGGCAGCGGCACACCGACCACCGAGCCGGTGGCGGTGGCGAACGTCGAAACCGGCGTTCCGGTTCGCCCGGCGAGCGCCACCGCGCCCGGCACCAGCCCGCTGCTCGGCCGTCAGGCTCAGGACGAGGACGACGAGTCGCTGCACAACACCCCCGACTACCTGCGGTCCGCCGACAACTTCGCAGACGGCCGCCTGGCTGCGGACGGGGTTATCGGCGCCGAACCGGCCGGGACGGCTAAGTGACGGTTCTCGGTGCGGGCCGCGGCCCGTCGATGCTCGCCGGGGTCGTGCTGTCGCTCGACGAGATGCAGTACCTCTTGGAGAAACTGCAGTTCGACGAATTGCCCACGGTGCTGGATACCCGTGGGCAATACGACAACGTGACCGCGCACGCGGCAGCGATGGCCGCGGCCGCCCAGTCACTCACCGATCGGGAACTGCTGATCGATGGTGTGGTTCATCGAGAATTAGAGGACCGGTTGCGGGCGCTGTACCGCCCGCACTGGGTCGTCGCGCTGCGGCTGCACGTCGAGGGACAGATCAGCCGGATGTGCCTCGCCCGGGGCGACGATCTGGTCACCGTCGCGCTGCGCGGACCGCAGTCGTATGTCATCGACGAGGTCGAGGAAGATCTGCCCGGCCCGCTGATCGCGGCGCTCGGCGCGACCGAACCGCTCGAGCTCACCGGGATGAACGCCCCCACCGAGCAGCTGGTGCCGATCTTCGACGATGCGGGCGATGCGGCGACCACCGCACAGCGCCTCGCCAAGGTCGGCAACCCGCCCCGCGACGCACAGGTGATCGCCTCGGCGATGGTGCAGTGCAATGCGCACGCCGAAATCGTCGGTGTCATCTACGGCGACGGCACCCGCGAGGTCACCGACAATCACATCGCGGTATTCGACACCCGGAACGGACGATTCATCGCCACCGCGAGCAGATCCGACGACGGCGTGAAGTGGACATCGTTCAGCAGCGGCACCAACGCGCGGCTGCGCACCGCACTGCTGGATTTGATCAACTCGCTGCCGCTGCGGGAGGAGTTCCCGGCGAAGCCGGAACACTGAACCCCTCCCGAGCGGGGGGCGACGTCAGCTCGCGATGCCCATGCCCTGCGCGAGCAGCGGCCACGACTCGTGCAGCGCGTCCTCCCAATACGGCCAGTTGTGCGTGCCGACCGGGCTGAACTGGTAGGTCGCGGGGATGCCGAGCGAATCAAGCCGGTTCTTCAGATTCACGGTGCAACCCTTCACGGCCGCCTCGATGCCCATGCCGAGCCCGAGGTTGACCACACCCTGCGGTCCCGGCGCCTCGCTCTGGTACAGCTGAACGTCCCTCATCAGCGGAATGCCGCTACCGGCGGAGATATAGAGCAGGGTGCCGCGCAATTTCTCCGCGTTCACCACCGGATCGTTGTCCTGCCACAGCGGGCTGCTGGCGGGACCGTACATATTCACCGTGTTGCCGCCGGCCCAGAGCTCGGTGGCCAACTTCACGTACTGCTGACCGGCCGGGTCGGAGATCTGCGCGCATCCGCTGTACGCGGCGACCGTCTGCCACAGACCGGGCTTGGCCTCGGCAAGCTGCAACACCGACGTGCCGGAGGTGGACAGACCGGTCAACGCGTTGCGGCCGCTGGATTGCAGGGTCTTGTCCAGTACCGGCGGCAGCTCCTCGGTGAAGAAGGTCCGCCACTTGTTCACGCCGAGAACCGGATCCGGGTTCTGCCAGTCGGTGTAGTAGCTGCCGCGGCCACCGATCGGCTGGATGACGTTGACCTGCTTATCGGCCAGCCAGTCCAGCACCTTGGTGCGGTCCTTCCAGCTCGCGGTGCCCTCACCGGCATCGAGGCCGTTGAGCATGTAGAGGTTCGGCGCTGGTTTGGAGTCATCGGCCGGGCGCAGGACATCGACCGTGATCTCCTTGTCCATCGACGGCGAGTACACCTTCAGATGCCAGGTGCGCCCCTCCTTCGTGATGGAGGTGACTGCAGCCGATTTCGGCGGTGTCGCGACGGCCGTGCCGCCGAGCAAGGTCACCGACACCATGGCGGTGAGTGTCACGGCGGCGGTGCGTAGCGCGGCCGCGCCGCATAGCGAAGAGAGCTTCATCCTTTTCCCGTCTACGTGCTTCGTCCACCCCAGGGGCTGCCCCCAGCCCATCGTTACGTCTGCAGGCGAGACGGAATCGTTACAGGTCAGCCCATCGGGTCGTCGGCCGTCGGCGACACTTCGTCGCCGAACGGCGGCGTGTACCGGCCCCAGCGCGTGCAGTCCCAGCCGCCGTCGTCGCGGGGCGCCAACTCGATGGTTTCGGTGTTGTCCAGATGATTGTTGGTGGCGAAGAGCAGCGGGACACCGGTCAGGAAGCGAGCGACCAGACGCATGGCGGCGCCGTGGTTGACCAGCAGCACATCGCCGGAATCGACGGCGATCAGTTCGGTCCGGACCTGTTCGAGCACCGGGAGGAAACGGGCGAGCACCTGGTAGCCGGATTCACCGCCCGGTGTGCGCTCCCATAGCTGGCCCGCATGCCAGGAGCGGTAGATCCGCTGGAAGATGGCGTGCGCCTGCGCACTGCTCTCCCCCTCGATATCCCCGACCTGCACCTCGTGCACATCGGCGACGATCTGCGCGGGTACACCGGTGGCCGCCTCGATATAACCCGCGGTCTGTCTCGCGCGCAGCGCCTCCGAGCAGAGCAGCGCCCGCGGCGGACCCGACAGACTCGCACCGAATGTTTTCGCCTGTGCCGCACCGCGTTCGGTCAACGGCAGCCCCGGAACCCTGGTGTCCAGGATCTTGGCGACATTGCCCTCGGTCTCCCCGTGCCGGACCAGAATCAATCTGCCACTCATAGATCCGCCACCCCTTTGCGCAACCGGGTCAGCCATTCGGCGTGCGGTTCGTCGGCGGGCGGGGGCGTACCGGTCGTCGAGGCGGCGGGCCACGAGCCGAGGAAACGCACCCGCGCGGTGCGGTGCAGCGCCTTCAATGTCTCGGCGACCGCGATATCGTCGATATGCCCGACGCAGTCGAGATAGAACCGGTAGGTGCCCATACCCGTTCTGGTCGGCCGGGATTCGATCCTGGTCAGGTCGATGCCGCGGGTGGCGAATTCGGCGAACGCGCGCATCAGCGAGCCGGGTTCGTTGGTCAGTTCCAGCACGACGGAGGTGCGGTCGGCGCCGGTCGGCGGCGGCGCGACCCGGGGACGCGTCACCAGGATGAAGCGGGTGACCGCCTGCTCGTGGTCGGCGACACCGGAGGCCAATGCGACCAGTCCGAGACGTTCACCCGCGAGCGCCGTCGACACCGCGGCATCGGCCTTGTCCGCCACCACATCCTCGGCCGCGGCGGCGTTGGATGCCGACGGAAACGGTTGCGCCAGCGGCAGATTCCGCGCCACCCACTCCCGCACCTGCGCCGCCGCCACCGGATAGGCCGCGAGCGTGCGCACGTCGGCCAGGCGGGTGCCGGATTTCGCGAGAATGGTGAAGCTGACCTCCAATTCGGTTTCCGCGACAATCTGCAGTCGCGGCCCGATGGCCAGCGAATCCATGGTGGCCGCGATGGAACCCTCGATCGAACTCTCGATCGGCACCACCGCGCCGTCGACATCGCCGGACCGGATCAGGTCCAGCGCCGCGCCCTGGGTCGGCGCGGCGATCCGTTCGACCGGTCCGTCGAAGACGCCGGTGGATTCGAGGTCGGCGAGGGCCATCTCGGTGAAGGTTCCGGATGGCCCGAAGTAGGCGATGCGGGGCACCCCTACGACATTACTTGCGGGAAACCAGGTTGCCGGGCGATCCGCGAACCCACGGACACCCTGGACCGCTCAACGGATCCAGGATTGCCAGCCCCGCGGACGGGTCGCCTGGACCACCGGATCCGACCGAACTCCGCACCAGCCCCGAACCAGCACGGATCCAGGACGCGATCCTTGGCGACAAGCTCGCCGCGACCACCGGACTCGACCGAATCCCACGGCAGCCCGAATCAGTACGGATCCAGGACACGAGCCCGGCGACAACCTGACTACGACCATCGAATCCGACGAAGGCCCGAACTCCATAGCAGCACCGGGAAGCATGGACCCAAGACCTGAGCCCTGCGACAAACTCACCACGACCACCGGGCTCGGCGGCCGATCGAATTTCGCGGCAACCCCCGAATCAGCGCGGATCCAGGATCGCCAGCCCTGCGGCAAGCTCGCCGGGGTCATTGGTTTCGATGGCGAGCAGGACTGTGCGAACGGCCTCGATCGCGGGTGGTTTCAGCGAGGTCAGGAATGCTATGTCGGGGCTGCGCAATGCCGTGCGAATGTCGTCGCCGCAGAGCGCGGCCGCAGTCGCGGCGATGATGGCGAGCGCCCGTTCCGCGGCTCGCGCAGAGCTGATCTGCGGTGTGCCGACGCCGATGCGTGCGACGAATCCGCCGTCGGTGTGCGCGATTTCGGCGAGGAAGTCGGCGATTTCGGGCTCGGATGCGGTGTCCAGGTCGAGTACGCGGGCGGCGCCGGGCGCGACTGCACGCACCAGTCCGTCGATGAGACTCCGCCGGGACGGCGCGCTCAACGAAACCAGTACCGGCTCATTCGATCCGTCTGCCACCAGGCCACCGTAGCCAACGGCCGGACGCTCCCGACAACGGATCCTTTGCGATCCGACGGCGGCGAACCCTTGCCAATCTCCGGTTGGTCACTTAGCTTAGGGTAACCTAATACGCCCTCAGCTACCGGAGGTCCGCATGCCGCGCACGAACTCGACCGTCGCACCGTCCACCGCGGAACGGGTACGTAGCGCGTGCTCACATGCGGAACAGGCGGTACTCGCCATGCCCGGCATCGATCCGACGCCGACCTCGGTGCACTTCATCCGGCCCGGCGGCGATGCGGTGGTCGCGGTGCCCGCCGCCTCGCTCGCCGCGGTGCTCGCGGCCAATTCCGGCGAGACCGGCGCGCCCGCGGTGCTCGAACTCACCGACCACGCCCCGCTACCACTGCGCGAACCGGTGCGCGCCCTGGTGTGGTTGCGCGGTTGGGTGCGGTCGGTGCCGACCCAGGCGCAGCGCGCGCTGGCCACCGAGGTGGCCAAGGATCATCCGCGCGTGGGCCTGCTGGAGGTCGGGCATACGGCGACGCTGCTGCGCCTGATGATCGATTCCGCGGTGGTGGCCGACTCGACCGGCGCCGCGTCGGTCCACGTCGACGAGCTGCGGCTGGCCCAGCCGGATCCGTTCTGCGCCATGGAATCCGCGTGGCTGCGTCACCTGACCGTCGATCACGCCGACGTCGTCGCCCAGCTGGCCCGCCACCTACCGGCCCGCCTGCAACACGGCCGGGTGCATCCGCTCGCCATCGACCGCTATGGCCTGACCCTGCGCATCGAAGGCAGCGACGGCGACCACGATTTCCGGCTCCCCTTCGGCACCCCCGCCACCGATATCGAATCCCTCAGCCGAGCCGTCCGCACGCTCGCGGGCTGCCCATTCCTGAACGGCCTGCGCCGCATCTGATCCGGCGGTACGCGCCGCATCGCGGCCTGGGCAATAGATTCGACGTATGCATGTCGAATCCGGCGCCGGGGTGGACGAACCCGAGTTGACGCGGCGGGAGCGGATGGCGATCCGGATGGAGATCGCCGTGGTGCTCGTCGTCACGTTCGGGTTGAGCGGGATCAGTGCGGCGCTGTCCTTATTGGAGAGCGCGCTGCGGCCGGGCGGCGTCGGCGGGCAGACGGTGGCGTTGAACCCGTCGCGGTCGGCGCAGTCGATCATCGATCTGCTGTTCCAGCTGATCGGCGTGCTGCGACTGGCCGGTTGGGCCGCCCTCGGCCTATATCTGTTGTGGCGCAGTGGAATCGGACCGCGGCTGATCGGGCTGACGCGAATCAGGTTCCGGCCCGACGGCTGGCATGGGCTCGCGCTCGCGGCGATCATCGGAATACCGGGCCTCGGGCTCTATCTGGTCGCGCACGCGCTACATTTCAGCGTCACCATCGTGCCGAGTTCACTCGGCGACCACTGGTGGCGGCTGCCGGTGCTCATCCTTTCGGCATGTGCGAATTCGGTGGCCGAGGAGGTGATCGTCGTCGCATATTTGCTCACCCGATTGCGCAGACTCGGTTGGACGGAGAATTCCGCACTGCTTGCCTCGGCATTGCTGCGCGGCAGTTACCACCTGTACCAGGGTTTCGGCGGTGGCGTCGGAAATGTGGTGATGGGCTTGATCTTCGGCCGTTACTGGCAGCGAACCAATCGGCTGTGGCCGCTGATAATCGCGCATGCGACCATCGATGCCGTCGCCTATATCGGCTATACCGTACTGCGCGGTCATGTTTCGTGGCTGCCGTAACGCATTCAGCGGAATCCGAGATTCATTCATGAACCGAATCACGACCGACAAGTAGAGTTTCGAGGATGAACGGCGACGACCCCAATGCGCGGACGCGTCGGGTGCCGCCGCAATCCGGCCGCCCCGGCCACTCTCCGGCGAATCACCCGTACCCGCCGCCCGGGCCGCGGCAACGGATAGAACCGACCCACGTCATCGGGCGCGACGGCGCCCCGGACCCGTATGCCCCGCCGCTGGCCTACTCGCAGGTTCCGCCCGAGCGACAGGCCGCACCGCCGCGCCGGAACTGGGCGCCGACCCAGCAGCCGGTCCCCTTCGACGACCACCGCGGCTATGGCCACGAACCGCCGCGCCGCGAACCACCCCGGCGCGCCGCACCGCCACCGCCGCCCGCCCTCCCGCCGAAGCGGGCCGAGCGCGGCGCGCGCCCACCGCGCCGTCGCAAACTGCACCTTTTCCGCTGGTTCCTGGTGCTGATCCTGATCATCGTGCTGGCCCTGATCGGCGCGATCATCAAACTCGATTCCTCGTTGAACCGGATTCCGGCGCTCGCGGGCTACCCGGGCCGCCTCGGCGACACACCCGGTACCAACTGGCTGCTCACCGGCTCCGACGGCCGCGAGGGCCTGACTCCCGAACAGGAACAGGAGTACTCCACCGGCGGCGATGTCGGCCCGGAGCGCAGCGACACGATCATGCTGGTGCACCTGCCGAAATCCGGTAAAGCGACGCTGATCAGCCTCCCCCGCGACTCCTATGTCAGCATCCCCGGCCACGGCAAGGACAAGCTGAACGCCGCCTTCGCCTTCGGCGGGCCGCCGCTGCTGGTGCAGACCGTCGAGCAGGCGACGGGTGTGCACATCGATCACTACGCGGGCATCGGATTCGGCGGGTTCGCGAATGTGGTCGACGCGCTCGGCGGCATCGACCTGTGCCTGGAGCAGCCGATCGACGATCCGCTCGCCGGTGTCGACCTGCAAGCGGGTTGTCAGCGGTTGAGCGGTAAGAACGCGCTGGGTTTCGTGCGCAGCCGCGCGACGCCGCGCGCCGATATCGATCGCATCCAGCATCAGCGCATGTTCATGACGGCGCTGCTGAAGAAGGCGACCGACGCGGGGACGCTGGCGAACCCGTTCAAGCTGTGGCCGCTGGTCAGCGATTCCGCGAAATCGCTGAAGGTGGACAAGGGCGATCACATCTGGGATCTGGCGCAGCTCGGCTGGGCGCTGCGCGGCGGCCCGGTGACCACGACGGTGCCGATCGGCGGTTTCTCCGATACCGATGTCGGCAATGTGCTGGTGTGGGATAAGACCAAGGCGGGTCAGTTCTTCGACGATATCGCCAACGACCGACCCATCCCGGACGATCTTCTGACCCGGTAACGTCGATCGCATGCCGGAAACCGAAGTCGTCCAGACCTTTCCCGCACTGCTCAGAGTCCAGCTCCGGCGCGGGTTCACCATCGCACAGCAGTATCTGGCCGCCGCCGTGTATTTCGATTCGAAACGCCTGCCGCGGTTGGCGAATCACTGTTATGTCAGATCCGAGCGGCATCGCGGGCACGCGCTGCGGATGGTGCGGCATCTGCTCGACCGCGATCTGGGGGTCGCCGTCGAGGGTTTGGACGAAATCGTGTCCACCTTCGAATCACCAAGGGCGGCAATAGCTTTCCTGCTCGCGGCCGAACGCGTCTACACCGCGGAGATCACCGCGCTCGCCGCGTCGGCCCGTACATCGGCCGATTATCTCGGCGAACGTTTCGTGCAGTGGTTCATGAAGGACCAGGTGGCCGAGGTGTCCGGGATGTCGCGGCTGCTCACCGTCATCGATCGGGCCGCGGGCGATCTGTTCGATGTGGAACAGTTCCTGGCGCGCGAGTCGCGCACCGCACCGCCCGTCGACAATATGGCGCCGAAAATGGCGGGGCCGCAGCGGAATTAATTAGGCAACACTAGCCTCAATAAGGTTGTACTTGGATGACACGCGGGCTGACCAGCGATATTGTCGCTGCTATGTCCAGCCACCCGGAGACCCCACGCAGCAAATTCCACGGCCTGCTCCACGATCAGATCAGGCATGAATTCAATGCCGAGCACCAATACATCGCCATCGCGGTGTGGTTCGACAATGCTGATCTGCCGCAGCTGGCCAAGCGCTTCTACGCCCAGGCGGTCGAGGAGCGCAATCACGCGATGATGATCGTGCGGTACTTCCTCGACCGGGATATCACCGTCGAATTCACCGGCATCGACAGCCCGAAGTCGAAATTCGAGAACGCGCGGGAGCCGATCGCACTGGCCCTCGCCCAGGAGAAGACGGTCACCGATCAGATCGTCCAGCTTGCCAGCACCGCCCGGGAAGAGGGCGACTACCTGGGCGAACAGTTCATGCAGTGGTTCCTCAAGGAACAGGTCGAGGAGGTCGCCAATATGACGACGCTGCTCACCATCGCCGATCGGGCCGGCGCCAACCTCTTCGATCTCGAAGAGTTCATCGCACGCGAAATGAGCGGCCCCAGCGATACGTCCGGTGCACCGGGCGCGGCCGGCGGCGCGATTTAACCGCCCCACTGCTTTTCGAACCGCGGCAGGCCCAGCAGGGCCTGTCGCGGCTTTTTCGGATAATGCGTCGGCCCGATTGCGTCTGCGAAATGTCGTACCGAATAAGGGTTCACGCGAAGGCCTCGGGCAGAAACTCGGCGAGGACGCGGTTAAGATCGGGCTTCGTACGAAGACGCCAATTCACCGAGGCCCACGCATAACTCGGCCTGACGTGGGCCAGGCACAGACTTCATGCGACCCGAATATCGGGCACTGCTCACCGCCACACAATGATCGAACCCGCCGCGCACACCTTTCGGCGCACGCGGCGGGCTCAGCGGGCGACCCCGGCGCAATGTCGTCGCGGAGCCCGGCACCGCACCGAATGATTCGGCACGACACCGGAACTCGGGCCCGGGACCGCCACGTCCATGGCGTCAGCGCAGGGTGACCTGACGCGAACGCAACCCGTCGCGGGAACGGCGCTCGGCGGGGCTGAGCGGCGCGTCGACGGCGAGCGCCTCGGCCAGGCGCGCACCGAATTCCTCCGCGGGCTTGGTCCATTCGTTCGCGTGCCGCTCCGGATCCAGATCGAAGACCGGCACCAGCACGCCGTGCGTGCGGAACGATCCGGCGAAGCGGGACCCCTCGCCGAAGGTCAGACCGCCCGCAGCGTGCAACCGGGCCAGGGCCAGCATCAGCTCGTCCTCCGGCTCCGGCCGGACCCAGCGCACATGCGCCTTCTCACCCGCCTCGACCCACCAGGCCGCGCCGACCGAATCCGCGCCGAGCGAGAGGCGGGCCGACGGCATGATGGCCTGCTTGGCCTGTTCGATGGTGGCGGCCACCTGCGGATCGGGCTGCACACCCTCGGGCACCCACCAGTCGAAGTCCTGGTGCACGGTCAGCTCCAGGGCGGCGCCGGGATCGATGACGTCCGCCAGCCGCGGGCCACCGGTGACGGCCTCGGGGGCGTCCAGTGATTCGCCGGGCTCGGCCGACTGGGTCCACAGGATGGCGGCCGCCAGATCGGCGCCCGGATCCGCGCCGCGGTGCTGCATCTGCGCACCGACGTAACCGGTCGGGTTGTCGCCCGCGCGAACCAGCGCGGCGACCGCGCCGGGCAGCACCGTGCCGATGACGACCGGCCGCTCGGCGGCCGCGCCGGGAGCCAGCTTCAGGGTCGCGGTGGCCGACGGCACGAACTCCTGCAATGCCACCAGATCGCATTCCGCGGCGAGCCCATCGAACGGGCGCGTGACGGCCTGCGCGGCCTGTTCCTGCGCCGCCCGCCGCTCGGCGAGACGCTGTGCCCGGTTGCCTCCGGGCTTCGGACTGTTTCGCTTGCTCTTACCCACGGAGGGTCAACCTACATGGTGGACGGCCCGCGTCCCGCAAGCCACGTCGGCGGATCAGCGCGCCCGCGCCGGTACTTGCGCAAACGCCGATCAAGCCGGGGTGAGCAGTGCCTTGGTGCGGCCGGGGTGGTTGGTGGCGACCCAGCTGACACCGAGATCCGCGCAGAGTTTCACGTCGTCGGGTTCGTCGACGGTCCAGCAGTAGGTGGCGCGGCCCGCGGCGGCGGCCTTGTCCACCAGGTCCGGATGTTCGCGCAGGGTCTTCACCGACGGGCCGACGGCCGTCGCGCCGACGGTGGTGGCCGCGCCGCCACCGAGGTAGCGCGAGGATTCGCCGAGCAGGACCGTCGGCAGCAGCGGGGCGGCGCGGCGGATGCGCCAGACCGCGGTGGCCGCGAAGGACATGACGACGGCGCGCGAATGGTCGGCCGAGGCCGGGGTCGCGATGCCGAACCGCTGCAGTTCGGCGAGCAACTTGTTCTCCACCAGTGCGCCGTAGCGGACCGGATGTTTGGTCTCGATGAACAGCTTCGTCGGCCTGCTGCGCCAATCCAGCACCAGCGCAATGAGTTCGGCGAGGGTGAGCACGGAAGCCGGTTCGCCGTCGGCGCCGAAGTCGAGTGCCCGCAGCTCGTCCAGCGTCATCTCGCTGACCAGACCGGTGCCCGACGAGGTGCGGTCCACGGTGCGGTCGTGCACGCAGACCAGGTGCCCGTCGCGGGTCAGCCGGATATCGCATTCGACGCCGTCGGCGCCCTCCTGCAGCGCCAGCTCGTATGCGGCGAGGGTGTGCTCAGGGCGCGCCGCCGAGGCCCCCCGATGCGCGACGACGAACGGTGCGCGACTGCCCTGGCTCACTTGGCCATAACCTCCTCTTGTGCACGGGTCCGCGTGACGTCCCGGTCCGCCTCCCCGTTTCTACCGCCCGGCCGCACCGGCTCGATGACGGGCGTCATCGGATCGACCGCGATCACCCAGCGGCGCGCGATCCTGGTGCGCCCGCGCAGGTCTCGGCCGTCGATCAGGCGCATCACCCACAGCGTCAGCACCGCGACGGCGATCGCGATCAGCTCGGTATACATGGTGAGCACCACTCCGTCGGCCTTGGCCTGCAAGGTATTCGGGAAGTGCCACAGCACCGCGGCCACCGCGAACCCGGCGCCGAGCACCCAGGCACACCACCAGATGCGGATGGCGCGCAGCGCGTGCGGATCGGGTTTGTCGCCGAGCGCCTCGGTCAGGAAGACGCCGGGCCAGATCAGATTCCACACCGGGACAAGGCATCCGACGACGAGCACCCAGGCCGGGCGCGAATCCCGTTGCCCGCGTCGCTCGAATTCGCGATGGCGCATGGCGATCAGCCATCCGGCGGCGGCCACCGCGGTGACCAGCGCGACGGCGAGCGCGAGCAGCGCCGAGACGTTGACGAACCAGTCCGATGCCGTCAAGAGCACTGGATTGATCAGCCTGCTGCGGTTGCGCAGCAGGATCAGGTAGCGCACCAGCTCGGCCAGCGCCGCGACGCCGAATGCGCCCGCGGTCGCCACCAGCAGCGCGATCGCATAACCGGCCACCCTGGCGAACGGCCGCCGCGGCGCGGCCGGGGCCGACGGCGGCTCATCGCGCAGACCCCAGCGCGGAATCTCCGAATACCGCGGTGTGCCAACGGCCGCGCGTGGTTTGGCCTGCGCGCGGCGGATGCGCTGATCCGGCCGCCGGGCCACCCAGCGATAGTTGCGGCGCTCGGCCGGTGCGTCGATGGGCGCGGGCGAGAGCAGGACGCCGCGGCAGCGCGGGCACCAGTGCATCGGCGCGCCCTGGACGGCCCAGCGCGCGCCACAGCGCGCACAGGGCTGCACCACCGTACTCATCCGCGCACCTCGTTCCTTTGGTCAGTAGATCTTCGCCTGCCGGTCGCCGTCGGCAGCGAGCGGGCGGCCCGCCCGCTGCCAGGCCACCATGCCGCCGCTGACGTGCACCGCGTCGAAACCGATGTGCGTGAGATATTCGACCACCTGGATGGAACGGCCGCCTTGCCTGCAGATGACGTAGAGCTCCGAGTCGTAGTCCAGTTCGTCGGTGCGGGCCGGGATGTCGACCATCGGAATGTGGATCGCGCCCGGCGCGTGCCCGAGTTCCCATTCGTCGTCCTCGCGCACGTCGAGCAGGATCGCGGGTACTGCGGGATCGGCTCGGTCGAACTCGGCGGGTACGGCGTCGACCGGCACCGAGGGAACTTCGGGGCTCGTCACGGTTTCGATCCTGCCATGGTTGACGGCGGGGTGGGCAGCTGCGGGAAGTGTGGGCCATGCCATCTGTTTGCTGCCCTGCCGGAAAGACACCGCTCGGGGATTTTCACAACAAACGGTCTGTTTTCAGCGTCACTATCCGGCCCTCTGCCCCGTTGCGCGGCCACCTGTGCATATCCGGGTAAGAGTTATCCACATAATCCACAACCTGATCCACAGGGTCAGACCGCCGAACAGCGTGCGACACACCATTTCGAGACAGCAAGCAAACTTCTAGCGAAGAAAAGAACAGTTCGCCTACCAGCCCATCAGCTGACTCCCCCGGCGAGTCAGCTGATGACTGGCGAACCGGGAGCGGCGAATGCGCGATCCGAGACTCCCCTCCTTCGTCATCCCGGAGCGTTCATTCGCCGCCGACCTCGGATCCCGGGCGCACCGGGTCCGATACCTACTTGGACGTCAGGACTGTTCGATCGGTTCCACAAAAAAACGAGAACACTAGCGAAAAACTGAAATACCGGGCTCCCGGCGGTGTTCTCGGTAGCCTGGCGCTATGAACGTGACCAGGGGTCTGCTCGACGGAATGGACACGAACGGCCTCAACACGGCGTTGGCCGAGGCCACCTGCCTAGGACTGGAGGTGGACGAACCGGGCCGCCGCCTGCGGCTCGACCTGGAGGTTTTGACACTTCAGGAGGACGGGTCCACCCGTGAGCACAATCGGGTGCGCCTGACCTTCGCCGGCGTCAGCCGGGTTGCCGCATCGTTGCGGATCCAGAAGTGGGATGACGTCGACCCGCGGGTGCTGCCGCTGACGCTGGACGGCCTCGCCGATGCGATCCACAGCTTCGGCGGCGGCAGGCTGCACGGCTGGGAGTTCATCGATATCGACGACAGCGGCTGGGCGATCTGGGGTGAGCTGCTCAGCTTCGACACCCTGATCGATCAGCACGTCTCCGCGCATGTGCTGGAGTTCTCCCAGGAGGAGGGCATCGATCCGCGCGAGCTGGACGTGCGGGTCTGGTTCGACAACATCATCATCGAGGACGCCAACGGTCGCGAGATCCCGCTGCAGGACTTCGTCGCGGGCGGTGTGCGCTGGTGGCAGGCGCACGACAGCGGCGACCCGCGTATGCTGCAGCCCGGTATCCCGCCCTCGCTCTAGACGAAACCGCCCGTCCCGCAATCGAATACCGCGCGCCGAGAGTGGTGCGCGGTATTTACGTATGGATCAGGCGTCCAACCCCACCGGGCAGCTGACGCCGGTGGCGTGCACCGGGCAGTACCCGCCCGGGTTCTTGGCCAGATACTGCTGGTGATAGCCCTCGGCGTAGTAGAACGCCGAAAGATCCGGCAGCGGGGTGATCTCGGTGGTGATCGCGCCGTATCCGGCCGCGGTCAGCCGCTGCCCGAAGGCGGCCGCGGTGGCGTGTGCCCGCTCGGCCTGTTCCGCGTCCAGCGGGAAGATCGCCGAACGGTATTGCGTGCCACGGTCGTTGCCCTGACGCATGCCCTGGGTCGGATCGTGATTCTCCCAGAACCGCTTCAGCACGCCCGAATAGTCGAGCACCGCCGGATCGAAGGCGATGAGCACCGCTTCGGTATGCCCGGTGCGGCCGCTGCAGACCTCCTCATAGGTCGGATTCGGGGTGAACCCGCCGACGTAGCCGACCGCTGTGGTGTAGACGCCGTCCAACTCCCAGAATTCCTTTTCGGCGCCCCAGAAACAGCCCATCGCGAGGATCGCCGCCCGCAGGCCGTCCGGAAACGGCGGACGAATGGAATGGCCGTTCACGTAATGGTTTTCCGGTACCACGAGCGGATCCCGGCGGCCCGGCAGCGCCTGCTCCGGCGCCACCATCACCGGCTCGGGCAGGCGAACCCGCCCGACTAGATCGTCGTACCACGACATGATTCGATGCTACGCGTGCGGTATCGATCGACCCCGCCGTTCGTGGCATGGTCCACAGGGGAGCCCCTTCCCGGAATGTTGGGGTGTGGGGTCAGGTTGGTACCCATCGGGTGTACGAATGATGGCTGTACGCGTTTGAACCGACAGGCGCGAGCAGCCCGACACAGGAAGGGACATCGTGGCCGAGTACACGTTGCCAGATCTGGATTACGACTACAGCGCCCTGGAGCCCCACATCTCCGGGCAGATCAACGAACTTCATCATTCCAAGCACCACGCCGCATACGTCGCGGGCGCGAACACCGCGCTGGAGAAGTTGGAGGCGGCTCGCGATTCCGGCGACCACGCCGCCATCTTCCTCTACGAGAAGAACCTGGCGTTCCACCTCGGTGGTCACGTGAACCACTCCATCTGGTGGAAGAACCTCTCCCCCAACGGTGGTGACAAGCCGGTCGGCGAGCTGGCCGCCGCCATCGACGATCAGTTCGGCTCGTTCGACAAGTTCCGCGCGCAGTTCACCGCCGCGGCGAACGGTCTGCAGGGCTCCGGCTGGGCCGTGCTCGGCTACGACACGCTGGGCCAGAAGCTGCTGACCTTCCAGCTGTACGACCAGCAGGCCAACGTGCCGCTGGGCATCATCCCGCTGCTGCAGGTCGACATGTGGGAGCACGCCTTCTACCTGCAGTACAAGAATGTGAAGGCCGACTACGTCACCGCGTTCTGGAACGTCGTCAACTGGGAGGACGTGCAGGAGCGTTTCGCCCGCGCCGTCAGCCAGGGCAAGGGCCTGATCTTCGGCTGATACACCCCGGAGAGCCTGTGGACGGATTGCGTCCACAGGCTCTTTTCGTCTGTCCTGTTAGCACTCTTTGGTACTTGTGTGCCAGGTGATTCTTGATTCATATTCGGGAATCCACAGATCAGTGGACGGGCAAGGCCGCCCCGGTTCCCCTAACGGGAGGCATGGTGCACACGAACGGTCCCATCGGCGTCACGCCGTTCCATTCCCGCGGGCTGTTGCGCGGATTCATCATCTCCGGTCGCTGGCCGGATACCACCAAGGAATGGGCACAGGTCCTCGTGCTCGCCGTGCGGGTCGCGACGCTGCCCGGCCTGCTGGTCACCTCGACCGTTTTCGGCGTGCGCGAGGAATTGCCGGACGATCCGGAACCGGGCACGGTCGGCTTGGTGCTGGCCGAGGGGCCGGTGCTCGGCGACGCGGCGGTGGAGCCGGGCCGGTTTGCCGATCATGTGCCGCCGGCCCTGCTGATGCTGCATCCGCCGTCCGAAACCCGGCCGTCGCTGCCCGAGTGCGCGGGCGCGGCCTCGGGCTGTGTGCTGCTGCCCGGGGTGCCGCATCTCGGGCTGGAGCATCGGGCGGCCTGGGCCGAGGCCGAATCCGACGGCACCGTAACGTCTTTGGTGAGCCGGGTCGGCCTGGACCCGATCAGCGATCCCGACACCGCGGTTCTGGCCATGCTGCTGGCCGCGTAAGGGTAACCGAAACTCTGCGCTTGGATCGCCAAACTTATTGTGCGCATTGCGATTTCGATAACAACAGGTTGGCGCCGTGACGCGGCGCGGGGTAGAGTCGGTAATAGCGAAGGGGAGTAGCCCCCAATCATGCGGTCGACATACTGACCCGCCACCGAACCCGGTTGCGGGTCCGGCCGCATGAACCGGCGACCATCCGGTGGGCGAGACCTTCGGCCAGGACAACCATCGCGTTGTCGGCCGGAGGCATACCCAGATCTCCGGCCGACAGGCCGAAGACCCGGGAGCACCCAACCATGATCGCCACGATTTTGCTGAGTTTCGGCGCGCTGTTCATCGCCGAACTCGGCGACAAATCCCAGCTGATGGCGCTGACCTTCGCGCTGCGCTACCGCTGGTGGGTGGTGCTCGGCGCGATCACGGTCGCGAGCATCGGGGTGAATCTCATCGCGGTGGCGGTCGGGCATTTCCTCGGCGCGGCGCTGCCCACCGACCTCATCGCCTATTTCGCGGCGGCCATCCTGATCGCGGTCGGGCTGTGGACCCTGCGGGAGGTAGTCCAGATTCCGCAGGAGGAGGCGGACGAACCCGCGGCCCCGCCGACCAGGTCGGCCTTCGTCGTCGTGCTCTCGGCCTTCCTACTCGCCGAACTCGGCGACCGGACCATGTTCGCCACCACCGCGCTGGCCGCCAAGAACAACTGGCTCGGCATCTGGATCGGATCGGTCGCCGGCATGGTCGCGGCGGGCGGGCTGGCCATCGCGATCGGCATCGCCGTCGGCAAACACCTTCCGGAGCGGGTGATCGCGATCTGCTCCGGCCTGCTGTTCCTCTACTTCGGCGCGTTGACGCTGCTCACCGCGATCCCGGCGGGGCCGGACGGCTTCGCCGCGGCCGGACTCGCCGCCCTCGCGCCCGCGCTGGCCGGTGCGGTGCTGCTGGTGATCAGGCGCGCACGCTCGGGGATGGCAGGGCCGCATCGGGACGCGACTGGGCCGTCCCGTACAGCTCCCCACTTCGCCGAACCAGATCGAGCAGCGGTTCCCGCAGCGCCCGAAGACCATTCAGATCGTCGGCCGCGATCCGCGCGGTAACCATCGAACTGAGCGCGGCGGCCAGCGTCTGACAGGCGAAGCGCTGCTGCTCGGATCGGGCGCCGAGGACATCGCAGACCAGCTCCACGAACGCCTCCTGCAGTTCGGCCCTGCGGGCCACCGCACGCGAACCGACCGCGTAGACCTCGACGAGAAACAGCCGGGCATAGGCGGGTTCGGCGACCAGCCCGTCGAGGTAGGCGCCGAGGATCCGCTCGATCCGGTCCGGATCGGCGGCTGGCGCGACCGGGTCGGCGCCGGGCGGGTCGGCCGCCTCGGCGATGCGGCCGAGCATCAGGCCGACGGCGCGCTCGTACGCGGCCTCGAAACAATCCTCCTTCGAGCGGAACTGCTCGTAGAAGGTCTCCCTGGAGACACCGGCCCGTTTCAGGATCGCCGCGACAGACGTTCCGACGTAACCGTTTTCGGTCATCGCGGCCGCCATCGCGTCCAGGATCCGCTCGCGCTGCGATGCGATCACCTGCTCACGCGGCAGTCCGTGCCTGCCGCGCGGGAGTTGACGGGCGTTGCTGCCCGATTCGGTCATCTGTTCCACGCCCTTTCCGAACTGCCCGGCCTCAGGCGGGCCGTTCCATTCTGCGGGGTCGCGCGGGCTGATCGGTGGTGAAGGGTGCGTCTTCGGCGCGTGCGATATCGAGGCCGCGGGCCACCCCGCGGCGCAGCGAGAAATCGACCGCCAATTGGACCAGCGGCCGCAGCGGCAGCGCCACCGCGACCCACCACGGCGAGACCACCCGGCGCTTGCGACGCGCGATGGCGCGTTCGAGTCCATCGATGGCGGGGCCGAGCGGTGCGACACCGGAGACCGTCTCGCGGCCGAGGATGGCATGTGCGGCGGCGGTGCCGAAACCGGTGGTGGTCATCTCGGTATCGAGTTCGGCGAAGTATGCGATGCCGACCTTCGCCCCGGTGTGCCGGATCTCGTTGCGCAGGGTGTGGCCGAGCGCCTCGGCCGCGGCCTTCGACGCGCTGTACGCGCCGGCCAGCGGCAGATTCACCGCGGCGGCCAGCGAGGAGACGATGAGCGCGTAGCCGTCCCGGTGGCCGATATGCGGTCCGGCGGCGCGCAGCGTGTAGTAGACGCCGAGCACATTGACCGCGAGGGTTTCCTCCAGCACCCGCGGATCGCCGCCGATGAGTGGAAGTTGCCTGGCCACACCGGCATTGGCGACGACGACATCGAGCCCGCCGAGTTCGGCGACCAGGGTGGTGACCACCCGGTCCACCTGGGTCAGGTCGCCGACATCGCAGTAGCGCCACGGTGCGTCACCGCATTCGCGCGCCACCTCGGCGAGCAGTTCCGGCTCCAGCCCCAGCAGCGCCACCTGCGCCCCGCTCGCGTACAGCTGCCTGGCCAGCACCGCACCGATCCCCCGCGCCGCACCGGTGATCAAGATTTTGCGCCCGGCTACGGTCGCCCGGGACAACAACGTCATAGCTGGACGGTACCACCTGTGAACAGATATGTTCGCAAATAAATTTCCGGTCCTCCGGAAGGTCCGGCAGCTTCGCCCCAGCCGTGCGCGGGTCTGCGGACGACTTCGTCGACAGTGCCCGTTAGGGTGCAATTGACGAAGGGCCAACTGGCTGTCACGAATGAGAGGACCATCGTGGAGATTTCGGGTTCCGCCGCCATAGTCACCGGAGCCGCATCCGGTTTGGGCGCCGCCACCGCCAAGCGCTTCGCCGATCTGGGCGCCACCGTATTCGGCCTCGACGTGCCGCAGTCGATCGAGCGGGCCGGCGACAGCGTGCCCGCCGGCGTCACACTGATCGCATCCGATGTCACCAGCGGGGACGAGGTCGGCGCCGCGGTGGCCAGGGTGGTCGAGTCCGGTACGCCGCTGCGCATCGTGGTCAACTGCGCGGGCGTCGGCTGGGCCGGACGCATCCTGTCCAAGAACGGCCCGCACGATCTGGAGCTGTTCCGCACCGTCATCACCGTGAACCTGCTCGGCACCTTCAACGTCATGCGGCTGGCCGCCGACGCCATCGCCAAGACCGACGCCGTCGACGAATACGGCCAGCGCGGCGTCATCATCAACACCGCATCGGTCGCCGCGTTCGAGGGCCAGATCGGCCAGATCGCCTACTCGGCCTCCAAGGGTGGCGTGCACGGTATGACCGTGCCCGCCGCGCGCGATCTGGCGCAGTTCGGCATCCGCGTCAACACCATCGCGCCCGGCATCATCGACACCCCGATGCTGGCCGGTGTCACCGAGGAATACCGCAAGGGACTCGAGGCCGGCGTTCCGTTCCCGTCCCGGCTCGGCCGCCCGGACGAATACGCCCAGCTCTCCGAGTACATCGTCCGGCACGACTACCTCAACGGCGAGACCATCCGGATGGACGGCGCGCTGCGCATGGCGCCGCGGTAAACCGCTCGCCGATCGAACAGGGCCGCCGCGACCGGATGGGCGCGGCGGCCTTCGCCGTCTCAGATCTCCGGTTTGTGCCCGATGCCGAGGAAGGCGGTGGTGGAAAGGGGATGATTGGGGCGGTAGTGCTCGGCCAGGTAGGCCCGCATCACGGCGGCGCGCTCGGCCCAGAGCTGCTCGCCGATCCGGCGGCGCAACAGCAACAGCGGCGCGTTGCTGCGCACGATGGTCTCGAACATGTCGTCCCCATCGGTGAAGACGACCGAACCGGTGTGCCGCTGAATCGAGACGGCCTCGAAACCCGCTCTGCGCATTTCGGATTCGAAGATCTCCGGATTCTCCAGGCTCAGATAGTTCGGCTGCGGTTCCTGGATCGTCGGATCCGCCGCGTGCACCGCGCCGAACATCAACCGCATCAGCGGCGATTCCAGCACCGGAGCCCAACTGGACACCACGGCCGTCCCGCCCGGCCGCAGCACCCGGAACAATTCGGCGAAACCCTTGGCGCGCACCGGAAAGAACATCAGACCGAACATCGAGAAGGCCGCGTCGAACCGGTCGCTCGCGAGCGGCAGCGCCTGCCCGTCACCGACCGAGGCCTGGATATTGGTAAAACCCGCCGCGCGCGCCGCGGCGCGCAGCCGATCGATCATCGGCGTCGAAAAGTCCACCGCGTGCACCTCGGCCACCCGCGGCGCCGCGAGCAGGCTCAGCATGCCGGTGCCCGCGGCGACGTCGACGATGCGCGAATCCGGCGTCAGCGCCGCGAATTCCAGTGCGCGCGCCGAGAATGGCTGCATGATTGCCGGAGCGAATTCGGCGTAGCCATCGGCCACCAGATCCCAGGGTTCGGCGACGGCGAGCGGGTTTGCGCACATGTGCTGGCGATCCTTTCGACCGCCCAAGGCTAACCGCGAGACGCGTTTTCGAACCACAAACCGACCCGAATATTGCTGTGGCGCTTGACGTTCCGACCGGTCGGTGTTATGCGGCGGGGTGGTCGTCGCACCCCGCCGCAGCCGCCGTCAGAGAGTGCGAGTGAGCCGGTTGGTGAGGATGTGCGCGAAGTGCGCCGGATCCTTCAGCTCGCCGCCCTCGGCGAGAACCGCTGTGCCGTAAAGGAGTTCAGCGGTTTCCGCGAGCTCGGGCGCCGAATCCGCGTCGGCGTCCGCCTTCTTCGCGGTGTACGCGTCGCGCAGACCGGTGACCAGCGGGTGGGTCGGGTTCAGCTCCAGGATCCGCTTGGACTCGGGCAGCGCCTGACCGGACGCCCGATACATGCGCTCCAACTGCGGCGTGAAATCGAAGACGTCGCCGACCAGACAGGCGGGCGAGGTGGTGAGCCGCGAGGTCAGGCGCACCTCCTTGACGTTCGACTCCAGGGTCTTGCCGAGCCAGCCGAGCACATCGGCGAACTCCTTGTCCTGCTGTTCGCGCAGCGTTTCGGAGGCCTTCTTCTCCTCCTCGGTCTCCAGATCGACCTCGCCCTTGGCGATCGACTGGAAGTGCTTGCCGTCGAACTCCGGCACCGAACCGACCCACATCTCGTCGACCGGATCGGTGAGCACGAGCACCTCGTAACCCTTGGCCTTGAACGCCTCCAGGTGCGGCGAGGCTTCG
The DNA here is from genome assembly GCF_020361265.1 of Nocardia sp. JCM 34519.1. NCBI lineage: Bacteria > Bacillati > Actinomycetota > Actinomycetes > Mycobacteriales > Nocardiaceae > Nocardia > Nocardia sp. JCM 34519.1. Next base: position 38,889 of record NZ_JAIRBR010000017.1, read on the forward strand.
ATCTGCTGCCGGGATTCACCGGTCATGTAGTAGATCTTGTCCTGACCGTCCTTCATCCGCTCGATGTACTGCGCGAGCGTGGTGAGCTCATCGGTCGAGTTGGTGGAGGCGAACGAGGACACCTGCAGGATGGTGTCGCGGTTGTCGAAGTCCGACAGCAGGCCCTCCTTGAGGACGCGGCCGAACTCCTTCCAGAACGTCTGGTACTTCTCCTGATCCTCCGCGCCCTGCAGATCCTTGACCGTGGACAGCACCTTCTTCACCAGGCGCTTGCGGATCATCTGAATCTGCCGGTCCTGCTGCAGGATTTCGCGAGAGACGTTGAGCGACAGGTCCTGCGCGTCGACAACACCCTTGACGAACCGCAGGTACTCCGGCATCAGCTCCTCGCAGTTGTCCATGATGAACACCCGCTTGACGTAGAGCTGTACGCCGCGCTTGTGCTCGCGCATGAACAGATCGAACGGCGCGTGCGACGGAAGGAACAGCAGCGCTTGATATTCGAAGGTGCCCTCGGCCTTCAGCGGGATGATCTCCAGCGGATCGTCCCAGGCGTGGCTGACGTGCTTGTAGAACTCCTTGTACTCCTCATCGGAGACCTCGCTCCGCGGGCGCGTCCACAGCGCCTTCATCGAGTTGAGGGTCTGATCCTCGAGGACCGTCTTCTCCTTCTTGTCCTCGCCCTCACCCTCGGTGACGGTCCGCTCCACCTGCATGCGGACCGGCCAGGCGATGAAATCGGAGTACTTCTTGACGATCTCCCTGAGCTTCCACTCCTGGGTGTAGTCGAAGAGGTGATCGTCCTCGTCGACCGGCTTGAGGTGCAGGGTCACCGCAGTGCCCTGCGGGGCGTCGGCCAACTCCTCGATGGTGTACGTCGAGCTGCCCGCGGCCGATTCCCATTTGGTGCCTGCGGTTTCACCCGCGCGGCGGGTGGTCAGGACGACCTTGTCGGCGACCATGAAGGTCGAGTAGAAACCGATGCCGAATTGACCGATCAGCTCCTCGGCGGCCGCCTCGGACTTGGCCTCGTTCAGCTGCCTGCGCAATTCGGCGGTGCCGGATTTGGCAAGGGTGCCGATCAGATCGACCACCTCGGCGCGCGACATTCCGATGCCGTTGTCCCGGACGGTGAGAACCCGGTTCTCCTTGTCGACCGCCAGCTCGATGTGCAGATCGGTGGTGTCGACTTGCAGATCCTTGTCCCGGAAGGACTCCAGCCGCAGCTTGTCCAGCGCGTCGGATGCGTTCGAGATCAGCTCCCGCAGGAACGTGTCCTTGTTGGAGTAGACCGAATGGATCATCAGCTCGAGCAGCTGATGAGTCTCTGCCTGAAACTCGAGTTGTTCGACGTGCTCTGTCACGGTCGCGATGGTACCGCTGCGGTGCGAGGTCAGGTGCGGGGGCGGCAGCGGAGTGTAAAGCACCGCCGGACGCCGCGAATTCGACACCCCGGCGTGCGGTCAGCAGCGGAGCGTAACCAGGTAGCGCCCCGAATTCGATACGGCGGCCGGACTACCGGACCGAGGGCGGCACCTCCGCGGGCGCGCCCGGTCCGAAATCGGCGAGCGCGGGCACCTCGGCATCGGCCCGCTCGCTCATCCATTCGCGCAACACCCGGGTGGCGCGCACATCGTCCTCGTTGTATTCGAGCAGCCGGGTGCGCTGGCCCAGATCGGGCGGGCCGTCGTAGCCGACCGCCTGGCGGTACCAACTCATCGACGCCTCGCCGCCCGCCTCCGGATCGCGCCAGGCGAATCCGGCTACGGGGGCGATCTTCTTGAGCCCCTTGCCATTCGGGCAGATGAACTGATCGGAGACGGCCTGGAACATATCGACCCACTCCGGCCCGTCGACGAACGCGCGCACCTGATCGACGGTGGGCACACCGGGGCGGCCGGCGAATCTGCGGGCCGACTCGTACAGCCACTTGTCCTCGGCGGTGCGCGAATAGCAGTACGCCGCAAAGGTTTTCCCCGCGGTGGCGGCCTGTGCGCGCACCGTCATCAACCAGGTCCAGAACTCGCCGAAGGAGCGGCCCTCGTCCTCGGTGGGCAGCGGATCCCAGGTGACGAACGGGCGGTACACCCCGTCGAGCAGCGTGCCCCACAGGTAGGCGCCGTACTCCTGGAAGCTCTCGAGATCGACATCGACCTCGACGTCGGCGCGCTGCACCGTGATCGGCCGCACCCGGCGCACCAGCGGCGCGCCCGCCAGCCAGGCGCGCGCGGTGACCACCGCCTCGCCGAACGGGCCGTGCTGCCAGTCGTCGGGATCGGGTGCGGACCACGCGGCCAGATCCTCGATGGTCTCGACGCCGTGCCCGCGCAGCACCTCGGCCCGCGAACCGGGCGCGACCAGGCTGACATCGTGGTGTTCGATGAGCCAGCCCTCGCAACTCGGGCCCTCGACGCTGCGGTTCCACCACGGGCACTGGCGGCACTCGGGCACCTTCGACGGAACCGTCGGCGCCTCGCCGCGCACCACCGCGATGCGGTCAGCGTAGCGGCGGTCGTAGTCGGCGAGCACCGGGCCGAGATCGTGTACCAGGATGCGGTCGAAGTGGTAGCCGATGACGCCGCCGACCAGCGCCGGACTCGCCAGGCCGTGCCGCTGCAGCATTCGGTACAGGTGCGCGAGGCGCTGCTGATCGCGCGGCTGCTGCCGCAGTTTGCGATGCGGATCCGGTTGTGGATCCCAGTGATACGGGTCGGAGGTGAGCGGGTGGAAGTCGGCCGGTTCCGGCTGACGCGGATCGGTCACCTTGTGGTTCACCACGATCACCGGGATGTACCCGCCGCGGTCGAGGTCGCGCAGCAGGATCTCCGAACCGCCGCGCCGGCCGGTATCCGGCTCCTGCGGCAGCAATCCGCCCCAAATGCGGTGCGCCCCTTCGGCACACGCGAGCATGGTGGCCGCGGCCCGGTCCGCGGCGCGCAGCATCGGATCGATCACCACCCAGCCGTCCGGATCGGCGCCGATGAGCGAATCGCGCACCCGGGAGCGATGGGCCGCGGCGGCCTCGCGCCGCTGCCGCACACCCGCGTCCTCCGCGACATCGGCGAGCAGGCCCGGATGCGTCGCGTTCAGATGCAGGCGGTGGCGGCAGCCGATCAGCGAGCGGGCATCGATGAATGCCGTCGGCGCGAGTTCGACGGCGGCCGAACGTTCGTCGGTTCCGCCGTTGTCGCCGCGACCATCCCGGTCATCAATACCCGAATACACGTAAGCAGTATGGTCCCCACCCCCGACAAACCCGTGAACCGCATGACACAACGCGGTCCCGGGGCGGGATCGATATCGCCGCCGCGACCGGCCGGGGCGGGTGGGGTAACGCACGGGGTACAACCGAACTGAGCACACCTGCGCACGGTCGAGCGCGTCGACCGGCTAGGGTGAGCGCAAACCGCGTGCACCGGGCAGACAGGCATTACGGAGGGCCTTCGAGATGGGGTTGTTCACGAAGCGCAAGCGGCGCCCGAGCCGCAGGGCCGAGGCGAAAGCCCTCAAGCACAAGGCCGGGCTGGAGGCCAAACTCACCGCGAAGAACGATCGCAAGGCCAAGCGCGCCGAGGCGCGCACCCACCGCAAGGTCGCCAAGCAGCAGATCGCCACCCTGCAGGCGGAGGAGAAGGCCGCGCTGAAGGCGGCGGCCAAGGCCGAGCGGGATCCGTTCAGCGCGAGCCAGGTGAAGAAGTATCTCGGCGTGGCGCGGGTGCTGGTCCCGGTGCTCGCGCCGCTGGCCTACCGGGCGGCGACGTTCATTCGCGGCCGGATCGATACCCGGCGGGCGCATCAGCTCGGCATCGGCATCGACCAGCTCGGCGATTTCAGCGGGCACGGTGCCAAGTTGCAGGCGCGCATCGCGAATACCGAAGCGGCCCTTGGCAAAATCGGCGAGCAGGGCACGGACAAGGGCGACGCGCAGAAGTTCGTCACCGCCGCCAGGGAACGGCTGAACAGCCTGACCGCCGCGGTGCAGACCGCCGAGCAGATGCCGACACCGCGGCGGCGCGCCGTGCACGCCTCGATCTCGAACGAGCTGTCGGGTCTAGAGGCGGATGTGCTCGCGCGCCTCGGCGTGCGCTGATCCGATGCGTCCCGGCCCGCCCACCGGCCAGGTGCGCGGCTGTCTGGTCGGCGCCGCGGTCGGTGCGCTGGCCGTCGCCGCGCACGGCACCGCCGGTGGCGGACTGCCGAATTCGGCCGAACTGACGCTGCTGCTGCTCATCGCGGCGGCGGCCGGCGGGGTGGCGGGCCTGCGCCCGGCGAGCCGGGGTTCGGTGTTCGGACTGCTGGCGCTCGGTCAGTTCGGCGGGCATGTGGCGCTGTCCGGAATGCTCGGCCATGAGTCGCATTCGTCGCCGCTGTCGACCGGGCCGATGCTGTTCGCACATATCGTCGCGACATTCTGTTGCGCCGCACTGATTCTGGTCGTCGATCGGCTCTATGCCGTTGTTTCCCAGGCCATTCGGGTCGCGCTCGGGGTGCCTCGCCGATCGCGTGTCGCCGATCGCCGCCGCTGGGCGGACCCCGGTGTGCCGCATTACCGCTTTCATCCGAACGGCGCGATCGGTCCGCGTGCGCCACCCGTGTCCGTCTGAGCGCGGTTATCGCCGCCGCGCTCGAACGCGCCAATTCACTTCGGACAGAAAGCCATTCCATGAACCTCTCGCTTTCGCGCGCCCTGTGCGCGCCCGTCGCCGCCGCGGGCCTGGTGCTGCTCGGCGCCGGGACCGCCGCCGCGCACGTCACGGTCGACGCGCCGGGCGCCAAACAGGGCGGCTACGCGGTGGCCACCTTCAAGGTGCCCGACGAATCCGACACCGCGAGCACCACATCGCTCAACGTCGCCATCCCCAATATGAAAAGCGCACGGCCGGAACCGATTCCGGGTTGGTCGGTGAAGGTCGACAAGAACGACAAGTCGGAGATCACCGGTATCACCTGGACCGCCGACGCGGGCTCCACCGGTATTGCGCCCGGCCAGTTCCAGCGCTTCGTCGTCTCGCTCGGCCCGCTGCCCAAGCAGGACAAACTCAGCTTCCCGGCCAAACAGACCTACAGCGACGGCAAGGTGGTCGCCTGGGATCAGCCCATGGGCCCCAACGGATCCGAGCCCGAACATCCGGTGCCGTCGCTGACGCTGACCTCGACCCCGGTGTTGAGCGATGATTCGCTGTCGGCCACCAAGGTCACGACATCCGCCGACCATGATTCCACCGACACCACCGCCCGCTGGCTCGGCGGCATCGGCCTGGCGCTCGGCCTGCTCGGCTTCGCGCTCGGGCTCGGCTCGGTGATCCGGAACAGGCGATCATGACCACGGTGAAACGACTGCTGACGCTCGCCGTCGCGGGCCTGTTCCTGCTCGGCTTCGGCATCGGCGCGGCCGGGCTCGCCGCGGCGCATTCGACGCCGACCGGCAGCGTGCCCGCGGACGGGTCGACCGTCGACACCGGCCCGGCGCGGGCCAGCGTCAGCTTCAACGAGGCGTTGCAGACCAGCTTTCCGTCGCTGACCGTCGTCGGCCCGGACGGCAACCTGTGGTCCAAAGGCAGCCCGACCGTCGATGGAAACACCATCAGCATCGAGGTCGGCGAGCTGGGCCCGGCCGGTCAGTACACCATCGCCTACCGAGTGACCTCCGCCGACGGCCATCCGGTGAAGGGCACCAGGACCTTCACCCTGAGCAAACCGGGCAACGGCACGCCGGGGCCGAAAGCCGACGCGAAGACCGCCTCCGATGACGACGGCTCGAGCGGAATCCCGCTGTGGGTCTTCATCGTCGGCGCGGTGGTGCTGTTCGGCGGCGGCCTGGCGTTCGCGCTGCTGGCCGGGCGGAGCCGGAAGCCGAAGCAGGGCTAGGTGACAGAGGTTCCGCAGCGCCGGTGGCTCGCGCCGGCGGGATCAGCGCTGCTGCTGGTGCTTCCGTCGGGCCTGTTCGGGGTCGGGTTGGCCTGGTTGCTGACCCGCCCGGCGGGGCTGCCCGCCGAATCCGTGATCCGGGTGATCGCCGACGGCGCGGGCGCGACGGTGCTCGGCCTTGCCGCGCTACCGCGGCTGCACGATCGGCTGCGACCCGCATGGCGACCGCTGGCCCTACTCGCCGGGCTCTGGTGCGGCGCCGAATTCGGGGTGCTGGTCTGCTCGGCGGCCGAGGTGGTCGGGGTCCCGGTGCGGCGGCTCGGCGCCACCGAATTCGGCACCTACCTGCTGCATCTGAGCGGCGGGCAGATCGGGATCGCCATCCTGGTCGGTACCGGTGCGGCGGCCGGATATTCGGCGCTGGCGTTCCGGCGGCCCGACAGCGCGTCGACCGATCTGGTGCTGGTGTTCGCGGCGGTCGCGTTGGCGCTGCGGCCGATCACCGGGCATATGTCGCAGCAGCCGTTCGGTTCGGTGCTCGGCGCGGTGCACGCGCTGGCCGCCGCGGCCTGGTTCGGCCTGCTGATGGCGTTGGCGCTGGTGGTGCGCACCCGCGGCGAATGGGCGGTGACGCTGCCCAGATATTCGGCGGTGGCGCTGCCGCTGGTGCTCACCGTCGCGCTCACCGGAATCATCAACGGGCTCATAAAGATTCACGGCATCGCGCCCCTGGTGAGCACCGGCTACGGGCGCATCCTGCTCGCGAAAACCCTTGTGCTGCTCGGTCTGCTGGCCCTCGGCTGGTGGTGGCGGCGCACCTGGGTGCCGAGGGCGACCGATCACCGGATGGCCGCCGAGGACTCGCTGCGCCGGGCCGTCGTCGAGGTGACGATGATGGCGGTGGCGTTCGGGCTGGCCGCGACCTTGGCCGTCACGGCATGAGGGCTGCGCCAGCTACCTAGCGGTGACCGGCAGCACAGGCATAGCCTGGAAGTATGAATACTCCCACCATAGGGCAGCGGATCGCATACGATCTGGGCCGCGAGCTCCCGGCGGAGCTGCACGAGTGGGTCATCCACGACCTCGTCGGGCACGGGGCGATGGAGCGCTATCTCGTCCGGTTCCTCGTGCCCATCATCCCATTACTCGCGCTGGTCCTGCTGCTGCCGGGCCCACTGCCGCTGAAGGTCGGTATGTTCGTGATGATGCTCGTCCCGCTGATCGTCTTCACCGTCGCACTCGGCTACGTGTGGCGGCGCTGGCGCATGGTCCAGCACGGACTCGATCCGAACTGGATCGACCACAACAAGATTCGCGAACGCGAGCGGGTCCGGTACCAGGCGCAGTACGGCCATCGATAGCAACCGGCCAGCAGATCGCAACCAGCGACGCCGCGGATCAGCGGCGACCGTGCAGGCAGATCGGGACCAGCACGGAGCGAGCCTTACGAGCGACCGTTCGCGGCCCGTCTCGCGTCTCAGCGGTCGAAGCGCATGCGCCGAAGGTGCGAGTCTCGACCGCTGAGACGCGAGACTCCCAGGGGCCGCGAACACGCAGCGCCGAAGGCGCTGCAAAATAGCACAGTGACCGAAAACGCGAACGTTGTCGCCACCGCCGACCTGGCCGATGAGATCGGCCCCGACATCCGCAGCTGCGATACGCAGTTCATTCAGTTCGGCGGCCGCGAGACCTTCTCCGGACGCATCGTCACCATCCGCTGTTTCCAGGACAACCTCCTGGTCAAGCAGACGCTGAGTGAGCCGGGCGCGGGCAAGGTGCTCGTCGTCGACGGCGGTGCCAGCGTGCACACCGCCCTGGTCGGCGACATCATCGCCGGACGCGGGGTGTCCAACGGCTGGGCAGGCGTCATCGTCAACGGCGCGGTCCGCGATTCGGCGATCCTGCGCACGCTCGATATCGGCATCAAGGCGCTCGGCACCAACCCGCGCAAGAGCACCCAGACCGGGACCGGCGACAAGGATGTGCCCGTCGAATTCGGCGGCGTCACCTTCGTACCCGGTGACATGCTCTACAGCGACCACGACGGTGTCGTGGTCCGCGCGGAGGATTAACCCGATACTCTGGCCTTGTGACCGGCGATGGCGACCACGTCGCCGACGTGTAGCTGACGTCCGCGGCGCACCTCCACCTCGTCGTTCACCCGAACCAGGCCGGCGGCGATAACCGTCTTCGCCTCCGAACCGGAATCGATCAGGTTGGCCAGCTTCAGGAACTGACCGAGTCGAATGACGTCGTCATCGATCGGCACATCGACTGGATCTGACATGGCATACATCCTTACCGTGCGCGGGGTCATCGGTAAACCGCGGGCCTACTTCGCCGTGCACACCGAACGCTCGGACAGGCGAACACGCCGCGGTGAAGGGGTGGCAAATCGAACACAGACCGGGGGCAACATTCACACTGGTGCGGTGACTTCCACGCAAGCCCGGCAACACACCGACTCCGAACCACCCGAAAAGGCGACGCCACCGGTCCCGCATCGGGGGCACGGCCGGCTGCGGGAGGTACCCCACATCACGGGGATGGTGCTCGGTGTTTTCGCGGTGCTGTGTTTCCTGTGGAGTCTTTCACCCGGGTTGCGGTTCCTGACACATGTGCCGCGCCGCTATGTCGACCTGTACTACTTCGACGCCCCGGACACCAGCCTGGTGTGGGCATTGGTGGTCGGTCTGCTCGCCGGTGCGACCGCGAGCCGCAAACGGATTGCCTGGTGGCTGCTCGTCGGCTATCAGGGGCTGTTCTGTCTCGGCAATGTGACCGAATTCCTCGGCTCGCACAATCTGAACAATCTGATCGCCGGGATCGTCCAGCTGATCGTGATCGGCGTGCTGATCGCCGCGTGGCCCGAGTTCTACACCAAGGTGCGCCGCGGCGCGGGTTGGAAGGCGCTGGGCACCTTGGCCGCCGGGCTGGCCATCGGGTGGCTGTTCGGCTGGGGTCTGATCGAACTGTTCCCGGGGACGCTGCCGAGCGGCGTGCAGCGGCCGCTGTGGGCGATGTATCGGGTGACGGCGACGGTGCTGGTGGACAACGAGCATTTCGACGGTCACCCCCGCCCGTTCGTCAACTTCCTGCTCGGCCTGTTCGGCGCGATCGCGCTGTTGACCGCGGTGATCGTGCTGTTGCGTTCGCAGCGCGCGGCGAATGCGATGACCGGCGTCGACGAGTCGGCCATCCGGGGTCTGCTGGAGCGGTCCGATGTCGAGGATTCGCTGGGCTATTTCGCGACCCGCCGGGATAAGGCGGTGGTGTTCGCGCCCAGCGGTAAGGCCGCCATCACCTATCGGGTGGAGCTGGGCGTCTCCCTGGCCAGCGGCGATCCGATCGGCATCCGCGAGGCGTGGCCGCAGGCGATCGACGCGTGGCTGCGCCAGGCCGACCAATTCGGTTGGGCCCCGGCGGTAATGGGTGCGAGCGAACTCGGCGCCACCGCGTATCGCCGGGCCGGACTTTCCGCACTGCGCCTCGGCGACGAGGCGATCCTGGACACCCGCGCCTTCTCGCTGGCCGGTCCGGAGATGAAGCAGGTCCGCCAGGCCGCGAACCGGCTGCGCAAACACGGCATCGAGGTGCGCATCCGCAGGCATCGCGACATATCGGCCGAGGAGTTCCCGCAGGTGATCGCGCGGGCCGACGCATGGCGCGACACCGAGACCGAACGCGGTTTCTCGATGGCGCTCGGCCGCCTCGGCGATCCGCTCGACGGTGACTGCCTGCTGGTGGAGGCGGTGAGTCCGCAGGGCCGGGTGCTCGGCATGCTGTCGCTGGTGCCGTGGGGCCGCACCGGCGCGTCGCTGGAGCTGATGCGCCGAGATCCCAAGGGCCCCAATGGCGTCATGGAGCTGATGATCTCCCAGCTGGCGCTGACCTCCGAACAGCAGGGCATCACCAAGGTCTCGCTGAACTTCGCGGTATTCCGTTCGGTATTCGAGGAGGGCGGCCGGATCGGCGCCGGGCCGGTGCTTCGGCTGTGGCGCGGCGTGCTGCTGTTCTTCTCCCGGTGGTGGCAGCTGGAGGCGCTGTACCGCTCCAATGTGAAATACCAACCGCATTGGGTGCCAAGGTTTTTCCTGTTCGAGGAGCGCAGGCAGTTGCCGCGGGTCGCGGTGGCCAGCGCACTCGCCGAGGGCTTCCTGCCGCGTTTCGGCAAGGAGCCCGATACCGCCGTGCACACTGGTCTACACAGCGCGGTACCGCCGACGCTCACCGGCCTACGAGTCGACGGCAGCGCGCCGGATCTGCCGGAAACCGATGGCACCGAACGTCTTTCGCGCCGCCCGGAACAGGTTCGGGTGCGGATGGAGAAGCTGGACCGGCTCGCCGCCACCGGAGTCGAGGCATATCCGGTGGCTTATCCGCCGACGCATACGGTGGCCGAGGCCAGGCGTTCACCGCGCGGCACCACCGTCCGGGTGTGCGGCAGGCTGCTGCGCATCCGCGACTACGGCGGTGTCATCTTCGCGGTGGTGCGCGACTGGTCCGGCGAGATCCAACTGGTCATCGACCGCGACCGGGTCGGCGCCGAGCGTAGCGGCGCGTTCAGCGATCTGTTCGATCTCGGGGATCTGATCGAGGTCAGCGGGCAGATCGGTCAGAGCCGCCGCGGCGAACTCTCGCTGCTCGCCGCCGATTGGCGGATGCTCGGCAAATGCCTGCACCCGCTGCCGGATAAGTGGAAGGGTCTGGCCGACCCGGAGGCGCGGGTGCGCCAGCGCTACGTCGATATGGCGATCAACACCGATATCCGCGAGGTGCTCGCCAAACGCAGCGCGGTGGTGCGCTCGCTGCGGGATTCGCTGCACGGCCTGGGATATCTCGAGGTGGAGACCCCGATCCTGCAGCAGGTGCACGGCGGCGCGAACGCCACCCCGTTCCAGACCCACATCAACGCCTACGACCTGGACCTGTACCTGCGCATCGCGCCGGAGCTGTACCTCAAGCGGCTGTGCGTCGGCGGTATGGAGAAGGTGTTCGAGATCGGCCGCACCTTCCGCAACGAGGGGGTCGACTTCAGCCACAATCCGGAGTTCACCATCCTCGAGGCGTACGAGGCGCACAGCGATTACGAGCGGATGATGCACGTCTGCCGTCAGCTCATCCAGCATGCGGCGCTGGCCGCCAACGGTGCGATGGTCGCCATGCGGCCCAAGCCCGACGGATCGTTCGAGGAGGTGGACATTTCCGGCGACTGGCCGGTGAAGACGGTGCACGGCGCGGTATCCGACGCGCTCGGCACCGAGATCACCCCCGCGACCGATCTGGAGACGCTGCGCAACCTGTGCGAGAAGGCGAAGGTGCCGTACCAGCACGGCTGGGATCCGGGCCAGGTGGTGCTGGAAATGTATGAGCACCTGGTGGAGTCGCGCACCGAGGAACCGACCTTCTACATCGACTTCCCGACCTCGGTATCGCCGCTGACCAGGGCGCACCGCAGCATCCCCGGCGTCACCGAGCGGTGGGACCTGGTGGCGTGGGGCGTCGAACTCGGCACGGCGTACAGCGAACTCACCGATCCGGTCGAACAGCGGCGCAGGCTCACCGAACAGTCGCTGCTGGCGGCCAACGGCGATCCGGAGGCGATGGAACTGGACGAGGACTTCCTGCAGGCGCTCGAGCACGCGATGCCGCCGACGGGCGGTCTCGGCATGGGCGTCGACCGGATCGTCATGCTGATCACCGGCCGCAGCATTCGCGAAACGCTGCCGTTCCCGCTGGTGAAACCGCGCTGACCGAGCCGGATGCCGCGACTACGCTTGGTGTTCCGGCCGCTACTAGATGGGACTGCCCGATGTACCTTGATCTGCTCACCAACGCACACCTGGTGGACACCTCGGTGTGGGCCAATCCGGATGTGCTGGCCGCCGCGGTGGAGTACCAGGCGCGGCGCAGCAGCCGGGGCGGCGGCGGGGTGTTCCGTTTCCTCGGCGGCCTGTGCTGCGTCGTCGTCATCGGGATCATCGCGTTGATCGTCTGGTTGATCGTGCGCAAGAAGCAGCCGCCGACTCCGCCGTCGGGTCAGTACACGCCGCCGCAGTAACCGCCCGGCCACGCACCGGCCACGTCGCTGCGGCAGAGTGGTGCCGTGCAGTTGATTCTTGTGCGGCACGCGCAGCCGCTCCGGACGGTCGTCGCGGATGGCATCGCCGATCCCGAGCTGGCGCCGATCGGGTTGGAGCAGGCCGAGCGGGTGCCCGCGGCGTTGAGCCAGCATCGAATTCGCCGCGTGGTCGCCAGCCCGCAGCGCCGCGCGGCGGCGACCGCGGCGCCGCTCGCGGCCAAACTCGGGCTGGGCGTCGAAATCGTCGACGATCTCGCCGAATACGATCGCGACCTGCCCGCCTACATTCCGATCGAGGATGCCAAGACCGAATTCCGCGCGGTATACGAGCGGATCAAATCCGGGCACCTGCCCGAACAGATCGATGCGCCCGCGTTCATCGGCCGGGTGCTCGGCGCCGTCGCCGAACTCGCGGCGAATACCGAACCCGCCGACACCGTCGTGGTTTTCGCGCACGGCGGCGTGATCAACGTGCTGCTGCAGGACGTGCTCAGCCTGGCCCGCCCGCTGACCTTCCCGATCGACTACTGCTCGATCACCCGAATCCTGTTCTCCCGCACCGGCCGCCGCACCGCCGCGACGATCAACGAGAACGGGCACGTCTGGGATCTGTTGCCGCGCAATATCGCGGCACGCGGGGCCTGAGCACACAGTGGATTGTCAGGGAGGTCGCACCGGCGTCCCAGCGACGGAAACTTCGATGAGACCGGTGGGTCGCCGCACCAGCGGCTCACGGTCTGACAGAAAGGAATTCCGTTGTCGTCGAAGACATCGCCGCGCCGCCGGGCCGCCCGTTTCGCCATCGCGGGTGCGCTGGTCGCCGTTCCGCTCGCCGCCGTCGCGGCCACCGCCTCCGCCGAGGCGCCCGATCAGTCCGTTCCGGTCGTGCAGGCCGCTCAGGACGCGCCGCAGCAGGCCGGGGATATCAACAACTGGTGGCATCACCGTCGGCATCACCATCACCACGACCACCAGTGGCAGCTGCCCGGTCTGCCGCTGCCCGGCACCGGATCCGCGGGCTGACGGGTTTTTCGCGCCGAACATGACGAAGGCCGCTCGCCCGATAGTCCCCGGGCGAGCGGCCTTCGACTGTGTTTGTTGGATCAGGCCTGTCCGGCGATCCAGTTGTGCATCCAGGAGATGGCCGTCTGACCGCCACCCACCGAGTAGCTGCCGTACAGCGTGTGCGCCTGCGACTTGTAGAAGTGCTCCAGATCCTTGGCGCGCTGCTCGTTCGCCGAATCCGACAGCTGCGACTGCAGGGTCGGGATGCCGCCGTGCGCGAACAGGTCACCCATGATCGAGCCGAGCTCGAGCTGATAGCGCCAGATGTTGGCCGGGTTCGCCTCCGAGCTCTGGGCCAGGAAGCCGGCGAAGCGGGTGACGAAATCGTCGTCCGCGGTGGAGCAGTAGAGGTCTTCCGGATCGCAGATGGTGCGAACGCGGTCGCTGACCCAACCGAAACCGCCCGGACGGGCGCCACCGGCGCCTGCACCCGGAGCGAACGGGCCGATCTGGGTGTCGGAGGGCGAGCGGCGCGGGTCGGAGATCAGGCCGACGGCGGCGAGCCGCTCCGGACGGATCGGGCTTACGCCGGTGCCGATTTCGGCCGCGAGATCGCCCGCCGCATCGGCGCCCTGGCTGTAGCCGACCAGCGCGAGCCGGGTGTTGCCGCAGCGGTTGAGCATGTTCTCCGCCATGGCGCGGGCATTGTCGACGGCTTCCTTCTTCGACGCGCCGTAAACGTCACCCTCCCAAGGGAAGGCGGTGGCGGCGTAGGTCACATAGTCGACGTCGACCGAACCGGGCATGTTGTTCGTGACGCCTGCCAGCATGCCGGGCTGCGGCTTCTTGTCGTGACCCGTTTCCCAAGTGCCGGGGACGGCAACCACATACAGACTCGGGCAGCCGGAATCGGCGCTCGCCGATCCGGTGCCGAACACCAAACCAGATGTCAACGCCGCGGATGCACCGAGAGCCGCGACAATCTTCTTCAACCGCATACTGCTCCAGTTCAAACCTCGCCCCTCGCAAGGGACTCGCCCCGACAAGTTGCCACTATGATGCTGAACTCGACGGATGTCGTTCCAGTGCACACCGGGTTAACTCTGCCAACCCAGCGAGATGACGTGCGAACACGCCAAGATCAACAGCACGCCGCTGAACACAATAAGTGTTCGTGCGTGCCGACGCCATCCGAACACACGGTCCTGTCCAATTTCCGTCGCTTGCCCAAACCTTCTAGGCCAGAGCAGTTTTCATGACCAAGAGTCTGCTGGAAGTTAGCTAATATCATCGACTAAGGGGTTGACCGGGCTCTCAGCATACGGATGGCAAAGCCGGACAGGCGATTTCACGATCGGCTCGGTGACCGGATATCGGGATGCCCACCGGGTGAACCATGGATGCCGAAGATTGATCGCCGGGCGCCGATGACTTTCGCGGGACCGTCCCGTCTACACAGGCGATTGCATCCTGCAACCGCTTGTGAAAGGAAATCACCATGCGCAAACTGGTCGCCCTCGAGCACATGACCATCGACGGCTACGTCGATTCTGGCGAGGGTATGGGCTTCGAATGGACGTTCCCCGGAATGTCCGAGGAGGTCTCCGCCTTCGCCGGGAAGGTCATCGGGGATGTGGACACCGCGATGTACGGCCGCAAGACCTACCTCGGCATGTACGGCCACTGGAGTGCGGTGCCCGACAACCCGGACGCGGGCGCGGGCGAACTCGCACACGCCGACTGGGTCAACAATGTCGCCAAGGTCGTCGCCTCCACCACCCTGGAATCGGCCGACTGGCACAACTCCCGCCTGATCTCCACCGACCTCACCGCCGCCGTCCAGGACCTGAAATCCGCCGACGGCGAGACCATCATGATCTTCGCCAGCCCCGTCCTGGTCCACTCGCTCGCCGCCGCGGGCCTGATCGACGAATACCGCGTCTTCGTCCACCCGGTCGTAATAGGCGGCGGCACACCACTTTTCGCCTCGAAGAGCAACTTCGGCCTGACCCTCGCCGAATCCAACGTCTTCGACAACGGGGTCGTCTACCTCCGCTACGCGGTCGCGTAGTCCACAACCGATCGTGCCTGTGGATGAATTGTCCACAGGCGCAATCGGTTCGGCATGTCGGAGGTTTGGGCCACAATCGGGCGGCATGACGAGAAGGACCGTCCGAGCGCTGGCCCGCCGACTGGTGGAGCTGGGCATGGTGACGGAGCAGAAGGCCGCGGAGGTGCTCGCCGGAATCGCCGCGTGGCGGGCGGAGCATCTGGACGAGGAACTGGACGAAGATGATGTGATCGGTTGGATTCCCGAATTCGGCGTCGCCATTTCGATCCACGGTGAGGATGTCGACGATGTCGCGGACTACTACCGAAGCAAACTGGAAGACGATGTGGCCGAATGTACGGGCGGCGCGGTGGTCATCTCCGATGTCCAGCTGCTGCGGGTCGCGGATGACTACGAGTACCTGTATTTCCGGCGCAACGGCGAACCGGTCTGGTGGCATGTCGAGCACCAGTCCGACGACTATGTCGACCAGGGGGCGGTGTCGGAACAGTTCAGCGATCTGGATCCCGGCGGCGCCGATCCGCGGCTGTTCCACCAGATCTGCCGGTCGAAAATAGAATCATGCCAAGACGACATCTACGTCTTGGCCACATCCGAACAGGCCGCCGTGCTGCGCGACGAGTTCGGCCTCGACTTCTACGATGTTGCCCCACCGCCCCGATCGGACCCGAATCCGCCTGCCGCCGAACCGGACTCGCTCGCCTGGTACATGGCGAAGGAGCGCGGGCTCATGACCGAATTCGCCACGACCTTCCTGGACCGCTGGCTGTCGGATATGGTCCCGGCACTGGTCGCATGGCGAATCCGCTTCCTGCCCAAGGACTTTCCCTTCGACTTCGGTGTCGATTCCCTCTACGCGCTGGAAATCCTCATCCGGCGAGTATTCGACGACTGGTCCGCGGTCGCATCGGCGGCCGCCGACCCCTTCGTGACCGGCGCCGTCCGCTACCTGGGCCAGACCTTCATCCGAAATGCGCCATGCCACTGGGCCTTTTGGGATTCCGACGGTTCGATCTACCACCGCATCCCGCTGATCCGCTCCAATACCCCGACGGCATTCCAGGACATCACCGTCCCGTTGCACCGACTCGCCCGCGTCGCCGAATCCCGCGAACCCGGCGCACTCGCCGAGGCGCTACAGGATATGCGCGATGCCACCCTCCGCTACGAAAGCGCTTGCCGGGCACTGGCATAACAGAAAGGCGCCGGTAGACGTTTTGTCCACCGGCGCCTTTCGTGCAGCCGATCAGCGCTGGGCGACCATGGTGGGGGTGATGGGCGCGGGCAGCGCGGTCTCACCCTCCAGGTAGTTGTCGACGGCGGCCGCGGCGGCGCGGCCCTCGGCGATGGCCCACACGATCAGGGACTGGCCGCGACCCATATCGCCCGCGACGAATACGCCGGGGACGTTGGTGGCCCAGTTCCGGTCGCGCTGGACGTTGCCGCGCTGGTCGTAGCCGACGCCCAAATCGGTGAGCAGGCCCGGCTTTTCGGGACCGACGAAGCCCATGGCCAGCAGCACCAGGTCGGCCTCGAGGGTGAAGTCGGTACCGTCCACCTTCTCGAAGCGGCCGTTCACCATCTTGACCTCGTGCGCCTCCAGGCCGGTCACCTTGCCGTCGGCGCCGACGAAACGCTCGGTGTTCACCGAGAACACCCGCTCGCCGCCCTCCTCGTGCGCCGAGGACACCCGGTACATGAGCGGGTAGGTCGGCCACGGGGTGGACGTCGCACGCTCCTGCGGCGGCCGCGGCATGATCTCGAACTGGTGCACGCTCGCCGCGCCCTGCCGGTGCGAGGTGCCGAGGCAGTCGGCGCCGGTGTCACCACCGCCGATGATGACGACCTTCTTACCCTTCGCATGGATCGGCGGCAGCCCGTCGGCGTCGGTGACGTCGTCGCCGAGCTGCACCCGGTTGGCCCACGGCAGGAATTCCATCGCCTGATGGATACCGTCCAGATCGCGACCCGGAATCGGCAGGTCGCGGGCCAGGGTGGCGCCGCCGGCCAGCACGATCGCGTCGAACTGCTCGCGCAGCTGCTCGGCGGTGATGTCGACGCCGACGTTCACCCCGGTCTTGAAGATGGTGCCCTCGGCCTCCATCTGCGCGAGGCGGCGGTCGATGAAGCGTTTCTCCATCTTGAATTCCGGGATGCCGTAGCGCAGCAGGCCGCCGATGCGGTCGGCCCGCTCGAACACCGTGACGGTGTGGCCGGCGCGGGTCAGCTGCTGTGCGGCGGCCAGACCGGCCGGGC
This sequence comes from Nocardia sp. JCM 34519.1, assembly GCF_020361265.1. Taxonomy (NCBI): domain Bacteria; kingdom Bacillati; phylum Actinomycetota; class Actinomycetes; order Mycobacteriales; family Nocardiaceae; genus Nocardia; species Nocardia sp. JCM 34519.1. The sequence goes on from NZ_JAIRBR010000017.1 coordinate 56,171, forward strand.
CGGAGCCGACGACGGCCACCCGCTTACCGGTCAACCGGGTCGGGTAGACCGGGGTCACCCAGCCCTCGTCGAAGGCGTTCTCGATCAGCTCGACCTCGACCTGCTTGATGGTCACCGCGTCCTGGTTGATGCCGAGCACGCAGGACGATTCGCACGGCGCCGGGCACAGCCGCCCGGTGAATTCCGGGAAGTTGTTGGTGGCGTGCAGCCGGTCGATACCGTCGCGCCAGCGGTCCTTGTAGACCAGGTCGTTCCATTCCGGAATCAGGTTGCCCAGCGGACAACCGTTGTGGCAGAACGGAATTCCACAGTCCATGCAGCGGCTGGCCTGGGTCTTCAAGGTGTCCTTGGAGAAATTCTCCTCGTACACCTCTTTCCAGTCCATCAGGCGCAGCGGCACCGGCCGCCGCTTCGGGAGCTCACGCGAGGTGTGCTTCAGAAATCCTTGCGTGTCACCCACGAGCGGCCTCCATGATCGCCTCGTCAACATCCTTGCCGCTCTTCTCGGCCTCGGAGATGGCGAGCAAAACCTTCTTGTATTCGCGCGGCATAACCTTCACGAAGTGGTTCACCTGCTGCGACCAATCGCTCAGAATGCGTTCGGCCACAGCGGAACCCGTCTCGTCGCGGTGCTGCGCGACGATGTCGTGCAGCCAGGTGAAGTCGTCGCCCGAGAGCGGTTCCAGCGCCTGCGCCTGCTCCGGGTTCACCCGGTCGGCCAGGGTGCCGTTCGGGTCGTAGACGAATGCGACACCACCGGACATACCGGCGCCGAAGTTGCGCCCGGTCTCGCCCAGGATCACCACCCGGCCACCGGTCATGTATTCGCAACCGTGGTCGCCGACGCCCTCGACCACCGCGGTGGCGCCGGAGTTGCGCACCGCGAATCGCTCGCCGACGACACCGCGGATGAAAGCCCGCCCGCTGGTGGCGCCGAACAGGATCACGTTGCCCGCGATGATGTTCTGCTCGGCGACGAAATCGGCCGGTGCGTTCTGCGACGGGCGGACCACCAGGTGTCCACCCGAAAGTCCCTTGCCGACATAGTCGTTCGCATCACCGTTCACCCGCAGGGTGATACCGGCCGGGACGAACGCGCCGAAGCTGTTGCCCGCCGAACCGGTGAAGGTGATGTCGATCGTGTTGTCGGGCAGGCCCGTTCCGCCGTAGAGCTTGGTCACCTCGTGGCCGAGCATGGTGCCGACGGTGCGGTTCACATTGGTGATCTTGGTTTCGAACTTCACCGCCTGGCCGCGCTCCAGCGCGTCCCGGCTCTGCTCGATCAGCTGCTGGTCCAGGGCCTTGTCCAGGCCGTGGTCCTGCGCCTTGGTGCAGCGGCGGTCCTGGTACATGAACGCCGTCTCGACATCGTCGAGGATCGGCGAGAGGTCCAGCTTGCTGGCCTTCCAATGTGCCTTGGCCCGCGTGGTATCCAGCATGTCGACCCGGCCGATGGCCTCGTTCAACGTGCGGAAGCCCAACTGCGCCAGCAGTTCCCGGACCTCTTCGGCGATGAACAGCATGAAGTTCTCGACGAATTCCGGCTTACCGGTGAAGCGTTCACGCAGCACCGGATTCTGCGTCGCGACACCGACGGGACAGGTGTCGAGGTGGCACACACGCATCATGATGCAGCCCGACACCACCAAAGGCGCTGTGGCGAAACCGAATTCCTCCGCGCCGAGCAGCGCGGCGATCATCACGTCGCGGCCGGTCTTCATCTGACCGTCCACCTGCACGACGATGCGGTCGCGAAGTCCGTTGAGCAGCAACGTCTGCTGGGTCTCGGCCAGGCCGAGCTCCCACGGACCGCCCGCATGCTTCAGCGAGGTGAGCGGCGACGCACCGGTGCCGCCGTCGTGGCCGGAGATCAGCACCACGTCGGCGTGCGCCTTCGACACACCGGCGGCGACGGTGCCGACGCCCGGTTCCGCAACAAGTTTCACGTGAATCCGCGCCTGCGGGTTCGCATTCTTCAGATCGTGGATCAGCTGCGCCAGATCCTCGATCGAGTAGATGTCGTGGTGCGGCGGCGGCGAAATCAGGCCGACGCCGGGCGTGGAGTGCCGGACCTCGGCCACCCACGGGTACACCTTGTGCGCCGGAAGCTGGCCGCCCTCACCGGGTTTCGCGCCCTGCGCCATCTTGATCTGGATATCGGTGCAGTTGGTCAGGTAGTGCGCGGTGACGCCGAAGCGGCCGGAGGCCACCTGCTTGATCGCCGAACGCCGCCAGTCGCCGTTCTCCTCGACCTCGAAGCGGGCCGGATGCTCGCCGCCCTCACCCGAATTCGACCGGCCGCCGAGGCGGTTCATCGCGATGGCGAGGGTCTCGTGCGCCTCGGACGAGATCGAGCCGTAGCTCATCGCGCCGGTGGAGAATCGCTTCACGATCTCCGAGGCGGGCTCGACCTCGTCGATCGAGATCGGCTTGCGCTCCTTGGTCTTGAACTTGAACAGACCGCGCAGCGAGGCGAGGCGCTCGGACTGGTCGTCGACCAGCTTGGTGTACTCCTTGAAGATCGAGTACTGACCCGAGCGGGTCGCGTGCTGCAGCTTGAAGACGGTGTCCGGGTTGAACAGGTGGTACTCACCCTCGCGCCGCCACTGGTATTCGCCGCCCACCTCGAGCTCGCGATGCGCGCGCTCGTTGCGGTTCTCCAGGAAGGCCAGCTTGTGCCGCTCGGCGACATCGGCGGCGATCTCCTCGAGGCCGATGCCGTCCAGGTGCGAGCGCAGACCGGTGAAGTATTCGTCCACCAGTTCCTGCGACAGACCGATCACCTGGAAGAGCTGCGCGCCGTTGTAGGAGGCCATGGTGGAGATGCCCATCTTGGACATCACCTTCAGCACGCCCTTGCCCGCCGCCTTGTTGAAGTTGGCGACGGCCTTGCGGTAGTCGGACTCCAGGCTGCCGGTGCCGAGTGACATCGCCCCGCGCTCCAGCATGTCCTCGATGGTCTCGAAGGCCATGTACGGGTTGATCGCGGCCGCGCCGAAGCCGACCAGGGTGGCCATGTGGTGCACCTCGCGGGCGTCACCGGCCTCGACGACCAGGCCGACCTTGGTGCGGGTGCGCTCGCGCACCAGGTGGTGGTGCACCGAGGAGGTCAGCAGCAGCGACGGAATCGGCGCCAGCTTCTCGTTCGATTCGCGGTCGGAGAGCACGATGATCCGCGCGCCGCCGTCGATGGCCGCCGACACCTGGGTGTTGATGGCCTTGAGCGCCCGGCGAAGTCCCTTGCCGCCCTTGGCGACCGGGTACAGGCCGTGGATGACCACCGACCGCAGCGCGGGCTGCGAACCGTCGTCGTTGATGTGGATGAGCTTGGCCAGCTCGTCGTTGTCCAGGATCGGCTGTTCGATCGCGATCTGCTTACACGATTCGGGGCCGGGGTGCAGCAGGTCGGCCTCCGGGCCGATCGCCCGGTTCAGGCTGGTGACCACCTCTTCCCGGATCGCGTCCAGCGGCGGGTTGGTGACCTGCGCGAACAGCTGAGAGAAGTAGTCGAACAGCAGGCGCGGCCGGGCCGAGAGCACCGCGATCGGGGTGTCGGTGCCCATCGAACCGAGCGCCTCACCGCCGGTCTTGGCCATCGGCGCGATCAGCAGGTTCAGCTCTTCGTTGGTGTATCCGAAGATCTGCTGCCGGATCAGCACCCGGTCGTGCGACATGTGCACGTGCGGGCGGTCGGGCAGATCGGCCAGTTTGGTGACGCCCGCGTCCAGCCACTCCTGGTACGGGTGTTCGGCGGCCAGCTCGGATTTGATCTCCTCGTCGCCGACGATGCGTCCCTGCGCGGTGTCGACCAGGAACATCCGACCCGGCTGCAGGCGGGCCTTGCGGACCACCTTCGACGGATCGATATCGAGCACGCCGACCTCGGAGGCCATCACGACCAGGCCGTCGTCGGTCACCCAGACGCGGCTCGGGCGCAGGCCGTTGCGGTCGAGCACGGCGCCGACGACGGTGCCGTCGGTGAAGCACACCGAGGCCGGGCCGTCCCACGGCTCCATCAGCATCGAGTGGTACTCGTAGAACGCCCGCTGCCGCGGGTCCATGTTCTCGTTGCGTTCCCAGGCCTCGGGAATCATCATCAGCACGGCGTGCGGCAGGCTGCGGCCGCCGAGGTGCAGCAGCTCCAGCACCTCGTCGAAACGGGCGGTGTCGCTGGCCCCCGGGGTGCAGATGGGGAAGATCTTCTCCAGCCGGTTGTTGCCGGCGGAGTCGGTGCCGAAGATGTCACTGTGCAGCAGCGCTTCTCGCGCGCGCATCCAGTTCTCGTTACCGGTGACCGTGTTGATCTCACCGTTGTGCGCGACCCGGCGGAACGGATGCGCCAGCGGCCACGACGGGAAGGTGTTGGTGGAGAAGCGCGAGTGCACGATGCCGAGCGCGCTCTCCACCCGGCCGTCCTGCAGGTCCAGGTAGAACGCGCGCAGCTGCGGGGTGGTGAACATGCCCTTGTAGACGAAGGTCTGGCCGGACAGGCTCGGGAAGTACACCGATTCCTTGCCGACCGCGCCCTCACCGGCGCCCGAGCTGCCGAGTTCGTGCTCGACCCGCTTGCGGATGACGTAGGCGCGCCGCTCCAGGTCCATACCGGAGAGCTGCTCGGTGGAGTTCTTGGGCGAGGCGATGAAGATCTGCCGGAACGTCGGCATGGCGTCGCGGGCGAGCGCGCCGAGCGAGGATTCGTCGATCGGCACCTCGCGCCAGCCGAGGACGTCGAGGCCCTCCTCCTTGACGATCTTCTCCACGCCGTACGCGGCGCGGGCGGCCTCGCGACGGGCCTGCGGCAGGAAGGCGATACCGGTGGCGTACGCACCCTCGGCGGGCAGCTCGAAGTCGACGACGGCACGGAAGAACGCGTCCGGAACCTGGATCAGGATGCCCGCGCCGTCACCGGAATTCGGTTCCGCGCCCGCGGCACCGCGGTGTTCGAGGTTCAGCAGGGCGGTAATAGCCTTGTCGACGATGTCGCGGCTGCGACGGCCGTGCATATCGACGACGAATGCGACACCGCAGGCATCGTGTTCGTGCGCGGGGTCGTAGAGCCCGATGGGGCCGGGTGACCGGTGGCCAGGTAGTTGCGTCATGCCTCTGCCTTCAAGAAATCGGCCTTCGAAGAAACGGCCTTCGTCGAACGCCTCCATCAAGACTGCGCCCGTACGTTCCGGAAACCAGCCGCGCTGATGGTCTCGGTGTTCGAATAGCGGTGCTTTCGGGCTCTGCGCGGTTTGCGCAGGCTTTCGCCTGGCGAGCCCGACATTCGCACCGCTGTGTGCAGTCACGTCTCCAGTTGTGCCACCCGCTTTTCGACGTCGTGGGTGCTGCGTCGGTAACGGATCTCTAACACGATCATTACCTTCGAGCGGGTGTTCGCCCGCTACGCTGGGGGCTGCCCGAGCGGGCGATCCGCCGAACATTTTTGGGTTCGGCGTAAGAGCAAACGATAAGTCAGGTCCGAGGCCCAACCAACTAAGGTTGCACTAATAACCTGGTCTAGCTGGGCTTCTTCATGAGGTCCTCCACGTGTGCGCGTTGTCCAGTGTAAAGCAGCGCCCACGGCGTGATCGAGACCCCGGCACCGCGTGCCAGCGGCCGACAACGATTGTGCGCCACCGGTTCCGAGCCGATCCCATTGCGCCGGAAACACCGCTCACCTGCGTCGAAAGTGATTTCCCCGGTCCGGTGGCCGACAAACCGTCGGCTCGGCGGCTAACCAAACCGATATCTGGTGAGAGATTTCCAACAAGCCCGTGACATGCCCGGGCAGTGATCCGACCGTCCGGACTCTTTTGCGCGCTGTGGCTTTCAGCACATGGCCAGCAAATAGTAGGGAGTGGGATTGGACACACTGGTCACCGGGCACCCCGGCGCGCGGCGGATGTCGCGAAACCGACAGAAGGGGTGCTGTTCCGGAAATATTTCGGCGATGTTTCTAGGCATACTGCCTATCGAAAGACGGACGAATCGCCTTTACGGTGCACACAGCACCGTGGTCGCCCGGACCAGCGCGACCCGATGCAACGCATCCCCCCGCCAGGTCGCGAAGGCGCCGAATACGCTGTGCGCCAACCGCTCCGCACAATCCGGGCCGGACAGCTCGCCCCGATGGGCCGCGACCTCGTCGACGATCTCGGCATTGAGCCGATCGATCCGCGGCCGCACCGTCGACAGGTCCGGCGGCGCGGCGGGCGCGCCCGCCGGATCGAAACGCCAGCCCGCGATCAGCCCGCGCTGCACCACCTTATTGGCCTCGATCTGACCGAAAAAGACCTGCCTGATCCAGTTTTCGGGCAGATCGAGCCGCTCGCCGAGCCGAGCCATCGAATCGTAGACATCCGCCTCGCGGGCCGGATCGTCGATGACCGGCGGGGTTCCGCTGCGTTCGGCCGTCGCCCATTTGGCCGCCGCCACCGCGTCCGCGGTGTCGAGCCGGTCCGCGACCAGCGCAACCAGCCGGTCCAGCGGGCCGGAATCCGGCCCGCCCGGCGTCGCGTTCGCGCTATCGGGCGCCAACACCAGCAGCGCCACCGACAGCACCGACACCAGCAACGCTCGCATGTGCCAACCAATCCGCTCGGAAACGAGTCACCGAATCAGCGTATTCGGGGCGGTTGCTCAGCGGGCATAGCGGATACGCATTTCTGTGAGGCTGCGCACATACCCCGGGCCGTACTCGGTGTGTCGGCCCAAGGCCTGTCACGCTGTCACAACGAATCCGTGACAGTTTCATCGTGCGCGAAAGTGGCTGGGGCGTAGAGGATGTGAGGTCCGGTGGACGAGCGGCGAGGCGCAGGCAGCGACGATAGGAACCTCACCGGCGTACTCGCCTGGCTCGGTGGGTCCGCGACCCCGGCGCGCAGCGCGGAACTCGGGGAGCGGCACGAGCGAGCCGGATACGCGGTCACCGGTGCGGTGGTGCTGTTGTCCGGGGTGGTGGCCGACATTGTCACCGGGCTCGTGCTGGGCTCGGCCGATGCGCCCCTGTTCGCAAACCTGTTGGCCGCGTTGCTGGTCGGCGCGCTGGGCTGCTTCGTCGGGCGGGCGCTCGCGACGGCGCGCCCGGGGCGGATGCCGGACCGGTTCGGGATGGCCGCGCGGATCGGGGTCGCGGTGGTGCTCGGCTGCTGCGTCGCCGAATTGGCCGCGGTACTCGCATTCGGCGGCAGCATCGACCGGACGATCGCCGAAAAGGCCCAGCGCTCCGCCGATTCCGTGCCCGCGGTGGCGGCGGCGAACGCCGAACTCGACCGCGCCGTCGCCGATCGCGCCGCGCTGGACCGGGCAATCGCCAAGGCGCGCAACGATACCGAAGACGCTCTGGTCATCGCGCGCTGCGAAGTCAACCCGACGCCGGAATGCCCGCCCACCAAGATCACCCACGTGCCCGGGCGCGGCCCGGAATCGCAAACCGCCAACGACATGCTCGACGACGCGCGCAAGCAGCTCGCCATCGAACAGGCCAAGGTCGACCCGCTCGACCAGCGCATCGCCGCCGACGAAAAGGCGCTGGCCGCAGCCAGATCCGCCGCCGTCACCACTGCCGATCGCGGGCTCGGCGCACGCTGGGCGGCGATGAACGACTACACGACGCACAATGGCAGTGCGCTCGCCTTGCGGGTGCTCGGCGCGACGGTGTTCACCCTCCTCGCGCTGCTGCCGCTGATCCTGCGCTGGTGGCGCGGCGAAACCTTCCTCGACCGCAGGCTCGCCGCCCGCATCGTCGAGGACCGGGCCGAACGCGAGGCCGACGCGGCCATCGCGATCAAACGGGCCGAGGCGCGCGCCGCGGCCGAAACCCTGCGCGCCGACCAGGAACTCACTGCGACCCGCCTCGCCGTCGAGGCGCAGACCGCCATCGATCGGGAGCAGCAGCGCACCCGCATCGTCGCCGCCATCGGCGGACTGCAGATCGGCGTCGCCGAACCGCCCCGCCGCGAACTGCCCGCAGCCGAAGAGACTCGAGAAGGACATATGACACCGAATCTGCCCGCGCCCGTCACCGGCGCCGCGCTCACCGAGGCGAGCGCGCATCCGGCGCCCGAAATACCGAAGCGCGGTGGCGGCCTGGAACTTCCGATCATCGGCACGGTGCCGTTCACCGATACCGCCGCCCGCCTCATCCGCCCGCTGGTGCCGTCCTTCGTCGCCAACGCGATCGATACCGCGACCCACCCGCTGCGCACCGCGCGGCAGGCCTTCGAGGAGGTCGAGGAGATCACCTTCACGCTGCGGCGCACCCGCAAGGTGACGGTCGACGCGCAGGATTCGCACGGCGGACATCCGGGCTACCAGCTCCAGCCCGGGTCTCCGGAGGCGGCGCGGTACGCACACCAGATCGCCGCGACCGTCGTCGACGCGGATTATTCGGAATTGCCGAACACGCCGCAGGGACAGCGGCTTTCGGCGGGCGCGTCGCACGACGAGCTCGGCGGACGCAACGATCCGCAGCTGCCGGGTCGGCGCGGGCCGCGGGAACTTCCGCCGGGCAACTGACACCTCGGTGCGGTCCGGCAAGTGCCGCCTGGTCGATACGGGCGGCGACCGGTCGCGGCGGACCGCACCGAGACCGGACGGTCGGCACCCAGATCCGGGGTAATCCCGCGCGGGCGGCCTACGCTTGGCGATCATGGCCGACAGCAAGCCGTCATCCTCCGCATATGGATCTTGGCTGCTCGGACCCGTCGACGAGGACGTCCTCATGCGGCGGATCCGGATCCAGTTGCTGCTGACGGTGACCGCGCTGGCCGCGAACACGATCGGCATCGCGGTGGCGGCCGCGCTGATCGGATTCATCCTGCCGGGACCGCCGCTGTTCACCAGGAAACTGGTGCTGCTGAATTTCGTCGCGGCACCGATCTGTATCGGCGCGCTCCTGCTGGTCGGATTGTCCTGGGGCACCGTTTACTCGCTGCGCAAACTGCGCTGGGCCAACGCGGATCAGGTGCCGAACGAAGCCGAACAGATCGCCGCGACGCGCCTGCCGCGGAAACTGGTACTGCAACAGGCGCTGCTGTGGTTCAGCGGCGTGGCCATCCTGACACCGCTGTACGGCATCGCGGAACCGGCGGTCATTCCGAAAGTTCTGCTCGGTACCGGATTCAGTGGATTGATCGTGTGCACCAACAGCTATCTGCTCACCGAATTCGCGTTGCGGGCGGTGACCGCGCAGGTGCTGGAGGCGGGGCCGTCGCGGCGGCGGCGTGGGATCGGCGTATCCGGGCGGGCGCTGCTGGTCTGGCTGCTCGGCACCGGTGTCCCGCTGACCCTGCTGATGGCCGTCGCGATCTGGGCGCTCGCCTCGACGAATGTCAGTACGGCCCGGCTGGCCGTATGTGTGCTGTCGCTGGGCGGCGCGACTTTGGTTTTCGGGCTGTTGCTGATGATGCAGGCGGTCTCGGCGATCGTCGCGCCGGTCCGCGATGTGCGGCGGGCATTGCGGCACGTGGAGGACGGCGATCTCGATGTCGCGGTGACCGTATACGACGGCACCGAATTGGGTGAGCTGCAAAGCGGTTTCAACCACATGGTCGACGGGCTGCGCGAACGGGCGCGGCTGCGCGACCTGTTCGGCAGGCATGTCGGGCGCGAGGTCGCCGCGGCGGCCCTCGCGGGCAATCCGACCCTCGGCGGAGTCGAGACCGAAGCGGCCGCCCTGTTCATCGATATCGTCGGATCGACGACCATGGCCGCCACCCGGTCCCCGGCGGAAATCGTCGCCATCCTGAACAGCTTCTTCGGGATCGTGGTCGACGAGGTGGAGCGGCACGGCGGCCTGCTCAACAAATTCGAGGGCGATGCCGCGCTCGCCGTCTTCGGCACGCCGACACCGCTGTCCGACGCGCCCGGCGCGGCCCTGGCCTGCGGCCGCGCCATCCGCAACAAGCTCGACACCTCCGCACGGGACTTCATCGCCGCCATCGGAGTATCGGCCGGAACGGTGATCGCCGGAAACGTCGGAGCCCATCAGCGATACGAATTCACCGTCATCGGAGATCCGGTCAACGAGGCCGCACGCCTGTGCGAGCTGGCCAAACACGACGATCTTCTGCTCGCGTCGGCGAGCGCGGTCGACGCGGCGGGCGCCACCGAGGCCGCTCGGTGGGAGCTCGGCGAGCTGGTCACGCTACGCGGGCGGGTGGTCCCGACCCGTTTGGCCCGGCCGCGTCAAAAGTGACTGCTGCGGATTAGGTTACGGCCTTACGACGAATCGTCTCACGACAACACTCCCCCACCCGCCCCGGAACAGTGCGAGCGCAAGTCTCCGATGCGGCACTCGCGCCAGCCCTGATACCGGACAAGCACGAGTACCATTGCACCGCAACAACTTACGCCCGGTCACCCCGCAACCGGAACGCGATCACCGCCGCTACCAGCAGAATCATTGCCGTGCCCGCGGCCGCGAAGTGGATGCCCGAGACGAATGCCTCGTGCACCGACGCCAGGAACGCGTCGGCCGTCGTCTCCGGCAGTTCGCGGGCGAACTGCGTTGCGCCACCCAGTGATTCGGTTGCCGAACCAGTACGGTCGGCTGGCACCGAGCTCAGGTCGATGCCGTTGCGGAAGATGGCCATCACCACGCTGCCGAGTACCGCGACGCCCATCGCGATACCGGTTTCGTAGGCGGTTTCGGAGACGGCGGCGGCTGCGCCCGCCCGTTCCATCGGGGCCGAGCTGACCACCAGGTCGGATGAAACCGTAAGCGCGACACCGACACCCGCGCCGATCAGCAGGAAACCGAGGATGAACGGTGTTGTGCTCGTGGCGTCCGGGCTCAGCAGCAGGAACAGTCCGGCGCCGATCGCGGCGACGAGCAGCGCGGCGCCGAGCACCGCGCCGGGGCGGAAGCCGCGCACCAGCCAGGCCGAGGCCAGCGATGCGAGCACGCTCGCCGCCAGACCCGGGAGCAGCAGCAGTCCGGCCCGCATCGGCGACTGCCCGAGCACCAGCTGCAGGTATTGCGAACCGAAGAAGAGCACACCGGCCAGCGCGAACACCGCGAGCAGGTTGGTCAGCACCGCGGTGCGGAATCCGTTCAGCGCGAACAACTTCAGATCCAGCATCGGATGGTCGAGTCCGCGTTGCCTGCGCACGAACAGCACGCCGGCGAGCACGCCGAACGCACCGATTCCGGCCAGGGCCGGGCTCATCCCGTGCGCGGCGCCCTCCTTCACCGCGTAGACGATGGGCACCAGCGCCAGCATGGACAGCGCCGCGCTCGGCAGGTCGAAGCGGCCCGGATTCGGATCGCGCGATTCCGGGACGAGCAGCGGCCCGAGGGCGATCAGCGCGAGCATGACCGGCAGGTTCACCAGGAATACCGAACCCCACCAGTAGTGCTCGAGCAGCCAGCCGCCCAGCAGCGGACCGGCCGCCGCGCCGCCGCCCGCCATCGCGCTCCACACCGCGATGGCCACCGTGCGCTGCCGCGGATCGAGGAACATCGCCCGGATCAGGCCGAGTGTGGCGGGCATCAGCGTCGCGCCCGCGACACCCTGCAGCACCCGCGCGGCGATGAGCATCGCCGGTGAGACCGCCCAGGCGGCCAGCACCGAGGCGAGCCCGAATCCGGCCGCGCCGATCAGCAGCAGCCTGCGCCGCCCGATGCGGTCGCCGAGGTTGCCCATCACCACCAGCAGACCGGCGAGCACGAACGAGTAGGCGTCGATGATCCAGAGCAGCTGCGGGGTGCTCGGCGCGAGGTCGGCGCTGATCGCGGGCACGGCGAGGTCGAGGACCGTCGCGTCGACCGCGAGCAGCAGCAGGGCCAGCGCGAGTACCGCGAGACCACCCCAGTCGCGTGCGGTCGCGCGCGGCGGAGCGGGCGCGAGCTCGACTTTTGTCCTGGGTTCGGTCCGTGTGGTCATGACTTTCTCGACTTCCCCGCGGCACCGGTCCGGGCCGGGAGGCTCTGGACTCGACACCGCTCGTTTAACCGTCCAGACGGTATAGTACATGACATTACCGTCCGGCCGGTATAGTGACCCGGTGACCGCAACCACCCGGGACCGGATCCTGGACGCACTGGAGACTCTGCTGCTCGAAAAGGGCATGGCCCAGGTGACGCTGGAGAACGTGGCCACGGCCGCGGGCGTCTCCAAAGGCGGCCTGCTCTACCACTTCAAAAGTAAGGACGCGCTGCTCGCCGGGCTGGTTCGCCGCCTCGGCGAACGGGCCGAACAGCAGCTCGGCGGCGCGACCGCGCGCGGCGTTTCGGTGGCCGAGTGGTACCTGCAGACGCCGAATCCGGAGAACTCCACCGATGCGCTGGAGCTCGCGCTCTACCGGTCGCTGCTGGCCACCATGCGCACCGTCGACGCGGGCGCCCGCCCGGAGACCGACGAGGTGCAGCAGGCGCTCGCCGATGTCATGCGGGCCTGGTCGGCGGGTCTGGACGAGGAGATCGATGATCCGGTGCGGGCCGATCTGATCCGGCTGGTCGGCGACGGCGTCTACCTGCGCGCCCTGCTGGGCCTGCCGCCCATCGATCCGACGCGCTATCGCAACGTTGTGCGGCGCCTGCTGCACGGCTGACGGCTAGACTCGGCCGCGTGCCACCAGCCGCCGAACCGGCCGGTGCCGTCGGGGCGGGAACAGATCCGGAACCAGGGTCCCCTGGAACGACGGTGCCGATCCGCCCCATGAGTTTCCGCGAACTGCTCGATACGCCGTTCGCGCTCATCCAAGCGAATATCGTCGCGCTGGCCGCGGTGGGCGCGGCGACCCTGGTGCTCGTCGAACTCGCGGTGCTCGGCGTCGTCGCGGGCGTTTCCGGACTCACCGACGGCTCCGATGTGAGCACCGCGTGGTCGGCTGTTCTGGCCACGGCCGCCGGGGTCTGGGTGCTGCGATTCGTACTGCGCGGCTTCACCGTCGCGCTCGGCACGGCCACCGTCGCGGGCGAACGGATCGGCTGGCGGCAGGGGTTCGTCCGCTTCGGCGCGGAATTCGTTCCGCTACTGGTGTTCTCGCTGCTGTACACGCTGGTCGGCGTCGCCGTCATCGCGGTGAGCGCCCTGCTGCTCATCACCTTGCCGTTCGGCATGCTGTGGCTGGGTTATCTGCGCGCGGGCCGATTCGTCGCGGTGCCGGTCCTGTTCGCCGAGCGGGCCGGTCACGCCGCCGCGGTCGCGCGCTCCAAATTGCTTGTCGGCGGGACGGAATGGCCGACGACGGGACTGTGGATCGCGCAGCGGCTGTTGCTGGTGCTGCTCGCGGTCCCGCTGCTCGGCATCCCGAACTATCTGGCGGATTTCTCCGGCACCCACCGCTGGGCGGTGATCGCGCTGCTCACCTCGGCCGTACTGCTCATCGCCGCGTTCGGCGAGGTGGTCGAGGCGTCCACCAGGGTGGTCTGCTACATCGATAAGCGCTGCCGCCGTGAGGGTTTGGATATCCGGGTGCCGAGGGCGCAGGTGGTGGGATGAGTATGCCGCCGGAGGACCGGATTCCGGAGCAGCCGCACCTCGGCGCGGCCGCCGAACATCGCGCCGCCGCCGAAAACGCGGCCCAGCAGCACGATTTCGATCGCGCGCTGCGCGAACGTTTCCGTGCGGTGCTGCGCGGTATGGAACAGCGCGGCGTGCTGGACGTGCGCCGCTCGCGCACCGCGCGGGAAACCCCGGACGAGGCGTCCACCGCCATAGCACCCGAGCTGGCCGACGAACTACGGCCCGCCGCAAGCAGTTTCGACGAGGTCGTCTACGGCGGCCGCCACGCGACCGAGGACGAATACCGCAGGCTCGAATACGTCGATCGGTATTCGGCCACCGCACCGCCGCCCGCACCGGAACCGGTCGACACCGATTTCGTCGAGAAACCGCCACGCGCCCAACGGCGCCCGCTCGAACTACCCGAACTGCTGCGCAGCCCGAAGTTCTGGGCCGCGGTGCTCGGTGTGCTGGTGCTCGCGCTGCTGCTGTGGGCGATGCTGCAATCGTGCGGTGCGCCGAACGCGCCGACGCCGCCGAAACCCCCGCCGATTCCGACCCAGACGCCGCCGACCAAGTCGCCGACCTCGGAGCCCGACGATTCGGATTTCGGCAAGGGTTCCGACTCCATTTTCGAGCGACTCCCAGGACCCGTCGTCTTCGGCGGACTGCAATTCCTGATCGCGGCAGGCCTTTTGGCGTGGTGGCGGGGCAGGCGCCGAGGCGCGCTGGTGGCCGAGCCGCGGCCGGTCGAGGTGGCCGCGAACGAGATATTGGCCGGCCAGGCCGCGCTGTACCGGCGCGGCAAGGACCATCAGCACGTCGCGGGCAAGCTGCGCGCCGCAACCATGCGCCGCATCCGCCCGATGCTCGGCGTCACCGCCGACACCACCCCGGACCGGCTGGTGGCCGCGGTCGCCGCACGCACCGGCGCGGATCCGAACCTGATCGGCAGCGCGCTGTTCGGACCGGTGCCCGATGCGCCGACCCTGGAACTCGTTGCCACGCAACTGCATTGGATCGAGACGGAGGTCGGATGAAGCCACTACAGGAGGTCGGATGACCGGCGCGACGGACACCAACCACACGCCGACCGCGCAAGAGGCGGGCGCCGCGTTCGCCGCGCTGCGCGGCGAGATCGGCAAGGCGGTGGTCGGCAACGACAACGCGATCATGTACCTGGTGCTCGCCCTGCTGTGCCGCGGCCACGTGCTGCTGGAAGGCGTACCGGGCGTTGCGAAGACGCTGCTGGTGCGCGCGCTGGCCACCGCACTGGACCTCGAGCACGCCCGGGTGCAGTTCACGCCCGACCTGATGCCGGGCGATGTCACCGGATCGCAGATCTACGACCCGCATTCGGCCGAATTCACCTTCCGGCACGGCCCGGTATTCACCAACCTGCTGCTCGCCGACGAAATCAACCGCACCCCACCGAAAACCCAGTCGGCGCTGCTGGAATCCATGGAGGAGCGCCAGGTTTCGGTCGACGGCAAGCCGCGGCCGCTGCCGGACCCGTTCGTGGTGGTGGCCACCCAGAATCCGATCGAGCAGGAGGGCACCTACCCGCTGCCCGAGGCGCAGCTGGACCGGTTCCTGTTCAAGGTCGATATCCAGTTGCCCGGCCGCGACGACGAATTCCGCATCCTGCAGCGGCACGCCGCGGGCTTCGATCCGCGCGACCTGGCCGCCGCCGGGTTACGCCCGGTGGCCGGGCCCGCGCACATCGCCGCCGCGAGGGCGGCCATCGGGCAGATCACCGTCAGCCCGGAGGTGCTGGCGTACACCGTCGACCTGTGCCGGGCCACCCGCACCTCCCCCGCCGTGCAGCACGGCGCGTCGACCAGGGGCGCGACCGCGCTGATGTCGGCCTCGCGCGCGTTCGCCTGGCTCAACGGTCGCGGCTACGTCACCCCCGATGACGTGAAAACCGTTGCGGTCGCGGTGCTTCGGCATCGGCTGCACCTGCGGCCCGAGGCCGAACTCGACGGCGTCACCACCGAGGGCGTGATGACCTCGCTGCTGCTCTCGGTTCCGGTTCCGGTGTAGCCGTGGTGGTCACCGGACGGCTCGCCGCCGTCGCCGCCGGGTGCGGCCTGTTCGTCGCGCTGGTCCTGCCGTCCTGGGCCGGTGTGCTGCTGGCGACCGGCATCATGGTCGTCGCGGTACTCGTCGACCTCAGCGCGATCGGTGCACCCGAACTGCAGTTGTCCCGGCCGCCGCTCACCGTGGTGCGGCTCGGGCGATCGGCGGAAGTCGAACTGGCGGTGGCGAATTCCGGTACGCGTACGGTGCGCGGCACATTATGGGACGACTGGCCCGACAGCGCGCGCTCGGAAAACCGCACGCACCGGCTGCATTTGGCGCCGGGTACGAAAACCCGCTTCGGCACGACGCTTACGCCGACCTACCGCGGCGACCGGGTCGCCGGGCCGGTCACCATCCGGCTGATCGGCCCGCTGGGCCTCGCGGGCAGGCAGCTGCGCCGCACCGTACCGGCCCGGGTGCGGGCGCTGCCGCCGTTTCGCACCGAGCGCCTGCTGCGTTCGAAGGTCAAACGGCTGCAGCACCTCGAGGGCCGCAATATCGCGAATATGCGCGGCCAGGGCACCGAATTCGATTCGTTCCGCGAGTACGTCCCCGGTGACGACGTGCGCGCCATCGACTGGCGGGCCACCGCCCGCGCCACCGATGTCCTGGTCCGCACCTGGCGCCCGGAACGCAACCGGCACATGCTGATGCTGTTGGATACCGGCCGGATCAGCGCGGGCCGGGTCGGCGACGGCACCCGGCTGGACGCGAGCATCGAGGCCGCGCTGCTGCTCGGCGGATTGGCCTCGGCCGCGGGCGATTCGGTGGATCTGCTCGCCTATGACCGGCAGGTGCGCGCCGAGGTGCGCGGCGTCGGCGGCCGCAATCTCCAGGTGAAGCTGATGCACGCGATGGCGGGCGTCACCCCGGCACTGCTGGACACCGACACCGCCGGATTGGTGCGCGCGGCGATCCAGCGGGCCCGGCGGCGCAGCCTGGTCGTGTGGTTCACCAGCCTGGACGGGGCCGCGGTGCAGGAGAATCTGCTTCCGGTGCTGCCGACCCTCGCACAGCGGCATCGGGTGCTGATCGTCTCGGTGACCG
The DNA here is from genome assembly GCF_020361265.1 of Nocardia sp. JCM 34519.1. NCBI lineage: Bacteria > Bacillati > Actinomycetota > Actinomycetes > Mycobacteriales > Nocardiaceae > Nocardia > Nocardia sp. JCM 34519.1. Next base: position 72,742 of record NZ_JAIRBR010000017.1, read on the forward strand.
ATCCCGACGTCGCCGCGGCCGCGAAACAGCGCGAGTCGTTGGCGGACCTGTACTCCGCCGCCGCGGCCGAAACCGTGATCGCCGAACGGGCCCTCGTTCAGGAATCCTTGCGCCGCAAGGGCATCGACGTGGTCTCCGCGCCCCCGGACCGGCTGCCGGAGGCGCTTGCCGAGGAGTATCTGGAGCTCAAGCAGTCCGGCACCATGTGAGCCGGGACCAGCCTGTCACCACGGACTGACCTGCGGCACAACCTGATTCGGCGGTTGCAGGACGAACACCGGCTGCCCGAGCAGTTCCGGATTCGTGAACGGCGGCGTCAGCGCCCGGCGCTGCCGCTCCGCGACGATCGCCCCGAGTATCTGAATGGGCGGATAGCCGTTCGGCGGTGGCACCCGCAGGCACGCGCACACCGCGACCACCAATTCGTAGCCGAGGTTCGCCTGCGCCGCGGGCGTCAATCCCTTGAACCGGGTCATGTACTGCCGCGCCGCCAGCGCCAGATCCTCCGACATGCCCGACAGGTCCAGCTGCTGCACCCAACCGACCAGCCACGGCGGCGGTACGGCCAGCGCCGGCGGCGGCAGCCGTCGCGACCCGTGTATCACCACGGTTCCGGCCAGCACATCACCGATCCGGCGGGCATTGGGCGAGCACATCGAGGTGATGACCGCGATGGCGCCGAACCCGCCGAGCATCCAGAAATCGACGATGGCCCCGGCGAGTCCGCGGGTGAGCGCGTGCCGGAAGTCGATGGGCCCGCCGTCCGCGCGCACCACCCGCAGCCCGAGCAGCAGTTTGCCGAATGTCCGCCCGCGACTGAGGGTTTCGCAGACCACCGGATAACCGACCAGCGTGCCGACGATGGTGATCAGCACCACGACGTCGAGCCACGCGGTATCCGGACGCAGCCACGCCAGCACCCCGAACAGAGCCAGACCTAGTGTCAGGGCGACGACAAGCTGGGCCACCACGTCGATGAGGAACGCGGCGGCCCTGGTCGGGACGCGGGCGACGGGTAGCTCGAGGGCCACCGCTTCGCCGGTTGTGAACGCAGCCATGTCGATAGCATTCTTCCGACGGCGGGAGTGGGAGGCAACCGAATGGACGTCGACGCGTACAGCTACGCACACCGGCGCTCGTGGGAGCGGCTGGACGGGCTGGCCGGAAAGCGCAGGCTCACCGGCCAGGAGGCCGATGAGCTGGTGGCGCTGTACCGGCGCGCCTCCCAACAGCTGGCCCGGCTGCAGACGCACAGCCCGGACCCGGAGCTGCTCGCCGGTTTGAGCGCGGTGCTGGCCAGGGCGCGCGGCCGGATCGTCGGCACCAGGACCGATACCTGGCGCGAGATCGGCCGGTTCTTCACCCATCGTTTTCCGGCGGCGGTGTATCGGGCGTGGCCGTGGTGGGTGTCGGTGGCGGCGGTGTTCGTCGTGCTCTCCACCGGGCTGGCCTACTGGGTCGCCGAATACCGTTCGGCGCGGCGGATACTCGGTCTTCCGGGCAATACCGACTCGCTCACCAAGCCGGGCGGCCATTTCGAGACCTACTACACCGAACATCCGCACGACGCGTTCGCGGCGCAGGTGTGGACCAATAACGCATGGGTGGCGGCGCTGGCGCTGTTCACCGGGGTGCTGATCCTGCCGGCGGTGTCGCTGCTGTTCGGCAATGCGCTGAATGTCGGGGTGAGCGCGGGCCTGATGGCCCATGCGGGACGGCTCGACGCCTTCTTCGGTTTCATCCTTCCGCACGGGATGTTGGAGTTGACCGCGGTATTCGTCGCGGGTGGCGCCGGATTGAAGCTGGGATGGACGCTGATCGATCCGGGCCGGTCGAGCCGGTTGACCGCGGTGGCACGGCAGGGCCGGGCCGCGGCGACGATCGCGCTGGGGCTGGCCGGGGTGCTGTTCGTCTCGGGCTTGCTGGAGGGTTTCGTGACGCCGAGCCCGCTGCCTGCCGCGTTGCGGGTCGCGATCGGATTCGTGGTGTGGGCGCTGTTCATCGCCTACGTATTCGTGTTCGGCCGTAATGCGGTGCGGGAACAGGGCGATGCGGCGGGAGAGCTATTGGAACCGGCCGCGTAGACAACCGCGGGCACACGGCGAAGCAAGAACGGCTAGCTAACCATCGGCTACCGTCGCTCGAGCTTCGATCTTGAAGTCCCCCAATTGAGTTCCGCTGACCGCAGCGAGTCGAGCTCAGCTGCGGTCAGCGTTGCCGATTACTGTACACAATCGTTATGCCTACGCAACCCTCCACGCGGAGGTAAAGCGTATAAATCCCGGCGCAGCAAACCAATGTGGCCACAGGGTTTTTCACAGTTCTGGCTAACCCGCGGCGGCGACTCGAACAGGCTCGAATTGACCCTTCGAAACCCGGTCCGGATCGATGCGTGGCAACCCGTTGAACCCGTCGGTGGATCGGGCACACATTCTTCGATCGGTTAACTGCAAGCCTTCCGTCGAATCGGTCTCGAAATCCGATCATGGCCATCTACCTGGGCTTTCGCGATCGATAAACGAGTTAGCTGGCCGTTGGATGAACAGAAAGCAACCTGAAGTTTGTTTAGTGCGGAATAAACACGACCCGCGACTGGTAGCGGACGCTTGTGTCGGACGTATGTCCAGTCGTGATCATGAATATCCGGTCGCCAAAAGGTTGTCCGGACGGTATCTTGTCGCGTCATCGAGCACCGCCGACGGCGGCCACAACACCATAGTGTGATCTTCGTCTCACGCCTGGGCAGCCGGGCGAAACCGGCAGTGCGACAGGCGATCACGGGTGGTGCGACCCGGTCGCACCACCCGCCGGAATGGTCAGGCCTCGGCCAGTCCGATCCGGGCGTGCACCGTCTGCAACGGCCGTGGCGCGAACCAGGCCGCGCGGCCCAACAGCCGCATAGCGACCGGCACCAGCACGCCGCGCACCAGCGTCGCGTCGATCAGAATCGCCAAACCGGCACCGAGACCGAAGAATTGGATGAACCGGACATCGCTGGTCGTGAAGGCGAGGAAGCTGATCGAGATCAGCGCCGCCGCCGTCGTCACCAGACGACCGGTCCGGGCCAGGCCATCGACCACCGCGTCGGCCGTGGTGTGCCCGCGGTCGTGCAGCTCCTTGATCCGGCTGATCACGAATACCTCGTAATCCATCGACAGGCCGAAGGTGATGCAGAACAACAGCAGCAGCATCGACACATCGAGCGGCGCGGGCGTGAATCCGAACAACCCGGCGAAATGTCCCTGCTGGAAGACGAAGACCAGCAGCCCGAGCGTCGCGCCGAGACTCAACATATTCGACAGCAGCGCCCGCAGCGGCTGCACCACGCTGCCGGTGAACAGGAACAGCAGCGCGAAGGTGGTGAGCACGATCCACCCGATCGCGATCGGCAACTTCGACCCGATGGCGGCGAGGCTGTCCCGCAGCTCGGCGACCTGACCGCCCACCAGCGCGGTAGATCCGACGAGCGGCACCGCACGCACCTGGTCGACCAACCCGCGGGCCGCCGCGGAATCGCGATCGAGGTCGGTGAATACGGTCAGCCGCTGCGCATCCGGCCGGGCGAAGCGCGCGTCCGCGGGTGAACTCGTCCGCGGTGCGCCGGTGACGAAAGTGCCCGCGCTCGACTCGACCTCGGTCACATGCGGCACTCGGGACAGCGCGCTCGCGTACTCGGCCAGCGGCCCGGGCGCCACCGCACCCGTGGTGACCACCGACAGCGAATTCGCGTCACCGCCACCGAATCCGGTGCGCAGCGCAGCGCCGACCTGGCGCACCTCGGTGGTGTTCGGCAGCACCCGGTCGTCCGGCGTGCCGAATTGGACATGCAGCAGCGGCGCCGCGGCCAGCAGCAGCAGCGCGACCACCGGCAGCCCGGCGAGCACCGGCCTGCGCATCGCGAACCGCGCGACACCCGCCCAGAACGGCGTCGCGTCACCGCGGATGCCGCGCACTCCCGGCACCCGCCAGGCATCGGTGCGCGGACCGAGCACCGCGAGCAGCGCGGGCAGCGTCACGACGGCGGCCACGGCCGCGATCACCACGACGCCGATGCCGCCGTAGGCGAAGGACCGCAGGAAGTACTGCGGGAAGATGACCAGCGCGGACAGCGCCGCCGCGACGGTGCTCGCGCTGAACACGATGGTGCGGCCGGCCGTCCCCACCGCCGCGACGACCGCGGCGTCGGTATCGGCGCCCGCCGCGCGCCGCTCGCGAAAGCGACTGACCATCAGCAGGCCGTAGTCGACGGCGAGGCCGAGCCCGAGACCCGTTGTGAGGTTCACCGCGTACACCGAAACATCGGTGAGCGAGCCGAGAACGGACAGTTCGGTGAAGGTGCCGAGGATGGCGATGCCACCAATCACCAGGGTGAGCAGCGCCGCGACCACATTGCCGAAGGCGAGCACCAGCAGCGCCAGGATGAGCGGTACCGCGACGGCTTCGGCCAGGCCGAGGTCGGTGCCGATCTGCTTGGTGATCGCATTGAAGATGGCCGCGCCACCGCCGATCTGCACCTGCACCAGTGGACCGTCGGAGCGGTAGGTGGCGACGATATCGGCCGCGTGTTTGTTCTCGCCGTTCGCGGCGGCGCTGCCCGCGAGCACCACCGCGGCGGTCCCGTCCGTGGCGCGCATGGCGGGCGCACCGGTATCCCAATACGAGACGACGTTGGTGAGCCGATTGTCCGCGGCGAGCTTTTGTGCCAGCTCCCGGCCCGCGGCCGCGACGGCGGGGTCGTCGACGGTGCCGTTGCGCGCGCGGACGAGGAAGACGAAGTCGCCCTCGGCGCCGAACTTGTCGGCCAATCGGGTTGCGGCGGTGCTGGATTGGGCGTTGGGGTCGGTCTGGCCGCCGGGTTGCAGCTTGCTGAAGGCGGTCGCGCCGATGACACCGCCCCCGATCAGGGCGAGCACGCTGACGATCAGGATCCACCGCGCGCGCCGGGTGACGAAGGCGCCGAGCCGTTGGAACATATCGAGCCTTTCGACGGTGCATGTTTGCACTAGTAAACTTTGCGGGTGTTAACTTGCCATCGATGTGGGTGGGTGTCAACATCGATTCGATGACGAATTCGGGATCGGCGAAACGGGAGACCCCTTACCACCACGGCGACCTGCGCAATGCCCTCGTGCGCGCGGCCGCCGAATTGGCCGAGCACGGCGGGCCGGAGGCGGTGACGGTCCGTGCGGCGGCCCGCAAGGTCGGTGTCACCCCCACCGCCGCCTACCGGCATTTCACCAACCACGAGCAGTTGCTCGGCGCGGCACAGGAGCAGGCGCAGGCAAGCCTGCTCGGCTCGATGTCCGAAGCGGTGAATTCCCTTGCGCCCGAATCTGATCCAATTGATCGACTGAATGCGGCCGGGCGTGGTTACATCGCGTTCGCGACCCGCGAACCCGGCCTGTTCCGCACCGCGTTCTGCGAATCCCCCTTCGCCGCCGAACCATCCGACGACGACGCGTTCGGGCTGCTCGCCAAGCTGCTCGACGACCTGGTCCAGCGCGGGTACATGGATCCGGCGCACCGGCCGCACGCCGAGATCATGGCCTGGTCGGCGGTACACGGGCTGGCCTCCCTGCTCATCGACGGCGCCCTGTCCTGGCTCGACGACGACGCCCGCGAGCAAGCGATCGCGGCCACCCTCGACGGAGTGCAACGCGGGCTTGCGACCGCACCGAACGCTGCGGGAACACCCACCGGGACTACGGAGTAGCGACACCGCCCGGTTCAGCGGGACGACTTCCCGGTTCGACGGGCACACCTACGCACAGGCGCATCGCCTTCGCCGATCGGCATCCGCTGCGGCGATCGGCGGACTCAGCCGATGCGCAGTATTCCGGTGACGGTGCCCTGGAAAACTTTGCGGCCGTTGGTGATCAGCGGGGCGGTTTGCAGTGGGTCATCGGCGACGGTGCCGGGTAACGGGGTGGTCGATGCGATCGCGCCGGTATCGGGGTCGATGGCGGTGAACGCATAGCCGTCCAGCGGCGTGGTCGCGTCGGGACCGATTCTGGTGACCGTGTAGACGAGGTTGTCCGCGGTCGAAAGGCGGGGCACCGCCGCGCTGCGAATCGTGTTGTCCCATATGGTGTGGCAGCCGTTGTCGCCCACATCGACCCGCGTCATCCCGCCGGCGAAGGGTGCGCTCGGCGGCACGGCGGGACCGGCGTCGTCCGGGACGGCCGGATACGGGTAGCCGTATGTGCTGGCGACGAAGACCGAATTACCGCTGCCGATCGGCGAATTCTCGCTGCCCGGACCGCCTTTGGTCAGCACCGGTACCTGACATACCAATTGCCCGGTCCCCGAACGGTATACGAGCAGATGCACCTGGCCGTCGGCATTGTCGACGATGGTCAGATATTCCGCGCCGGCACCGAAATAGGTTGGCGTCGAACCGGTTCCCCAGCTGAGCTGGCCCGGTTTGCGCGCCGATCCGCGGTCGTATACCGCGCGCCAGCGCACCCGCGGCGCACCGGATGCGTCGAGGCCGAACTCGTACAGCGCGTGCGTGGTCGCGACGCTCACCGCACCGCTCGGCGCGGCCGAAATACTGTTCGCCACCCGCTCGCCCGCGGGCAGCGCCACCGTGCGCACCGCACCGTCCGGTGTCACCGACCCGACCACACCGTTACCGGTGGCGAACCAGATATTGCCCGACCAGTCCGGCACCAGCCCGACCACGGTGTCACCGGTGGGGATGGCACCGGACAGATCGGTGGTTTCGTCGATCGATAGCCGCCAGCCGCCCGCCTCGCGGTGATGGGCGACGCGCAGCAGTTGCCGATTCCCGTCCACGACGACGAGCCGGTCGAGGTTGTCCAGGTACGCGTATACCCCGCCGAGCAGGCTGCCCTTCGCCAGCGGCAGCGCGGCGAGCGAGGTGGCGAACGGTCCCGCCGCGTCCGGATCGATCAGCTCGACCGTCGGTGCGCGCCCGGCGATCTCGGTGCACAGCGCGACCACCGGTCCGTCGGCACCCTGCAGCAGCGTCGGGCAGGCCGCGGCCAATGGGAACATCGTCACCGGCCGCGCACCGGCGCCGGGGCCGGGCAGCGGTGTCGCATCGGATGATTCGGCGTCGCCGTGCATGGTCGACGTGCCGAGCGGGCCGAGGTACGGGTTCGCGGCGAACGGGCCGAACTCACCGGCCGCATTCGCGGCGCCCGCCGGGGCCAGCGCCAGGGTGCACGCGGCAAGCAGCGCCAACGGACCTCGCATTTCGACCACCTTCATCTCCGGTTGCTCGCTCACGGTATTCGATCAACCGTCCAGTCAGGCCGCGGCGGTGCGCCGAACCGTCGACGGGTCCGCGGTGCGGAAGTACAGTCGATCGTCGGAACACTTCCGGCACGCCGGAATTCGATCTCGAACGGTCGCAGGCGCCCATCGGGAATGGTCCGAAAAGAGGAGATTCATGGGTATCCGCACCCGCGCGCTGTCCGCGGTGGCCGACCAGCTGGGCAACCCACACGGTGTGCTCGGTAAGGGCGTCGCGGTGATCCTCAACCGCGGCAACGGACGCTCGATCGCCGCCGCGGTGGACGCCGCCGAAGTCGCGAAGGGCGCGACCGCGGCGGATATCGGATTCGGCGGCGGTGCCGGACTTCCGCTGCTGCTCAACCGGGTCGGCCCCGATGGTTCGGTACACGGCATCGAACTCTCCCCGGATATGTTGGCCCACGCCCGCAGGCGCTACGCCGCCGAAATCGCCGCGGACCGGCTGCGGATCACCGCCGGCTCGCTCACCGAACTGCCGCTCGCCGACGCCTCACTGGATGCCGCGATCACGGTCAATACCATCTACTTCATCGACGACCTGGATAGCGTCTGCGCCGAGCTGGTCCGCGTGATCCGGCCCGGCGGGCGGCTGGTGGTCGGCATCGGCGATCCGGAGGTGATGGCGCGAATGCCGTTCGCCCCGTATGGCAATATCACCCTGCGTCCGGTACCGGAGGTGATCGCCGCATTGGAGAAGACGGGCTGCACCGTCGAACACCGTCGGCTGCCGGTACCGCCCATCCCACACAATCTGCTTATCGCGCTGCCGAAGTAACCCGGCAACGGATTACGCTCTCGCGCGGAGCTTTCCGAGTGCCTGCCCTGGACCGGCGCTGGGGAATGATCGGTACGTCGGCTGGGTGATTGCTCCACTACGACGACTGGATCGCCTGAGCTACCGCCGTGCTGCGCTGGCAAGCGGCGCACCGGTCTCGCACCAAGGTTGTCGCTGTTCCCGCGTAGGTCCTTTGGCTCGCGCATAGCATTCGGCTTCCCGCGCGTGCAATAGCCTGTGCGAAAAGCCGATCGCCACGCCGGAACCGAATTACCTACGGAACCGCAGCTGAACGCTGCGGCGAGGACGGTGGCAATCGACAGCGCTGGCCTGACCTGGCTGTCGATCAGCTGGCCGCCGGGATACCCGGTCGCCACCTGCGACGGCCGCTAGCCTCGGAATCCTTGGCGCGCAACAGTTCCAAGCGCGGGCGTGGGCCGTCGGTGCGGCCGGTGGGCGGTTTGCGGTTGCCCGCGGCGAATTGGTCGGGCCAGTGCGCGCCGGGTCCGGCGTAGCCCTGTTCGACGGCGGCGTGCAGTGTCCATTGCGGGTCGTAGAGGTGGGCGCGGCCGACCGCGACGAGATCGGCGCGCCCGGCCAGCAGGATCGAGTTCGCGTCGTCGTAGGAGGAGATCGCGCCGACCGCGATCACCCCGACATGTGCGTATTTCGCCGTGAGCGCCTGGCGAATCCGGTCCGCGAACGGGGTCTGGTAGCTGCGGCCGAACGCGGGTTTCTCATGCTTGACCACCTGCCCCGAGGACACGTTGATCAGGTCGGCGCCGTGCGCGGCGAATGCCTGTGCGATGTGCACCGCATCGTCGACGGTATTGCCGCCCTCGGCCCAGTCGGTGGCCGAAATGCGAACGGACAGCGGGCGATCGGCGGGCCACACGGCGCGGATCGCGTCGAATACCCGCAGCGGGAAGCGCATTCGGTTGGCCAGTGTGCCGCCGTAGGCGTCGGTGCGGGCATTCGACAGCGGTGAGAGGAACGAGGAGAGCAGATACCCGTGGCCCGCATGCAATTCGAGCAGGTCGAATCCGGCTCGCGCCGCCGCCTCCGCCGCGGCGACGAATTGCGCCGCGATCAGGTCGAGTTCGTCCTCGGTGAGCTCGCGCGGTACGTGGCAGCCGGGTCCGTACGGCAGCGCCGACGGGGCCACCACCTCCCAGTTGCCGGACTCCAGCGGCACATCGATACCTTCCCACATCCGCTTCGTGGAGCCCTTGCGGCCCGAATGCCCCAGCTGCACACCGATTTTCGCCTCGCTGCCGGAGTGCACGAAATCGACGATCCGCCGCCAGGCCGCCTCCTGCTCCTCGGTGTACAGCCCCGCGCAGCCCGGCGTGATCCGCCCTTCCGGTGAGACGCACACCATCTCGGTCATCACCAGACCGGCGCCGCCGAGTGCCTTGCTGCCCAGATGCACCAGGTGGAAATCCCCGGGCACACCGTCGACCGCCGAATACATATCCATCGGCGAAACCACGATGCGGTTGACGAATTCCACGCCCTTCACCCGATACGGATAGAACATCGGCGGCCGCACGCTCGATGCCGGCGGCGTTTGGTCCGCGGCATACCAGTTGTCGATCGCATCGACGAAACCCGGATCGCGCAGCCGCAGATTGTCGTAGGTGACCCGGCGGCTGCGGGTGAGCAGGTTGAAGGCGAACTGCGGCGGTGCCTGCCCGGCGTAATCCGAAATCGATTCGAACCATTCCAGGCTGGCCTGCGCGGCCCGCTGCATGGAAAGCACCACCGGCCTGCGCTCGGCCTCGTACGCAGCCAAACTCGCGTCCAGCGTTGGGTTTTCGTGCAGCGCGGCGGCCAGCGCCAGCGCGTCCTCCATGGCCAGCTTGGTACCGGAGCCGATGGAGAAGTGCGCGGTATGCGCGGCATCGCCGATCAGCACGATATTGCCGTGCCGCCAGCTCTCGTTGCGCACCGTGACGAAGTTGATCCACCGAGAGTTGTTGGCCAGCAGGCGATGTCCGTCGAGGATATCGACGAACAGCTCGCCGAGCACCGCGATGGATTTCTCGTCGTTATCGCCGGGCGCGAATTCGCGGGCGGCATAGTCGTCGAAACCGGCCGCGCGCCAGACATCTTCGTGCATCTCGACGATGAAGGTGCTGCCATCGGCGCCGTACGGGTAGCCGTGGATCTGCATGACGCCGTGCGGGGTTTCCCGGATGAAGAATTCGAAGGCCTCGAAGACCTTGTCGGTGCCGAGCCACATGAACTTGTTGTCGCGCCGGTCCAGGGTCGGCCGGAATGCCTCGGCGTAGCGGGCGCGGATCGCCGAGTTGATCCCGTCGGCGGCCACCACCAGGTCGCATTCGGCGCGCAGGACCTCGATATCCGGCGCCTCGGTGCGGAAATGGATGGTGACGCCCAGTTCCCGGCAGCGCTGCTGCAGGATGGCGAGCAGGTCCTTGCGGCTCATCGCGGCGAAACCCTGTCCGCCCGAGGTGTGCACGGTGTTCAGGTAGTGGATGTCGATATCGTCCCAGCGGGCGAACCGGCTCGCCATCCGCGTATAGATCCGCGCGTCGGCGTGTTCGATGCCGCCGAGCGTCTCATCGCTGAAGACCACTCCGAAACCGAAGGTGTCGTCGGGGGCGTTGCGCTCCCAGACGGTGATCTCGTGTCCGGCGTCGAGCTGCTTCGCCAGCGCCGCGAAGTACAGGCCACCGGGGCCGCCGCCGACTACCGCGATTCGCATCGGTACCTCCGCCGTTTCATATATGACGCATTCCTGACGACAGTAACTATATCGCTATACATCCGGAGTGGCCAACAGCCGCTCCCCGGGCACTCGGCCCGCCGAACACAGCACGCGCACAACGTTTTCCGGCCACGCCGCCGCACCGTCCGTCCCGTTCGCGGTGTGCACCGCGACGAGAATTCCGCGCGCCGCGGTCACCGCGCCCCGCGTGACGACGAATTCGTAACGCACCGAACTGCGCCCGACCTCCGCGACGGTCAACCCGACCGTCGCGAGATCGCCGAACCACAGGCGCTCCAGATAGTCGACCTCGTAGCGCACCCGCGGTATCGCGCCGAAAAGCCCGGCCAGACCCAGCCTTTCGAGCAGCACCGCCTCGGCCGCCTCGACCCAGCGGATGACCGTCGAATGGTGGTAGTGGCCCGCCGCATCGGTATCCGGCCACTCCACCCGTCGCTCGATGGTCACCCGCGCGAAACCGGCGGGCGGCGAATCCGGTTGGGACCGGCCAGAATCCGCGCGAGTCATGCCGGACGCAGCCGGAAGCGCTGAATCTTGCCCGTCGGCGTCCGCGGCAACTCGTCGACGAATGCGACGCTGCGCGGATACTTGTACGGCGCGGCGGTGTTCTTCACGAACTCTTGAATGTCAAGAATCTTGGCATCGGAGGCGATCACCCCGGGCCGCAGCACGACGGCCGCGTGCACGATCATCCCGCGCTCCTCGTCCGGCAGCCCGATCACGGCGCTCTCCAGCACATCCGGATGCCGGTCGAGCACCGATTCCACCTCGGCGGCGGCGATGTTGTACCCCGACGAGACGATCATGTCGTCGCTGCGCGCGTGATACCAGAAGTAGCCGTCGGCATCGCGGGTGAAGACGTCGCCGGTCAGATTCCAGCCGTCGCGCACATAGCTGAGCTGACGCGCGTCGGCCAGATAGCGGCAGCCGGTCGGCCCCTGTACCGCGAGCATGCCGGGGGTGCCATCGGGCACCGGATGTCCCTGCTCATCGTGGATTTCGGCGCGGTAGCCGGGGACGACGCGGCCGGTGGAGCCGGGCCGGATGTCGTCGTCGGCGGCGGAGATGAAGACGTGCAGCATCTCGGTGCCGCCGATGCCGTTGATGATGCGCACCCCGGTCGCCGCACGGAACTGCTCCCACACCGTCTCCGGCAGATGTTCACCCGCCGACACACAGCGCCGCAGCGAGGCAAGCTTGCCGGTCTGCCCGTCCCGCAGCCAGGCCCGGTACGCCGTGGGCGCGGTGAAAAGCACCGTGACGCCGAACTTTTCGATGGCGTCGGCGAGTTCGGCCGGGGTGGCCCGCTCCAGCAGCAGCGTCGCGGCGCCGACCCGGAACGGGAACACCACGAGCCCGCCCAGTCCGAAGGTGAAGGCCAGCGGCGGCGTCCCAGCGAACAGGTCCGTGGGAACGGGTTTGAGCACGTGCCGGGAGAAGGTGTCCGCGTTGGCCAGCACGTCACGGTGAAAGTGCATGGTGGCCTTGGGAATTCCGGTGGTTCCCGAGGTCGGCGCGAGCAGTACGACATCATCGGCCGCGGTGTCGACATTGGCGAACCGATCGGATTTACCCGCCGCGGCGGCGATCAGATCTGTTGCTGCGTCCGAACCGTACGCGACTACCGGGACCCCACCCGCCAGCGCCAACTCCTCGACGAAGCGGTGATCGCACAGCGCGAGCGCCGGTTTGGTGAGCTCGATCAGTTTGCCCAGTTCCGCGCTGCGCAGCAGCGGCATGGTGGTGACGACGACGCCACCGGCCTTGATGACGGCGAACCAGCAGGCCACCAGCCACGGCGCATTCGGCCCGCGCAGCAGCACCCGCTGGCCGGGCACCAGGCCGTGGTCCTCGACCAGAACCCGGGCGATCCGGTTCGCGTGCGCGAGCAGTTCGCCGTAGGACCACTCACTGGTCGGGGTGAGCAGGCAGCGCCGGTCCGCACCCCAGACGGCGACCACGTCGTCGAGCAGGGCCGTCGCGCAGTTCAGCCGTTCCGGATACTTCAGCTCGGGCAGTTCGAAACGAAACCGCGGCCACTGCGATTCGGGCGGCAGGTTGTCACGGCAGAAGGTGTCGATGTGTGCGGTGGGGAAGAGCATCGATACGAGCCTTTCCGAGAATCTCGATGCCCAAGTATGCATTCTTTGTGACGACAAGTGAATAGGCGATATGAACAATGTTCCGAATCGCCCGGCCAGCTCGGGATCCGAGGTCACGACCACCTATGGTGTTCGCATGACGGTCACCATCGACGGCGCGGAGCCGCAGCCGCGGGAGCTGATAGTCACGCTGTTCGGGCTGTACGCCAGGGCGGAGAACAACTGGCTCCCGGTGGCCGGCCTGGTCCGGCTGATGGCCGATCTCGGTATCGACGGACCGGCGGTCCGTTCGTCGGTATCCCGGCTCAAGCGCCGCGACGTGCTGCGCAGCGAGCGGCACGAGGGCGCGGTCGGCTACGCGCTTTCGCAGTCGGCGCTCGATGTGATCACCGAGGGCGACACCCGGATCTTCCACCGCAGGCGCGGTACCGCCGAGGACGGCTGGATCATCCTGGTCTTCTCGGTTCCGGAATCGGAGCGCGACAAGCGGCATACGCTGCGAACCGCGTTGACCCGCTTGGGTTTCGGGACCGTCGCGCCCGGAGTGTGGATCGCGCCGGGCCAATTGGCCCGCGAGGCGCGGGAAATGCTGGAGCGGCGCGGGCTTTCGGCCTATGTGGAGATGTTCGACGGCCACCACCTCGCCTTCGGCGATCTGCGCGCGAAGGTGCGCCGGTGGTGGGATCTGGAGGAATTGACGCTGCAGTACGCGGATTTCGTGCAGCGCCACCGGCCCGCGCTCGCGGAGTTCGGCGGCCGGACCGTGCCGCCGGACAAGGCGTTCGCCATTTATGTGCCGATGCTGACGGAATGGCGGCGGCTGCCCTATCTCGATCCGGGCCTTCCGCTTTCGCTGCTACCGCCGGGCTGGCACGGTGTGACGGCCGAGCAACTGTTCAACGATCTCAACGAGGCGCTGTCCGGCCCCGCCCGCGAGCATGCGGTCGAGGTCATTCATCGGCGACGATAGCGACGCCCTGAATCTCGATGAGCGCCTCCGGCTGCCAGAGCGCGCTCACCCCGATACCCGCCATCGCCGGGTAGTCGGTGCCGGCGAGCTCGCGCCAGATCGCGCCGATCTCGCGGCCGTGCGCCTGGTAGTCGCGGATATCGAGCAGGTAGATGGTGACGCTCGCCAGGTCCGACGGCCGCCCGCCCGCCGCCGCCAGCGCGGTGAGCACATTGCTCAGCGCCTGCCGGAATTGCGGGACGATTCCGCCGTCGACGATCGCCCCGTCCGGCGTCAGCGCCGTCTGCCCGGCCAGGTGGATGACATTGCCCGCACGCGTCGCGTGCGCGAACCCGGACGGCTTGGCCAGGGACGGTGGATTAATGCGGCTGATGGTCACCTGCGGTCCTCGCTGTCGGTCGAATCCGTGTAAATATGGTGCTACAGTCATGATCGTCAGCGCAACACGATATCGCTGATTCGAAGTATCGAGACCACAAGGAGCCGCCTCGTGCGCCTTTGTACCCTTCGGCTCGATGACGGCGGCACCTGCGCCGCGATACTGGATGCCGACCGACTGATCCACCTCCCCGCCGCCGATGTCGGCGCCCTATTGCGGACCGACGGCTGGCGCGAGCGGGTGCTGGACACCGTCCGCGCCGCGGGCCGCACCACCGATCCGGCGACGGCCGACTACGCGCCGGTGGTGGTCGACCCACGCAAAATCATCTGCTGCGGCCAGAACTTCCGGGCGCATATCGCCGAAATGGGCCGCGCGGAACCGGAATACCCCACCCTGTTCACGAAATTCGCCGACACCCTCACCGGCCCGAACGACGACATCACGGTCACCGCCTATGCCGAAGATCTGGATTGGGAGGCCGAACTCGCGGTTGTGGTCGGCGCGCCGATCTTTCACGCGGATCGGCAGCAGGCCGCGGCGGCGATCGCCGGATACACGGTGGCCAACGACTTCTCGGTGCGCTCATGGCAGCGCCGAACCCTGCAGTGGTTGCAGGGCAAGGCCTTCGACTCGACGACACCGCTCGGCCCACTGCTGGTCACCGCCGACGAATTCGATCCCGGGGCCGCACATCTGATCAGCTGCCATGTGAACGGCGTTCGGCGACAACACGGTTCGACCGACGACCTGCTGTTCGATTCGGCGGCCCTGCTGTCCTATATCACCGCCTTCACCGCGCTGCGTCCCGGCGACGTGGTGCTGACCGGAACCCCCGGCGGTGTCGGCGCGGGCGCGCAACCGCCGGTCTTCCTGGCCGACGGCGATGTCGTGGAAACCGCCATCGAGGGAATCGGACAGCAGCGCAACCGAATTCGCATCAAAAACTGAGGAAGGAACATCCGATGACGAACCCGTCCACCTCGGCCGCCGTCGTACCGGTCGTCACCCGCCACGGGCAGGAATATCAGGACACGGCCCAATCCGGCGGCGCCGTCCGCATTTCCGGGGTGAGCATCCAGCACACCCCCGCCACCAAGATCTGGTTCGGCAAGGTGTCCAATGAGCCCGGCTACCGCTCGCTGCCGCACCATCACGGCGAGGCCGAGACCGGCGGCTATGTGCTGTCCGGCGTCGCGCGCATCTACTTCGGCGAGAACTACCAGGAGTTCCTCGATATGAGCGAGGGCGATTTCGTCTTCGTGCCGCCGTATATGCCGCATATCGAGGTGAATATGAGCACCGAGCACGAGCTCGTGTGGCTCACCACCCGCACACCCGACAATATCGTCGTCAACCTGCCCGATGTGGACGACGCCATCCTCCAGGGGTACCGCCGCGCATGACCAACAGTAAGGCCATGATCGACGCGCTCACCCTGAGCGTCACCGGCACCGACGTCTTCGGCGCGACCCACCAGGTCATCCCGTCCGGCCGGGCCTACGGCGGCGAGGTGGTGGCGCAGGCCGTCACCGCCGCGCTGAATACGGTGGATCCGGACCGCACGATCCACTCCTTCCACGGCTACTTCCTGCGGGCGGGCGACGTCAACGAGCCGAGCGAGTGGACGGTCGAGCGGGTGCGCGACGGCCGCGGCTTCTCGGTGCGCGCGGTGACCGGACGGCAGCTGGGCCGGGAGATATTCCGCGGCACTGCCTCATTCCATGTGCCGGAGCACGGCGTCACCCACCAGGACGAGCTCCCCGCCGGGCTGCCGGATCCGGAGACTCTTCCCACCGCAGGGGATGCATTGCGTGGATCCACCGCGCGGGATGCCGAATACTGGTCCGCGGAACGGAATTTCGACATCCGGCACACACCGCCCGCGGTGTACGTCGACGCGGGCGGCGAGCGGGTGCGCCGACAAACCGTATGGCTCAAGGCATATGACCGACTACCCGATGATCCGAACCTGCACCGCGCCGCGCTGGCCTACCTGTGCGACTACACGCTGCTCGAGCCCGTGCTGCGGTATCACGGCGCGGCATGGGCCGACGACGGCGTCGTCACCGCGAGCCTCGACCACGCCATGTGGTGGTACGCCGACGGACGGGTCGACGAATGGATCGCACTGGTACAGGAAAGTCCGGTCGCCGGTGGAGGTTTGGCGTTGACCCGCGCATCTATCTTCTCCCGAGAAGGCGTCTTGCTGGCCAGCGTCGCCCAGGAGGGATTGGTGCGGCTGCCCGCCGCATGAAAAATATGGACCGTGCCGCCCGACGGGCGGCGCGGTCCGCTACCGTCCCCACCAGCCGCAGCTCGAATCTCCTGTGGCACAACCGAATGCTACGGAGGTACCCCGGGATGCCATACCGCATCGAGACCATTGATCCGTCCTCGACCGCGCTGCTGGTCATCGACATGCAGAACGATTTCCTGACGCCGGGCGCCGCATTGGAGACACCGCTCGGCCGCGCGATGATCCCGCGCCTGAACAACGTCATCGCGCTCTGCCGGGACCGAGGCATCCCGGTGATCTTCACCGCGCATGTGCACCGCGCCGACGGCACCGATATGGGCATCTTCGCCAAGCTCTATCCGATGATCGCCGACCGGTCCGCGCTCATCGACGGCACACCCGGCGTCGAGATCGCGTCGAGTATCGCGCGCGAACCCGGCGATCAGCTGATCAAGAAGCACCGCTACAGCGCCTTCTACGGCACCGATCTGGATCTGATCCTGCGCGGGCGCGGTATCCGCACCGTGGTGTTCACCGGCGTCACCATCGAGGACTGCGTCCATGCGACGGCGCGCGATGCCATGTTCCGCAATTACGACACCGTCGTGCTCGCCGATGTGACCGCCACCTACGATCACGCGGACCTCGGCTACGGCGCGATGAAGGCCGAGGAGGTGCACCGGGCCTCGCTGGTCGTGATGGCGCAGTCCACCTCATCAGTGCTGACCGCGGCGGAATTCGAAAAGGCGCTGCCGCAATGAATTCCGGTGCTCACATCAGCATGCCGCCATCGATGCGGATCTCCGTTCCGGTCAGGTAGCGGCCGTCCTCGGAGGCCACCATCGCCACGACTCCCGCGATATCTTCCGGATTTCCGAGCATGCCGCCGTTGAGCCAGCCGGTCATCCGGGAGAACAGCTTCGGGTCGAAATCCGTCGGCTGGTCGAGGATCGATTTCGTGGTGATACCGCTGATGATGCCCCCGGGCACGATATTCACCGCGCGCAAACCCTGTTTGGCGTATTCGAGGGCGATCGCGTGGGTGAAGGCGTTGACGCCGCCCTTCGACGCCGCGTAGGCGGCCAGGTACGGCGCGGCGCTGAAGGCCGCGGTGGACGACAGGTTCACCACCACGCCGTGTCCGGTGTCCAGCAGTGACGGCAGCGCGGCCTGGGTCATCAGGAAGGTTCCGGTGAGGTTCACCGCGAGCACCTGATTCCAGGCGTCCAGCGGCATCTCGTGGGTGCGCGCCGGGCGCAGGATGCCCGCCGCGTTCACCAAAACGTCCATGCCGCCGAGGAATTCGAGCGCCGCATCGACGGCGGCCCGAACCGACGCCGGATCGGCGATATTCACCGGCACCGTCCGCAGCCGCTCGGCGGCCTCGCCCGCCTTCTCTGCGGTCGCCGCCAGGCCCGCCTCGTCGATATCCGCAGCGACCAGCTGCGCCCCCTCGTCCAGCAGGCGCAGGGCGATGCCCTGGCCGATGCCGGATCCGGCTCCCGTGACGACGACTCGGCGGCCCTCATATCTGCGCATGCCAAAAATTAGAACAGGTTTCGATGGCTGGTCAACCCACTTCAGCCAGGTTCTAGCCATCAAACTGACACATGTTCTACCGTGGATGAATGCCGGAAGCCGCGACGCGTGACGCATTCCGCCCCGCCATGCTCGGGCCGGTGCGGCTGCGCAACCGCATCATCAAGGCCGCGACCTTCGAGGGCCGCACGCCGGACGCGCTGGTCACCGACGAGCTCATCGAATTCCACCGCGCCGTCGCGGCGGGCGGCGCCGCCCTCAGCACCGTCGCCTACTGCGCGGTCGCACCCGAGGGCCGAACCGATCGTCATCAGCTCTGGATGCGTCCCGAGGCCCTGCCCGGTCTGCGCCGCCTGACCGATGCCGTCCACGCCGAGGGCGCCGCCATCTCGGCGCAATTGGGACATGCGGGCCCGGTGGCCAACGCCGCATCCAACCGGCTGCCCGCCCTCGCGCCCACCCGGCAGCTCAGCCCACTCAGCCTGCGCATCACCCGATCGGCCACCCGCGCCGATATCCGCCGGGTGATCGCCGCGCACGCCACCGCCGCCCGGCTCGCCGTCCAGGCCGGATTCGACGCGGTCGAACTGCACTTCGGCCACAACTACTTCGTCAGCGCCTTCCTCAGCCCCGCCCTCAACAAGCGCGCCGACGAGTACGGCGGTGCACTGCCCAACCGCGCCCGCCTGGCCAGGCAGGTCGCCGACGCCGTGCGCACCGAGGTCGGCGACGAACTCGCGATACTCGCCAAATTCAATATGGACGACGGCGCGCGCGGCGGCCTCACCGTCGACGAAAGCCGGACCGTCGCAGGCTGGTTGGCCGAAGACGGCAACCTGGACGCCCTCGAGCTCACCGCGGGCAGCTCCCTGCGCAACCCCATGTACCTCTTCCGCGGCGAGGTCCCGCTACGGGAATTCGCCGACCGATTCGGCCAGCCCCAACGCCTCGGCATCCAACTGATCGGCCACCGCTTCTTCCGCGCCTACCCCTTCCACGAGACCTATCTCCTGGACCAGGCTCGCCGCTTCCGCGGCGACCTCACCATCCCGCTGATCCTGTTGGGCGGCATAGCATCCCGCGCCGCCATCGAAACCGCCATGGCCGAAGGCTTCGACTTCGTGGCCATGGGCCGAGCCCTGCTCTACGACCCCAACCTGGTCAATCGCCTACGGGCGCAAGAACTTTCAATCTCTCCGTGTACGCACTGCAACCGCTGCATGCCGACCATCTACACCGGCACCCACTGCGTGCTGACCTGACGGGTCAACCCGGCAGACGACACAGCACCGCACCCAGCACTCGCTGGCACAGACCGCGGAGACGATCTACAGCGGAATGTCGCCGGAGCAGCAACGTCTCCTGCGCGCCACATTGCTGAGACTGGTCGCGCTGGGCGACGGGACCGAGGACACCAAACGCAGAATGGCCAGGAGCGCACTACCCGCGGAGGCGGGCCCGCTCATCGAGGCGCTCGCCCGAGCCCGGCTGCTCACCCTCGATGCCGGTTCGGTCGAAATCACCCATGAGGCGCTGCTTCAGGCGTGGCCGCGACTGCGCGGCTGGCTAGATGGCGACCGTGCCGGTTTGCGCACCCACCACCAACTGTTGGAGGCGGCGGGCGCGTGGATCCATGACGATCGCGACCCTGGCATCCTGTATCGAGGCAGCCGTCTCACCGCCGCCACCGAATGGGTCCGCAACCACGGCGACGACATGCTCCTCGGCGAACACGTCCGCGAATTCCTCGCCGTGTCGACGCGACAGGAACAGCACCGTGTCCAGCTCCGCCGCACCGCGATCGTCCTGCTGACGGTCCTGGCCGTGGTCGCATCCGGTGCGGCGGTCGTTGCCTTCCAACAACGTTCGACCGCCCAGGCGCAACGCGACCGCGCCGTATCCGGGCAGGTGCTCGCCGAGGCCAATCAGATAAAGGGACATGACTCCGCCTTGGCCGCGCAGCTCGATTTGGTTGCCCGCCAATTGAATCCCACCGCCGACACGGCCACGGCACTGATCGATACCCAGAACGTCGCATTGTCCACGGCGATAACGGCGCACACCGATGCGGTGTACGCCGTCGCCTTCAGCCCGGACGGTCACACGATGGCCACCGGCGCCGGTGACAACACGATCCGACTGTGGGACGTATCCCACCCCGGGCAGCCCCGCGCACTCGGCCCACCGCTCACCGGGCACACCAGCTGGGTTTATTGGCTCGCATTCAGTCCCGATGGGCATACGCTCGCCAGCGCGAGCCGCGATGAAACGGCCCGGCTGTGGAATGTGACCGACCCAGCGCGCCCCGTGCCGTGGGCGCCGCCGCTGACCGGTCACCACGGCTATGTCTTCTCGGTGGCCTTCAGCGGCGACGGCCGAAAACTGGTCACCGCCAGCTATGACCACACCCTGCAACTCTGGGACGTATCCGACCCGGCGCGGCCGGCGCCGCTCGGCCCCCCGCTGATCGGCCATACCGATTCCGTCGCATCGGCCGCGATCAGCCCCGACGGAAGTACGGTCGCCAGCGCCGGTCACGATCACACGATCCGACTGTGGAACGTCACCGATCCACAACGCCCAACCCTGTGGACCGAACCGCTGACCGACCACAACGCCGTCGTCTACGCGGTCGCGTTCAGCCACGACGGACGCACCCTCGCCAGCGTCGGCGACGACAACACCGTGCGGCTCTGGGACGTGCACGACCCAGCGCACACCGTCGAGGCCACTCCCCCGCTCACCGGACTCTCGGGCACCCTTCTGACGGTGGCGTTCAGTCCCGACGACCACATCCTGGCGACCGGTGGCGCGGAAAACGTCATCCGGCTCTGGAACGTCTCGGATCCGACCCATCCGGCAGCACTCGGTCCGCCCCTCGTCGGGCACACCGGAATGATCACCTCGGTGGCCTTCCTGCCGGACGGGAACACCCTCGCCAGCGCCAGCGAGGACCACACCGTGCGCCTGTGGAATCTGCCGCACCCACTCACCGGCCACACCGACGTGGTCGACGCACTCGCCTACAGCCCCGACGGACGCACACTGGCCAGCGTCAGCAAAGACCACACCGCACGCCTATGGAATGTTCAGAATCCAACCAGCCCGGGCCCGCGAGGCCCCCTCCCGACCGACCACACCGCAACCGTCGCGGGAGTCGCCTTCAGCCCCGACAGCCACCTACTCGCCACCACCGCCCGCGACCACACAGCCCGCCTGTGGGACGTCGAAAACCCGGACAATCCCCAACTCCGGGCGACAATCCCCGGCGGGCAGGACGATTCCGTCGAGGCAGTGGCCTTCAGCCCGACCGCACCGATACTGGCAATCGACAGCGCCCCCAACACAATCCAGCTGTGGAACATCGGCAATCCCGCACACCCCACCCCGCTCGCCACCGTCGCCGGAGCCGCCGACCTCGTCCACTGGATCGGCTTCAGCCCCGACGGCCATCTGCTCGCCAGCGTCGGCAACGACCAGAAAATCCGCCTCTGGAACACCACCGACCCCGCCCACGCCACCGCCCAAGGCCAACCCCTATCCGCAGGCCACACCGCCCACATCCTCAGCGCCGCCTACAGCCCCGACGGCCACACCCTAGCCAGCACAGGCCAAGACCGCACCATCGAATTGTCAACGGACACCCCACAATCCGCCACCCAACGAATCTGCGCCACCACCCAAAACGCCCTAACCCCCGACCTCTGGCACCACTACATCCCAGAACTCCCTTACACCCCACCCTGCTAGGCAGAATTCGCCGGTCAGGAAACCGCCTCGCAAAAACAACCCGTTCCAGAGACAGCAAACCGGCCAGAGCACCGGTCAGCCATACGGCCGCCATACCCTGGCGACCCCTCACCGATCCGCGCCACACAACCACCGCCACCGAAAGAGACCGCCCCACAACCCATCTCGGCGACCAACCCTTCACCGTCGCCTACCGCCACCCCTCGAACGCCCCTTCATCGCCGAACCACCCTCCCGGGCTTCGTCCCCGAAGCAAGAGATTTCGACGCGAAAGTGATTACGACGCGAAAGTGATTACAAGGAAGGGAATCCGACCAGCCAGACCGAAGCCACAAAAGGCACTGAAGCCCACAAAAGAGCCCACTTGTGCTCTAGCCCACTCCCCAACCAATCCACACCCATGAGAAGCCCCAGGCGACGAAGCCCACCGGACAAGACAAAGAGCTTGCCTAGCAAGTGAAGCGAAAAACCAATCACCTTGCTACGCAACACCACAACACAAGGCGACCACCCGAATCGGGGGTCCGGGGGCAAGCCCCCGGCCGGGGGCGTGGGGGCTTGGCCCCCACAAAGAATGACGATGATCGAAAACAGCGAAGGGGGATTCGAGCACCTCACGGACGGCAACCGTGCCACGATCGTGTATTCGAGTAGCTCGAATATGGCGTGCCCGCATGGATCATGTCAAGCGGTCACGTGGATCGATTCGTAACCTCACGTGGATGGTCCGGGTCGCTCGGCGCACCCCGTCCCGATCTGGGGTGTTTCCGTACGCAAGGTTGGCGCACCGATCACAGTCGGGCGGTCGGTGCGGTTCGGCACAATGGTGCCCGTGAATGCCGACCAACCGACCGTACAGCCATTCGCCCATCTGAGCGCCCCCAACGCGGAACTCTATCGGGATGTGCTGGTCACCTTCGCGCGGGCGCGGGATCGGTTCATCGTGCACATGCGGCCGGAGGATGTGGCGGCTGAGCTGGGTCGTCCGAGTACGCCGGAGACAGTGTCGGCCGCGTTGGAGCAGCTGGTCGGGTGGGGAAACCTGCGGTCTGATCCGGATACCGGCCGGGTCACCACGGTGGCCGACTTCCATCGGGCCCGATATCTTTACCAGCTAACTGTCGCGGGGCAGGCGGCCGAGGAGGCGCTGGCCGTCTACGACGCGGCACTGGGCCGCCGGGGTGCGCTGCAGTCGGTGGCGCTGGAGGACATCGCGAATCAGTTGCGCGCGTTGGTGGCGCTGGCGCGCGCAGAGGTGGCCGATAGCGACCCGGCCAAGGTGCATCTGCTGCTGCTCGGTCTGGTGGAACGGTTTTCGGGGCTGGCCGACAATGCCCAGGCCTTCATGGCCTCGCTGCGCCGGGTGATCGACTTCTCCGACGGTGACGTCGAGGCGTTCGTGGCCTATAAGCAGCGGCTGATCGACTACATCAACCGGTTCATCGCCGACCTCGCCAACCGGGGCGCGGAAATCGCGGCGCTGCTGGAGGGTCTGACTCCCGATGAGGTGGAGCGTCTACTCCGGCTGGCGGTGGAACGCGAGGCCCGAGATGCGATGCCGGACCTGCCCGATACCGCGGACCAGGGCTGGGCCGCATACGAAGCGGCACTCTCCGACACGCTCACCATGTGGCACAACCGGTGGCGTGGCCTGCGCGAATGGTTTGTCTCGACCGACCCGCGCCACCCATCGCAGGCCCGCCTGCTGCGCTCGGCGGCGGTCACTGCGATCACTCAACTGATCGACACTGTCGCCACGCTGAACGAGCGGCGCTCCGGCCGCTCCGACCGGTCCGCCGATTTCCGAGCGCTGGCCCAGTGGTTCGCCGAGGCGCCCGACGACGCTGCGGCGCACCGGCTGTGGCGCGCC
This sequence comes from Nocardia sp. JCM 34519.1, assembly GCF_020361265.1. Lineage (NCBI taxonomy): Bacteria > Bacillati > Actinomycetota > Actinomycetes > Mycobacteriales > Nocardiaceae > Nocardia > Nocardia sp. JCM 34519.1. The sequence goes on from NZ_JAIRBR010000017.1 coordinate 96,402, forward strand.
GCCTTCGGTCTGACCCCCGCCCGGCACCTGACCGTGACGGTGGAGACGGTGCAACAGTGGCAGCAGGTGGAGCCACCGCCCAGCACCCCGTGGGCCGAGGCGCCGGGCGTAGAGATCAGCCCGCAACTGCGGCGTACCGGCACCTATGAGCGGCGCGGCCAACCGGCCCGGGTCGCCGACCGCGATGAGGCCCGCCGGATGCTCGAGGAGCATGCCACCCGCGAACAGCGGGAGGTCACAGCCGCTCGAGCCAGGCTGTCCACCGGCGGCCCAGTCCTGCTGTCCCAAGTCGATGTGCTGGACACCCGCGTTTTCCGGCTGTTCCTGGGTCTGCTAGGCGATGCGCTGTCGGCGCGGCAGCCCGGCGCCACCGAGGTAGAGACCACCACCAGCGACGGCACGCTGCTGATCCGGCTGACCTCGGTTGCCGACGCGCCGGTTGTCGAGATTCCCACCGAGGATGGGGTTCTGCGCGGCCCGGAACACGTCATCGAGATCATCGATCTCGTAGGTGCCGCACTGGTGGGGGCCTGATGGATCCGCAGGAGGAAGCTACCCAGCGCCGCCGGGCAATGCGAGCACTACTGACCAAACCGCTGCTGACGGTCGGTGCGGACGAGGACGCGCTGCGTCTGGTCCGCCGGCATGCCGCGCATCTGCGAGATTGGTTCGGTGCCGAGACCGGTTGGCGGCTCGTGGTGGATGCCGAATCGGCGCGGCTGTTCAAGGTCTCCGCCACCACTGACGACGCCACGCGTCCCGCGCAGGAGGGAAAGGGCAAGGCGCCCTTCGGTCGTCGACGTTACGTGCTGCTGTGCCTGGCGCTCGCCGTGCTGGAGCGAGCCGACACGCAGATCACCCTGGGCCGTCTGGCGGAGGGTGTGCTGGTTGCCGCTGGCGAACCGGAATTATCCGCGGCTGGTGTGGAATTCACACTGAGCCGCCGGGACGAACGGACCGACCTGGTGGCCGTGGTACGACTGCTGCTGGCTTGGGGCGCGTTGGAGCGGGTTGCCGGCGAGGAGGACTCCTACCTCAGCGACACCGGCGACGTGCTGTACGACGTCCGCCGCCGGGTGCTGGCAGCGCTGCTCACCACAGGCCGCGGACCATCAACGGTTACGGAGGGCGGGTTCGAGCAGCGGTTGAAGGCACTGTCGACCGAATCGATGCCCGACACAGAGGATTTGCGCCGCCGCACGCTGCGCCATCAGCTGACCCGTCGGCTGCTGGACGATCCGGTGCTCTATTACGACGACCTGACCGACGACGAGCGGGCCTATCTGATCAATCAGCGTGTCGCCATCACCCGCCGCATCGAGGATGCGACCGGTCTGGTTGCCGAGATGCGCGCCGAAGGCATCGCGATGGTCGATCCCGACGACGACCTGACCGACGTGCGCATGCCGGAGCAGCGCACCGACGGCCACGTCACACTGCTGATAGCGGAGTATCTGTCCGGGCGGGTCGGTGAGCCGGTTTCGATCGACGCCCTGCGTGCCCACGTGCGTGTACTCGCGCGTGAGCACACCTCGTACTGGCGCCGCGGCGTGACCGAGCCCGGCGCGGACGCCGAACTGCTCGAGATCGCCCTGACCAAGTTGCGGGCGCTGCGGCTGGTTGCGGACTCGCCGCCGGAAGCTGTGCGCGCGCTGCCCGCGATCGCCCGATATTCCGTGCAGGAAGCGGTGATTCGCGATGGCAGCGAGCCACGGATACGCCGCACGACACGAAAGGTACGGCCGCGATGAGCGACCTTCCCACACCGGCCCGGCAGCGCTGGCAGCCACTGCGGGCCGGGCTCGTGGACCTGTTCTACTACGACGTCGAGGAGTTCCACTTTCACGACGGCCGCCTGCTGCTGCGCGGCAACAACGGCACCGGCAAATCGAAGGTGCTGGCGTTGACGCTGCCGTTTCTGCTCGACGGCGAGCTGGCCGCGCACCGGGTGGAACCTGACGGTGACCGCAACAAGCGGATGGAATGGAATCTGCTGCTGGGCGGCAAACATCCACACACCGAGCGGCTCGGTTACACATGGCTCGAGTTCGGCCGGCTGACTTCCGACGGAACACCCGAATACCGGACCATCGGCTGCGGGCTCAAGGCGGTCGCCGGGCGCGGCATCGCCCGGCACTGGTTCTTCGTGACCGAGCAGCGCGTCGGCCATCGGGGCGCCGTGGGAGAGTTGTCCCTGGTCGGCCCGACGAAGGTGGCGCTGACCCGGGAGAAGCTCAAGGACGCACTCGGCGGTAACGGGGTCTACGACACGGCCTCCGACTATCGCCGCGCCGTCGACGAGGCGCTGTTCGGGCTGGGGCAGCACCGCTACGAGGCCCTGGTCAATCTGCTGATTCAACTGCGGCAGCCGCAGTTGTCGAAGAAGCCGGACGAGAAGCTGCTGTCGCGGGCGCTCACCGAGGCACTGCCACCGCTGGATCCGGTGCTGATCACCACGGTAGCCGAGGCGTTCCGCGGCCTCGACGAGGAACGCGAGGCGCTGCGGGGTCTGGCCGAGGCGAAGACAGCAGGCGAGGCGTTCTTGGGCCACTACCGCAGGTATGCACGAATCGCGGCGAAGCGGCGCGCCGAACCGCCGCGCAAGGCGCACAGTCGCTACGAAAAGCTGAACAGCGAACTGGCCGAAGCGCAGTCGGCGTTTGCTCGGGCTGAGGCCGCGGTGGCCGCTGCGGTGGCGGAGCGAGAGGCGGCCGGGCAACACCGGACAACGCTGTCCGCGCGGCGCGATGCTTTGCACGACAGCCCCGAGATGCGCGACGCCAAGGCATTGAACCAGGCGAAGCTGGACGCCGAGCGGCTCGGCACGCTGGCGGCCGATCGGGAGCGCGATCTCGCGAATGCCGTAAATACGCTGCAGCGCAGGGAAAGTCAGCTCGCATCCGCGCGCGGGATGGCCGACGCCGACGCCGACGCTTACCGCCGGGCCACCGACGGCGCGGCGCGGGCCGCGGCTTCGGCCGGGCTTTCCGCGGGCCACACCGAGATCCTCGAGGTGTTGGCGACGGATTCCGAGCCTTACCTGGCGGCGCAACGAGCAGGCGACCAGCTTGTCGATGCGACTCACACCGCGTTGACCACGCTGGCGAAGCTGCTGGACGCCGCGGACACCGCGGACCGGGCCGCACAACGTGCCCACGACGAGATGGATCGGATCACCGGCGAACTGCAGCAGGCCGTCGAGCGAATCTTGGAGGCCGAGCAAGACGTCACGGCCGCCGGTGCTGCCCTTGTGGCCGAGTTCACCGAATACCTTCGTGACGCGCGCTATGTGCGAGTCGCGGACCTCGACACGGTTCAGGCAGCCCTCGATGCCTGGGTCGACACGCTCGACGGTCCGAACCCGGCCGCCACCGCGGTGGCCGAGGCGGTGCGACTGGCCACCGCCGCGGTCGCCCGGGAACAGCAGGGTGTGGAGGCGGCGACCGCGGCCGCCGCAGCCGAGCGCGACGAACTGGTCGAGGAAATCGCGCGACTGGAACAGGGCGGCCACGATGCGCCGCCCGCGCCGCCTACCCGGGATGAAGCTGCCCGCCGGACTCGGCCCGGGGCCCCACTGTGGAAGGTCGTCGACTTCACCGCCACGGTATCCGATGAGCAGCGGGCAGGTTTGGAGGCCGCGGTGCAGGCCGCGGGTATCCTCGACGCCTGGCTGGATCCGGATGGCACCCTGCGCGACGGTGCCACCGACGACGTACTGATCGCACCGGATACCGCAGCTCCGGATGGCGGGCTCACGGCCGTGCTGACCCCTGCCATTGATCGCGCCGACCCGCAGGCCGCGGCGCTGGATGAGCCCGCGGTCATCGCGGCGTTGGGCGCCATCGGTTTCGGGCGCGACAGCGCCACCACCTGGGTGGACACCGACGGCAGCTTCCGGATCGGCGTGCTGCGGGGTTCCTGGCACAAGGCCGCGGCGGCGTATATCGGGGAGGGAGCGCGGGAGACCGCGCGGCGAGCCCGGCTGGAACGACTGAACGCCGAGCTCCAACAGGTCGAGGCTCGGCTGGAGACATTGGCCGCCACGGCCATTGAGCTGGCCGACCGCCAGGAGGCGATCTTCGCCGAACAGCGGCGCCACCCGGCCGATACCGCCCTGCGGGATGCGCACAGCCGGGTGACCGCAGAGCACCGAGCCCGGCAACTGCTGGACGACAAGCACGCCGAGGCCGCCGCCGAATACTCTCGCCGTGCGACACAGGCTCGCGAAGTATTGTCCGCGGCAACGGAATTCGCGCAGGACGTGCATCTCCCCGCAGATCGGTCGGCGTTGGCGGAGGTCCGGACCGCACTCGGTGACTATCGGGTGGCGCTGGCTGGGCTGTGGCCGGCGGCCCGCGCCGATGCGCGAGCACAGGACGCGGTACGCGACGCCGAGCACGAGCGCGAGCTGGCCACCGACCGACGCGACGAGGCTGTTGACGCGGCCGGGCAAGCCCGCATGGAAGCGGACGGTGCGGCCGAGCGGCACCGCACGCTCGTCGAGACCGCCGGCACAGCCGTCGACGAACTGTTCCGTGAGCTGGCCGCGGTCGAGACCGAGATCGCCGCCAGCGAGAAAGGCATCGACGCCGCGCTGGCCGCCGAGCAACGTGCCGTCGGCGACCGCGGGCGTGCCGAAGGGCAGCGCGAAACGCTGTCGGCACAACTCGATGAGGTGACGACCGACCGGGAGCGGACAATCGCCGAACTGCGGGCCTTCGCCGCCACCGGCCTGCTCGCCACCGCGCTGCCCGACCTGACAGTCCCGGATGTGACCGCCGACTGGGCTCCGACCCCGGCGGTGACGCTGGCCCGCGCGATCGATGCCGAACTCGCCGACCTCGATGCGGGAGAACGGCCTTGGGAGCTGATACAGCAGCGGGTTTCCGCCGAGCACAAACTGCTCACCGACACGCTCTCCCGGCAGGGTCATTCGGTGGGTCTCACCGTCCGAGACGGCATCATCGTGGTGGATGTGCGGTTCCAGGGCCGCCAGCAGGACGTGCCGGGTCTGGTGGACGCACTGACGGCCGAAACCGAGCACCGCGCCACACTGCTGTCCGCCAAGGAACGCGAGATCCTGGAGAACCATCTGGTCAACGAGGTGGCCGGGCTGCTGCAGGAACTGATCTCCGGCGCCGAGGACCAGGTGCGGTCTATCAATGCCGACCTGGAGGCGCGACCCACCTCGACCGGTATGCGGCTGCGCCTGCAATGGCGCACGGTGCGCGGGGCGCCGGAAGGGCTGGAACGGGTGCGTGAGCGGCTGCTGCGACAGACCGCCGACGCGTGGAGCACCGCGGACCGTGCGCTCGTCGGCGCGTTTCTGCAGGAGCAAATCAACCGCGAGCACAGCGACGACACCACCGGCGGTGGCTGGACCGAACAGCTCACCCGAGCGCTGGATTACCGGTCCTGGCACGAATTCGGCATCCAGCGATATCAGGACGGTCAGTGGCGGCCTGCGGCCGGCCCGGCATCCGGTGGCGAACGGGCGCTCGTCACTTCGGTCCCGCTGTTCGCCGCGGCCTCCTCGTTCTACAGCTCCGCGGGGAACCCGCAGGCGCCACGACTGGTCGCGCTCGACGAGGCCTTCGCCGGTGTGGACGACGACTCGCGGGCCAAATGCCTGGGCCTGCTCGCCGCCTTCGACCTCGACGTCGTGATGACCAGTGAGCGCGAATGGGGTTGCTACCCACAGGTTCCCGGCTTGGCCATCGCGCAGTTGTCACGCCGGGACGGGATAGACGCGGTGCTGGTCACGCCGTGGTGCTGGGACGGCAGGGAGCGCGTCGCTGTGACGCGGCCGATCTCGCGGCTGCCGGTATCCGCCCCATCCCACGCCGAGCCCGCTGGCGGGTTGTTCTGAGCGGCGTCGAGAGTTCCGCCGAGACAGGCGATCCCGAGCGGGTGCGGCGGCTACTCGGCGGTGATGAGTTGGCGTGGCTGGTGAATCGGGTGCGACGCAGGCTGGAACGGGGAGAACCGGTCACCGGTAGCACCACCCTGGCCGAAGCGAGCCTGGAACAACGCCGTGCCGTCGAGCGACTACTCGGCCGGCGCGGACGTACCGGTGGATCGTTGACGGTATCGCTGGACGAGGTGGACGCCGTGCTACGAGGCAGCGGCGCGGCGCCGGACGGGCTGGCGGGCGCGGTCCGAGTGCTGGTTGGGGTGGTGGTGAACCAGTCCGAGCGGTCGGCCGCCGAGGCCCGGGAATGGGTGCTGGCTCAGGCTCCGCTCGACGAGCTCATCGAGCGCCGACCCGAGTTGCGGGACTGGCGCGAATGGCTGGACAGTACCGGCCTGCTGCGCCGCTGCGCCGCCGACGCAATCGCGGCGCATGAACTGTGCGCCGGCTTGGCGCGAGTGGTCGATCGACTGCCCGCCAAAGACGTCGCGCTCGGCAGGCTTGCCGCCGACGCCACCGGAAAGGCGCATGCGCTCGATGACGGTCGGCCGCTCGCTACGCTGGCCATATCGGCTGCCCGAGCCCTGGCCGGGTCAGCACCGGCGGGGTCGGGGTCGGCGCTGGAAAGGCGGGCAGCATGGGCCGCAGTAGGCGTGCACCGCGACGAATTGTCCTCGACAGTGCTGGCCTTGGGCCTGCCCGGCGGAACTGACTCGGCCATGGGTCAGATCCTGGCGCTGGCGCGCACCGCGAGCGAACCCGTTGTGCTCACGCTGCGGCAGCTCACCCGCATCGAACCGGCGGTCCTCGGCGTCCGGTCAGCGCTGGTTCGGATCTGCGAGAACCCGATCGTTGTTGCATCCGCCGCCGACCGATTGGGATCGGTTTGCCCGCCGCTGATCTGCTTGTCCGGGCAGCCCTCCGCTGCCGCCCGGCACCTGCTGGAGATGCTCTCCGAAGCCGGCGCGGATTTTGCCTACCACGGTGACTTCGACTGGGGCGGCGTCCGCATCGCCAACTCACTCACGCGGCACATACCGTGGCGGCCTTGGCGATTCACCACCGCCGACTATCTGAACGCGCTGCCGCGGGCCACCGGCGGCACACTGTCCGGACGCCCGGCGGCCGCGGTCTGGGACACTGAGCTGGCCCCGACCCTGCGTCGACACGGCGTTCGCATCGAGGAAGAACTCGTGCTCGACGAGCTAGTCGAGGATCTCGCCACCCGGGCTGGACACGGGCGAGCGGACGCAGCCAGTTCGGGCTCACCGCTAGCCCTTCGTACCGTCTCTCCTCGTAATTCAGATATTCTGAATTCATGAGTACGATGACAGCTGCCGAGGCATCGCGGAACTTTTCCGCCGTGCTCGACCGCGCCGAGCACGGTGAAACGATAACCATCGTGCGACACGGGCACACCGTTGCCGTGATCGCGCCCGCGCCCAAACGAACGGGCCGGGATCTGCGGCTCGCCCTGGAGAACTCGGAGATACCGCCGTTCGACAATGACTACGAGTCCGACATCACCGATGGACTGTCCTTTGTCTCAGACGAAATGAGCGACCCATGGGCCGAAGCCTGATCCTCGACACCGGCATCTTGATCGCTTACGAGCGCGGGAAGATCGACCGGACCGTCTTCGATGACGACGAGCTCGCCGTGGCCGCAGTGACCGTAGCGGAGTTCCGCGTAGGTATCGAACTCGCCGAGACCCAAGAGCGGGCAGCCGCCCGATCGCGCAGACTGGATCTGCTCTTGGCAGACATCGACGTACTGGATTACACCAAGCGTACGGCCGCCTACCACGCCCAACTCATCGCCCACGCACGCCGCACGGGCACCCCACGTGGCGCACACGACCTGATCATCGCGGCCCACGCGGCCGAGACCGGCCGAACCGTCGTTTCACTCGATGCCAAAGCCAAATTCGGGCAATTGCCCGGCGTCGTAGAGATCACCCCTGATCGGAGGTGACGTACACCGATGTCCGTTATCGCAAGGGAGGTGCCCTAACGAATTTCCCACCCGTCGAAGTTCTTCCGCATCGACGGCTCCAGGACTTCCGCCCTGGCCGCCTCAGGCGCCGCAACGTGTCAGCCCGAGGCAGGACACCTCTCACCGAAAGGTCGTGCGCGACAAGTGATCCGCAGGATGACGAACTGAACGGCACGAAGTTGTCGTTTCACCGTTCCGGCTTCGATGACCACGGTGTCGGACCATCGACTTGCTGCACCAATAGTATTGTGGCGGTTCATTTTTCGAGCTCGGATCGATAGGCGTACATCAACTACTCCCAGCCTCACCCAGCACCGACCGAGGTATCGCCGCGAGCCGGTAGCGCGATATCTCCAGATAGCCAGTTGGGCAACCCACTACGCACATATCGCTTCGGCCGACGATCTTCGCCAGGGGTTCGACCTGAGCCGTCGGCCGAAGGCAAGCATCAGACCCACACAGAGATTGAAAGCAGCGACACCGCGTGTTCGGGTAGACACTCGAACACACGAATGCGGCATTCATGCCGGAGATTCGGTGGCCAAAAAGCACTCGAGCACGAAAACCCGGCAAGATTGCCAGGTTTCCGTGCTTACGTGGTGGGCGAAGGGGGACTTGAACCCCTCCTCACGGCATCCATGCCACGATTACGTATTCGAGTGGTTCGAATATGACCTACTCGATCGATGCTGTCAAGATACAAAATAATAGATAGCCGACTTTGAACCGTTGAGAGTCAGCCTGTTTTCATCTCAAAGGCCCACAACGAGTGTCCGAATTCGTTCCATCAAACGATCCGTGTCCTTGCGAAGGTTCGGTACCGAGCGAATTTTTCGCACTGCGAAGGAAATCAACCGTATCTCGTCAACGCCTGTATGTTCGCTGACTATGGAAGGTTGGTCGTGGATATTGCAGACGTTTGCCTCTTCCAGGGCGTGCTTCAAGGTGTCCTCCACGACGCTGAGTTCCCTTGAGGCCGCCCCCGTACGTTCCTGAAGGAACTGCATGACGATGGCTTCGGGATCCTGATCGCCTGGCAAGTACTCTAGCCACTCTCCCTGACGACCTGGCTCGGAGCGTGTGTCCCCGTCCAGTACGCCGAGAAATGACACGGCTGGTCGGCTCGGTCCGAGCGCACGTGCGATGGTTACGACGGTGTCAGCGCCTCGCACATCTTGCACACACAAGTGCGGGGCCAGCGCAGGCAGACAGTAGCGGAGCAGTTCCTCAAGCATCAGCCGGGCGAAGCGGTCCTCGACCAGTAACACGGCTTCAGTCCGGGGAGCCATACCGAGCATCCGACCGACCTGAGCAGGAATGGTACCCGTCGAGATAGTCGCTTGTGGCACTGCTCCGATGCCGCGCTCCAATGTGCGCAGCGAAGTGCTGGGCAGCAGATAGGCGAACTCCGGCGAGTGCGAGGCCAGCACGACGGAAAGCTCCATCTCGACCGCGCGTGCGACGATGATATCGAGCAGTCGTTGACGCGCGCGGGGAGAAAGAAAGTTCTCGGGTTCGTCGAGAAGTACCACACTGCCGCGCGGCACTCCACGCAGGGCACGCAAAATAACGCAGGCGGCAAGCTCTCCCAGGCTCATCTGTTCGGGCCCATACGTGTTGCCGTGACGACTGAGTTCATAGTAGAACCAGGTGGATGTTTCACCGGTGGCGGGTTCGCGTCGGTCCAACTCCTGGTGAGTCGCAAGATCGTACGGACGCCCCATTATGGTGCCCAGTGCACGATCGAACCAGGGGCTACGGGGGGCCTTCTCGGCCGCGGCACGCTCGCTTTCGAGTTCGTGAGTAGGAATTCGGCTGACCTGAGCCAACACATCGAAACATTCCCGTGCGGTGTCGATGAATACACACGGTGCTTTAACCTCAGCGAGTTCCACCTCGCCTGAAGCCGACCCTGTGCGATCGCTCTTCCGGTGCCGTGCCTGGCCCGTCAACCTCACCACCGCGGTAGGAGACACGCCGTCCAACGGCGGTTGCTGTCGCATATGACGTGCAAGCGTTCGTAGGAATTGAGTCTTGCCCGCGCCACTCACCCCACACAGAAGGGTGACACCCGGCGCCATTTCAGCGGTGATCGAGCCGAGATGCGCGTGACCATCGATCTCGACCCGACGCAGCGGTGAATGCACTTGGCCCGTGGCCAGTTTGCGGTACTGATCCCTGATCTGGGCTTGGCGGAGCACCTCGTAATCCGCTGCGTCCCGACTCAACTCCATTCCCCCCAGGACTTCAGCACCCCGTCCTCCCACAGAACTTGGTCGATCCTGTCTTCCGTGAACGGCGCGTCATTTGCATTGGTCAGTGCCACATACATGCGCAATACGTCCGGCACTGGGGAGGCTCGACGAGAAGGGGCGCCGCCCGTCGCCACGAGGAACAGCCAGCCGATTGCATCCCGCAAGACTGTCGCCTCTGGACTGTGGGCACCCACAGCGGACACCTCATTGAACCGCTCCAGCAATGCGTCGCACGGAAGCCCACGAAATGCGGATCTCAGCGGCGGAGTCACTCCCGACCCGAGCTCAGCGGCCCGCCTTCGGCGTTCCGGCTCCAGCCATTCAAGGAGATACCCCAGATGGTGTTCGACACCGGGTCCGAACGCACGCCGAGCCCGGACCATCACCAGCGTCCAGGTCAGCAGGGTCGGTTTGGTGAACCGAACAGCGGGCAAGTCAAGTGCAGGCAGTGACATCAGCTCCTTGAGAGCATCAGCCACCTCATCTCGGGTTTGATCAGCCACTGCATCACCTGAGTACAGCCGATGATTCAGTTGCTCGCTGCCTACAGCCGCCGCCAAGATGCTGTTTGCTTCTACGGCAACCAACACTCTGCTGATCACGTCCTCGTAAGCCTGACCCACGTTCCCGAAGCCGATGCGCTCTTCCCCCAGCCCCCAATCGGCCGCCGTGGCCACGAGAGCTCGCACTTGCTCCCCGAACGAACCTGATTCGACGAGCTTGCGACCGGCTTCAGTAAGCCTGGTGTCAGCGTTGAGCCGCAGCACGGCGTGTCGCAACTCGGCGGGAGGCAGTTCATCAAGCTCCAGGAGCACAAGCGGATACTCATCGACCGCTGTACGGAGCCCTTGTGGCAAAGCGTGGTACGTCTTTCCATCCGATTCCCGCAATGCGCGTGCGGGTGGGGCGAGCCTGCCGTCGACCAGTAGGTCGCCACGTACGAATTCCTCAAGCGCCGCGAGGCGTCGCTGCCCGTCCAGCAGGACTCGTGATCCGTCCCTTTCGCGCACGATGAGTAGCGTGCCGATTGGCCAACCGCGCAGGACGGAGTCGAGGAGTACATGCTTGCGGTGGTCCGTCCATTCCGCACTGCTGGACGGCTCAGACGGTTGGCGCAGCCGTCCGTCGCGGAGCTGGGCAAGTACTTCGCGCACATTCGCGACCGTGGGCTGGGTCGCCGACGTGCGCAGATCGTGAGCCGGGTTCATGCAAGTTCACCTCCTCTCGCGTCTAAGCCGGGTCCAGACCTGGTGGGCGCGCGAAGTCCATGCCTGAGTGCACGATACGGCCGAGGCCTGACATCCAGCGGATAGTGGTCTGGGCCACCTCAGTAGTACTGCCGGATGTAGTCGTATGCCTTCTTAAAGAGCTCTTCGTCCCGTTGCAGCTGGTATCGGACCAACGTGCGGCGCAACGCCCTCTTCACTTCGCGCTCACCGCCCGTAGTGTGCTGCCACCCTGGGAACCTCACTGCGTCTACGATGCTGTCGATCTCCTGGACAAGCTTCGCTACCGCCACTGGCGTCCCCTCTGAACGGGAGGACTCGAACAGCCGGGTGAGAGCGTACTTGCCCTGTTCTCGCGGGTCCTTCTTCTTCTCCTCGGTCTCTGCCTGCACGGTCTGTTTTGCGAGATCCAGCAGCTGATATAGATACACTCGACTCACCAACTGTCCCGCCTCGTACTGAAGACGCAGTCGCTCTAGCTTCTGGGCCAGTGAGTCGAAACGTGGTTCACCACGGTGCCGACCGAGCCGGTCCTCGAGCTGGGGCTCAAGTTTCCGAATTCCCTGGTCGGGTACGCGCTGCAGGAACTCGACCATATTGGCATCGAGGACAAGGGTTTCAAGACGTTCAGGTGGCAGGTCCGCATGGATGTGTGCGTTGACCAACTCGCGCGTCTTGGGACCGAGTACTCGCCACAGCAGAGGGCTCGTGGCGTTGCTGGGCCGCACAGAGTGATGCACCTTGGCCAGCCAGCGGTAATCGTCTGCGTACTTGCGTAGCTGTGGGTCAGGGGCCAACGCCTCCCACAGCCGAGACAACCTGGCGAACGCCTCAGCGAACGCCTCTCGTGTCTCGTCATCGGGCAGTTTTTCCTGAGCTGTAAACAAAGCTTCATAGCCGTCTTCGGTGCGATCCACCCCAGGGAAGAAATCCAGACACACACGCAGGGCAGCCGGGAACTGGTCACGTAATCCTTCGATATTAGTAACTGCATGTTCGACTGCCTTCTCGTCGAACTGCATCGCCCGACCTAGGCGGGCGAAGACACCGAGATAATCAACAATCAGGCCATGAGACTTCACTTGCTCGCTGCCCGGACGACGATACGGACGATTAACCCGGCAAACCGCCTGGAGCAGTGTGTGGTCACGCATAACTTTGTCCAAGTACATCGTCTGCGCTATCGGGGCATCAAAACCAGTGAGGAGTTTTGCCGTCACGATAAGGATCTGTAGTGGATCGTCTGGGTCACGGAACCGGTCCAGCAGCGCCGCCTCCTCAGCCATATCTCGCTCGAAGCGCTCCTTTACCTCCTTCGGCTGCCCCTGAGTGGACATCACGACCTCGCTGGCTGCCGGGCCCAGCAACGTGTCTAGATGCTCCTTGTAAAGAACACAAGCCTCTTGGTCGAAAACCACAACCTGTGCCTTGAAACCTTCCGGCGCTACCTTCTCTTGGAAGTGACGTGCGATGTCTTCGCAGACCATACGAATTCGCTCAGGCGCTTTGATCAATGCCCCCATTCTGGCGGCCCGATTGGCCATTGCGGCCTTCTCGCGCGGGGTAAGTCGCTCGGCGAGCTTCTCGAACTCGGCGTCTATGATCTCGCCTTCGATCCGAAAGCGCGCATCGCGTGGCTCGAAGTGCAGTGGAAGCGTTGTCCCGTCGCGCAGTGAGTCAGCCTGGGTGTACCGCGAGAGGTAGCGACCCGGGTCCTTCTCATAGCCGAATGTCCGGAAGGTGTTGACGTCGGTTCGGTTGATGGGCGTGCCGGTCAGACCGAAGAAGACCGCACCGGGCAGGGCCTCACGCATCCGCTGACCCAGGTCTTTGTCCTGAGTACGGTGGGCCTCGTCGACGAGGCAGACGATGTCACGGCGGGTCGACAGAATTCCGTTCTGATCCTTGAACTTATGAATGGTGGTGACGATGATCTTTCGCTGGCCAGTTGCGAGCATCACCCCGAGATCGTCCCCGGAATCCGCTGTGACCACGTTCGGAATATCCGAAGCCTCGAACGTGGAAGTGATCTGCGTATCGAGATCTAGCCGATCGACCACGATCAACACAGTGGGAGCGCCGGTGCGCGGGTCGGTGCGCAGCGCCTGAGCCGTGAACACCATCAAAAGAGACTTACCGGAGCCTTGGAAGTGCCAGACCAGTCCTTGCCGCGGTGCGTTCGGGTCGTGGGCCGCTGCGGCGGCCCGGTCGGCCATCCTCCGGCCGGCCTCGTATTGTTGATAGCGGCAGATGTTCTTGATTTTTCGGTGCTGGTCGTCCGTGCTATAGACCGTAAAGTTCCGGATGACGTCCATAACGGTCGACGGGTTCAGCAGACCATCCACGGCTTGGCGAAGGTACCCGGGGCCGGGGTCAGGATGCTGCTCCCGCATTCCTGGAGACCACCATGGACTCCACAGGTGAAGAGGCAGCCGAAGGCTGCCATAACGCAGATCGCGTCCGTCGGTGGCGAAACACAGGGCATTGGGAACAAAGAACTCCGGCACCTCCGCCTGGTAGCCGTCGAGCTGGAGGGCTCCATCGGCCCAGGTCGTACCTGCGCGCGTTGCGGATTTTGATTCACCTACGACCACGGGAATCCCGTTCACCCACAGCACGTGGTCGAAGCGGCGGCGGGTCGCACCACGGCAGAAGACGACTTCCGTCTCGAGGTGGTAGCTATTCCGAGTCATGTCGTCGAAGTCGACCAACTGCACGGCGACATGCTCATGTTCTGGCCCGAAGGGCATCGACTTCTCACCGAGCAGCCAAGAACGGAAGTCCTCGTTGGCCTTGACAACTCCTTCGCCACGCGCTGACCGAATGAGGGCGGTGAGCTGGTAGAGAACCTCGTCGGCTAGCTCGGGATCTGCAGAGATGGCTGGGTTGAGTCGGATCAGAGCCCTGCGCAGCTCGGACTCGACGAGCACGTCCTGTTCTGCTCGGTCCGGTTCAGCGTCCAGCCGGACCCAGCTGAGCTGCGGAAGAGCGGAGAGCCGGTCGGTGACGAACGCCTGGACCGTATCCTGCTCCCTGAACATCCCCGCCCCTCGCTCACCTTCAGCCGTTGTCATTCCATGTTTCGTCCCGCTACACCCAACGATCGAAGCCCATCGGTGGGTCCACCAACAGGTTGGGAGCCCTGTAGCAGCACGTTCAAGGTGCGTTGCATCAGACTACGCGTCTGCGCAAGATCCGCGGCGACAGTAGTACGCAATTCGCGGGCGGCTTCGAGCTGCTCCACGACCCGTTGCTGGACAGACAGTGGAGGAACGGGGATCGGTTGAGCCGAGAGGAGGCCTGCTGGAAGGTGTGCCATGGAGGTGGTGCGCTTGGCCACCCGGGCGAATGCACCCAAACGCTGACAACGGCGGAACCAACCGAGAGCGAATTCCGGAAGCACTTCATCGCCTGCACGGAAGCGCAGCAATGTCATTTGGAAACAGCAGCCCTCAATCTCCCCGCGGTACATCGCTGCTCGACCCACATACTCCAGGCTTTGCCCTTCGTTTAGCAGCACATCGTTCGGCCTCAGGACGTACTTGGTGAACGCGGCGGGGGCGAAATTCATCTCCAAGACATCATCCAGGAAAAGTTCATCGTCTCCGACATTTGCAACACGAAGGTAGGGGCGCAAATCCGCACCTTTGTGCACACTGGGCTCACGTTTCATACCCAGCTGCACATCACCAGCCTCAGCCACTCGGCGCACGGGCCACTCGGGCACGTCGTATAGCTCGGCTAGCGCCGCCAGCTCCGCCTGTCGTGCAGCCTCTAGCGCATTCGCCTTTGCCTGTGCGGCACGCTCGAATGACCACAGGAGGTCAGCAATACGGCGCTGCTCGTGCAGTGGAGGAAGGGCGAATTCGTACTTCGCTAGCGCCTTCCAATTAGTACGTGGAGACAGAGACCCTACTGACGTTTTCAACGTGAGCCGATGGAATTCTTCGCTTCGAACTATCAACGGAAGATACTCGGGCGCTACATAGTTGTTCTTAGCTTCAAATACCAGGACATCCCCAGAGCATACGCCTTCAAATTCAACATACCCAGACTTTCGCTGATAGGTGCGACGTTTACCGAAGAGGGTTTGCCCTGGCTTGAAAAAACGAGTGAAACTGGATCCAGTCCCAGATTCATCCCATTCCGATACCATTAGCGAGGAACGATCAAGATGTTCGAGTCCCACACGCCGTGTGGACGAGGATTCCACACTTGCTCGGTCGTTGACACTCCGTACAACGTCACCGAACCGGACTGTCTTCCAGGAGCCATCTTTTGAGCTCATATTTCACGGCCACCGAGGCGCGATATCATTGCCTCCAAATGGATGCGGCGTTCTACGGCCTGCAAATCCCATCCCTCCAGACTTTTCTTCAGAGCCTCCAAGTCTTCTTGCTCACCAATTGAGAAGCGATCCACTTGGTAAGATGCGGCAAGCATCGCCCCCTCCTCCAGCAACGTGGATTTGTCTCGAATTACACTGAGCCCTGCCACTTCAGTGAATCCGGCATACAGTTTGGAGATATCTGCGATATGCTCGTCACTTAAGAAGGACTGCCCACGTATTCGCTCGATCCAACTTGCCGCATCGACAAAGAGAACTTTGTCTTTGCGATCGGGCTGCTTCCGAGTGCGGAGCACAACTACGCAGGCCTCCATTGGCGAGTTATAAAAGAGCCCTGGACCGAGTCCTAGTACACACTCCAAGAGATCGGACTCGATCAGATTCTTACGCATGGCAAGCTCATCCTCCCGAAAGAGCACTCCGTGCGGGAAAAGGATGGCACATCGACCCGTTTCAGGATCCAGCGAAGCAGCGATGTGTTGAAAGAACGCATAGTCCGCTCTCCCCTGAGGGGGTACACCCCAGATATTGCGCTGATATGGATCATTTGCGAAGAGTGAACGGTTCCACTGCTTGATAGAATATGGAGGATTTGCGAGCACCACATCGAAGCGTCGCAGCCGGTCACCTACGAAAAACAGGGGTTCGGCGAGGGTGTCTCCGCGCTCAATCCGGAAGTTCTCGATACCGTGGAGATAGAGATTCATACGGGCGATCGAGGAAGTCATCACGTTGAACTCCTGCCCGTAGAGGGTCAGTCGCCGGTGGTCCTTACCCTGCCGCTTCAACTCGGCCGCCGCGGTGACTAGCATGCCGCCGGTACCGCAGGTGGGATCATAGACTGTCTCCCCAGGCTGTGGTTCCAACATCCGTGTCATCAACCGAACCAGTGTTCGGTTCGTATAAAATTCCTGGGCTGTGTGGCCTGAGTCGTCTGCAAACTTCTTGATTAGGTACTCGTATCCTTGACCCAGTTCGTCCTCGGGAACCCTAGCCAACGAGAGCGCCTGGGTAGAGAAGTGTTCCAGCAGGTCGCGGAGCGTGGCGTCCGAGAGCCGTTCAGTGTTCGTCCACTGCGCATCCCCGAAGACTCCCGAGAGCTGGTCCGGGTTGGCCTTCTCGATGGCCTTCATTGCCCGGGCGAGCGCCGAGCCGAGCCCCGAACGGACTTTGCGCACGTCCGACCAATGGTGACCGTCGGGAATCTGAAACTGATAGTTCTCCTCTTTCGCTGCCAGCTCCGCGTCGCCGTTGTAGGTAGCTAGAGCTTGCTCACGTTCTTCATCGTGCACGTCGCAAATCCGCTTGAAGAAAAGAAGCGGAAAAATGAACTGCTTGTAATCACCTGCGTCAATCAGGCCCCGAAGACAGACAGCCGCTCCCCACAGGTAGTTCTCCAGTTCCCGCTGACTTAGCTGCCCCGAAATCGCCTCCATACCTGGCAGCGCGGCCAACGCGGCGCCGGTGTCACTCATTCGAGGAGCCTCCATTCCTTTAACTTGTCACGCAGTTCGTTGTCAGCCGCCACAGCATCAGCCAGTGCATTTTCCAAGGTGGCGACAGCTTCGTGCAACGCAGGCAATCCAGCAGTCGGATTATTTCCAATATATAGAGCGATATTGAGATTGCTATTGTTAGCCTCGATCTCCGGAAGAGCCACCAGGCGGCTGCGCCCCTCATTATCCGCGAAGGCTCGATACCAGCCAAAGATGCGGGAGATGTGCTCAGCCTCAAGCTCATTCTGGTTACGACCTTTACGCAGCTGGTCGGAAGCATCGATGAAGAGGATCTTTCGCTGTCGGCTCTTCGGCTTTTTGGCGCGCAGCACGAGCACACAGGCAGCCAGCGGCGCACCATAGAAGAGACGCTCCCCCAGTCCAATGATGGCCTCGATCAGATCCGACTTGATGATCTGCCTGCGGATACTGGCTTGGACGCCGTCCCGGAAGAGAACGCCCTGTGGAAGTACGACAACCGCTCTTCCGGTTTCGGACCGCATCGAGGCAAGCATGTGCTGGATCCAAGCCCAGTCGGCCGTGCCGCGCGGCGGAACGCCGGTCTTCCCACGGCCATAGGGATCCCTGGCCCACTCCTTCTCCCCCCAGGCAGCTAGTGAGAACGGCGGGTTCGCGATCACGCAATCGAAAGTCCGCAACCCGCCATACGGATCGAAGAACTTGGGGTCGCGCAAGGTGTCTCCGCGTTCTATTCGGAAATCCTCCACGCCATGCAGGATGAGGTTCATGCGGGCGATACCCGAGGTCGTGAGGTTCTTCTCCTGGCCGAAGAGCTTGCCCCACAACAGCTGACGAGCAACACCTTTTCGAGCGAAGTGATTGGTGACCTCGATCAGCATCCCTCCGGTACCACACGCGGGGTCATACACGTCCTCACCTGGCTCTGGGGCGAGGATGTTCACCAGTAACTCGACCACGGCGCGTGGGGTATAGAACTCGCCAGCCTTCTTGTTGGACAGATCCGCAAACTTCTTGATCAGGTACTCGTACGCTTGGCCAAGAAGATCCGCGTTTGCATAGGCATCGCCGAGGAAACGTGCGGAGAAATGATTCAGGAGCGCTCGTAGCACGTGGGGCGGAACTCTGTCACGGTTAGTCCACGGCGTGTCACCGAAGATTCCATCGAGCGTATCTGGATTAGCTTTCTCGATCGCACGGAGCGCATTAACGAGCACGCGGCCGAGCTTCTCGTCAGGTGCCGCTACAACATCCTTCCAGTGATGACCCTCCGGAACGACGAAACGGTGCTGATCAGTCTTTGCCGCGAAGTCACGGTCACCGCCGGAATGGGCGAGCGCGTCATCGAATTCCTCACTATAGACATCGGACAGCCGCTTGTAGAAGAGCAGCGGGAAGATGTAGCTCTTGAAGTCCGCTTGATCGACGAGGCCTCGAAGAAGGTGGGCTGCGCCTAGCAAATGCGCTTCCAGCTCACTCAGCGTGAGCTCTTGGGCGCCACTCGACAGCAAGTCCAACTGCTCCGACGCTTCCAGCTGGGCCACGCCAAGACTCCATTCTGCACGTCGGTCGGTGAAAGCATTCGAAGATAGCAGGTCTACGACCTCCGGGGTCGTCTGTCAGATTATCCCGGAGACACAGGATCGATCAGGCCCGCTATGTCGTGGTCAACGGATGAGCCTCTCCGGTCATAGCCGACAAGGCATAGGCAACTTCGAACATGGACGCTCGGATGTACGTGAGCGTCGCCCCAGCGTTGCCCGACGGTTCCGCGTGGCCAGCAAAAGCACGAGCGACAGCGTAGCCGCAATGACGCTCAACCCAGGTCAGGGTGGTGTGCCGCAACCAGTGTGCGGTTACCTGCTGGGTTGCGACCCACGGGAGGTGCCGACCGATCCGGTTCCACAGATAATCGTATCGGCGGCCGGTGATCGGTTGGCCGTTGCGATATCGAAGGAGCTGTTCACCGGGTTCAGCGCCGCGCTCGCAGTGCTTTACCAAGGCCCCCATCAGCGTCGGCGTCACAGGTTGCCAACGGACCGTGCCGCCTTTCTCGCGGAGCCGGATAAGGCATTGTTCGGTGTCGAGGTCGTCAGGCCGAAGCGCCAGCGCACCGCCGCGGCGGCAGGCGGTCTCGATGTGCAGGCGGACGATGAGCGCGTCGAGGTCTGGGTCGTTTCCTGTAGTGGCAGCGACGTGGTTGATATCGGCCAGGAGGTGGTCCGGCAGGGCGTGGCGGGAGCTGGCCAAGCGACGTGGCTTGGCGATCTCGCTAGCCGGGTGAGCAGCTCGCGCAATGTATCCGTCGTGTTGGGCATGCCGGTAGAGGCAGCGTAAAGCCGCGACCATATGCTCTGCGGCGGAGCGTCCGCCGCAGGCATTCCGACGGATAACTGCGCTCCGTTTGGTGTGCTCTATCAGCTGTCGAATCTCCGTGGCTGTCGGCTCGTCGATGGGGCGGTCGTGCCAAGACTCTCGGATGCGCCGCCAATATGGCCCGTAGGCTCGCAATGTCCCTGCTGGCACGGCGGATTCGAGCCGAGGGATGTACTCGTCGAATGTCGGCACCGTTGCGTTGGAAGCCGCCGACGCCAGCAGATCTTCCGGACGTACGCCCAGACGGGCCAACAGCAGTTTCGCTGCTTCGATTTCGGTGCCGGTCATGATGACATCGCCCAGATGCGGGGAGCTGCCGACCGGAGAAGGTCACTGAGGACGAACGGTGAATACGCGGCCAGCAAGTTGTGCGTGCGATCGGCGACGATCAGCAGACGATCGCCAGCGTATAGCCGTGCATACGAACGGATCTCGGCAGGCAACCGCAAGTAGCAACGCGCATCGAGGATTACCGAGCGGCACTGAGCTGCGTCGGCACCGAAAACAACGATCACGTTGTCGATGAGGTCCAGATGCACCTGTTGGCGAGGCTCCCACTGAAGGAACCGCATCAGTGGACGGTTAGCGAGCCGTCCTCGGTCATCGATGGCGGTGGATGCGATGTATATCGACACTGGCGATGCGCCAGCGTGGCCAACGTCTGGGACTGGCAGCGGCTGCGTCGTCGGGGAGGGTACGCCCGTTTCGGTCGTCATACGTCACCCCGTCGCTGCCGAGGATGCCGGGCAGGTTCATGGGTGGCGTACTCGTGTTCGTGTCTGGAGTTGACCTCCGACTCGGGACGACGCACGCAGTCTTCCATTGCACGTCGGATACTCGGCGGAGTTCCCTTCGCTCCTCGCCGATAGTTCATCCTTCCTGTCTTCGACATGACCGGCCTCCTTCCAGCTACGCAGGTCTCGCCTACTCGATTTCGGGCACGGGTTCGCTTGCTTCGATCGCCAGGGTGTGGAGTACCGCAGGTGGTGGAGCATCGGTTCGGTAGTTGCCAGGCACCGCGATTCCGTTGCAGGCCGAGGGTGTTGCCGTGACGATCAGCTCGCGGATCTTCTGCCCCCTTGACTGCCCGGCGTCGCTGGTGTGCGTGTACGCCTGCTGCCCGTCGAGGTTGGACAAGTACGCGTCGTGCTCGCGTTTGCGCATCAGTGCGCGGACTTGGTCAGCGTTGTCGTAGCCGAGTTGTCGGCAAAGCGCGGGAGTGGCGTTGTACAGCAGGGACCAGCCGGAGCGGCGGCTCCTGGCGGCCAATCGCTCATCGAGGGCGCGGCGCCGAGCGACCGCTTCGGGGCTGGTGGCGTCGTTGCGTAGGTCGCGTTCGAGGTTGTCGAGTTCGGTATGGAGTGTCTTCAGTTCGTCCAACCGGGTGAATTCTGGTGCGGGTTCGGTTTGGAGTTGGTGGAGGCGTGCGTGGTCGCGGTCGCGGTCCCAGCGCCGGTTGTCCAGTGCCCTGGGGAGGTCGTTGATGAGGTTTTCGGTGCGGGTCATGATTCCGGCGGCCAGCCGCGTTTGGGCGGCATCATGTTCGGCGGGTGTCATGGCCGCGGCTTTTGTGGCGTCGAGGTAAAGCTCTTCGTGGGCAATGGTTTTCAGGACCGGCAGCCCGACGGGCTTGAGGTAGAGCAATGAGTCGGCGGTGTTGTAGCGCACCTCGATCTCTACGCCGCGTAGCGACCCGATACCCAGGTGCTGGTCGGCAGATCGGTTGCGCAGTCGACCGGCGGCGTCGCGGAGTGCGGCGAGTAGAGCAGTCGAGGCGTCGGGCCGCTTGGTGTAGTGCTCGCCGTCGATGACGACGGGTGGCTTCTGATTGGTGTGGTCTTGGTGTTCGAGTATGCCGACGATGTTTTCGAGTGCGGTGATTGCGGTTTCGTGGGCGGGGATGGCCGCTTGTAGGGCGGTGAGTTCGCGTTCGTGGCTGCGGGTGGTGGCGAAGTAGGCGTCTTGCTCGGTGTGCAGTTCAGCGATGGCTTGTTCGAGTTCGATGCGGTGGACGTGGCGGTGGTCGCCGGTGGCGACGGCTTTGATCATGGCGGCGTTTTCGGCGAGGTCGTCGGTGCCGAGGTCGGCGACGCGGCGGGCGGTGCGGTCGGCGTGCCGGTACTGCTCGATGAAGTGGGCTTTGCGTTCGACGGTTTGCCACATGTAGATGTCGAAGGTCTTCTCCGCGACGTAGCAAAAGATGTCGATCACCTGATTCTGGTTGCCTTGGCGCAGGATTCGGCCTTCGCGCTGTTCGAGATCAGCGGGCCGCCACGGCACGTCTACGTGATGCAAAGCAGCACAGCGGCTTTGGATGTTCGCCCCGGTGCCCATCTTCTCTGTCGAGCCGAGAAGGACCGCGATCTTGCCGTTGCGGCAGTCAGTAAATAGTTGGGTCTTGGCCGCGGGGCTCGGGTAGTCGTGGATGAACGCGATCTGTTCGGCGCGGATGCCACCAGCGATGAGATCGGCTTTGATGGCGTCGTAGATGCTCCAGGTGGCGTGATCGGGTTTGGGGGTGGCGCGGTCGCAGAACACGATCTGGAGTGCGCCCGGTGTTGGTGAGGGTTCGTCGGTGTCGGGGTCGAGGTAGATGGTGTCCTTGGTCGCCGCATGGATGGCGAGAATTCGCTCGGAGACCACTGCCGAACGCAGGCACCCGGGTTCGGTGGGGTTGGGAGCGCGTAGGTGGGCGGCGCGGGGGTCGAGGGTGACGTTGCGGCCGTCGGTGGCGATCTTGAGGCAGTTGTCCAGATCGGGGCGGCGTGGATCGATGGTGTCGGCGCGGTAGCCGAGGTCGGTGATGAAGTCCTGAACCTCTTGGGGTGGTTCGAAAGAGATCACGGTGCGTTGGCCGTCGCGGAGTTCGGGGAGGGTGGCCGGGATTTTGTCGCGGCCGATGGAGTCGGTGAACGCGCTGGTCATGCCGATGAGGTCGCCGACGTTGACGAATTCGGCGACGCGGGTGCGTGGTTGGAAGCGGGAGCCGGAGGAGTTGAGTTCGATGGTTTCGCGGGTGGCGGTGAACGCCGCACCCCAGGAATCGAGGTGTTCGACCCCGGCATCATGAAGGATGTCCGGGCGCAGGTAGCGGTTCATCACCCATAGCTCCGACAGGCTGTTCGAGAGCGGTGTGCCGGTGGAGAAGGTCGCGACGCGTTCGATGTAGGCGTCTTCGGGGATGCCTGCGGCCTTGGCTTCGCGTTGCCGTTTGCCGCGTAGGTATTCCAGCTTCAGCAGCAGGTCTTGGGCTTGCTGACTGCCCGGAGCGCAAGCCAATTCGTCGATGTTGGAGATCCGCAGCAGGTTCTTGGCCCAGTGCGCCTCGTCGACGAACAAATAGTCACAACCCGATGCCTCAAAGCCAATGCCCTTGTCGGACTTGATTTCCGCGAGCAGCCGCTTGAGCTGGTTGGTGGCGGTCTTCAACCGCAGCTCCAGAATCTTGACCGCTTGCTTGCTGGCCAATTCGCCCAGGGCGTCGGTGAGTTCGTCGATCTGGGCCTGGTAGTAGGCGGTGCGGGTTTGCGCGGAGACCGGCATGAGCTTGAACGCCGACATCGGCACGATCACCACGTCGAAGTCCTGGGCGGCGGATTGCGCGATCAACCGTTGCCGCGCCTCGCGATCGGTGCCCGCGGTCCCGGCCAGGATTTTCGCGCCCGGATACCATTGCGCGGCTTCGCGGGTGATCTGGGCGATCAAATGGTTCGGCACCACGATCCAGGGCTGGCGCGCGAGTCCGAGGCGCCGTAGTTCCATCGCGCCCATGATCATGGTGCCGGTTTTGCCTGCACCCACGACGTGGTCGAGCAGGACGGTGGGTTCGGAGATGATGCGCGCCACCGCATTTCGCTGATAGTCGTACGGGGCGTAGTGCACGCCGAGTCCGGGCAGCCGCAGGTGTGAGCCGTCGAATTCGGGGGCGACGATGGTGTTGAACAGCTCGTTGTAGTGGTCGATCAACCGTTCCCGGCGTGCCGGATCGCTTTGCAGCGCCCACATTTCGAACTCGGTCGCCAACCGGCGGGCCTTGGCTTGGGCAGCGCGGGTGGCGCGGGAGTGCAGCCGGTCCCCACCGGCCTTCTCCAGGTACTGCTTGGATTTGTTGATCTGGATCGGTCTGGAGTTACACAACGCGGTCAGCAGCGCGATGTGATCGAAGTCCTTGCCCGCCACGCCGGAATAGGCGACACCGAGTTCATCGGCGTGGGGGTCTTCGAAGTTGAATCCGCCGTCCTGGTTCGGGTAGATCTTCGGCGCCAGCCCCCATTTTTCGATATCGGCGGACCAGTCGTCGTAGTCGCCGACGTCGATGACCCATTCCCCGGCGACCCGTTCGACCAGCACCCGATGCCCGGCCGGGATGGTGAAGGTGTCGCGAATGAACTGGACGTAGTCGGCGGGCGGTACCCATACCGCGCCGAGCCGGATATCGACATCGGTGCGCCGCTCGGGCAGCACCGCGGACAGCGCTTCGACGTTCGCGCGGTAGCGAGCATCGGCTTCCGCCCGTGTGCGGGCGGCGCTCAGCTTCTTGTGGACGTTCCCGGACAGGTACGCGGCGGCGCCAATCCAGGTGTCAGGGTCGCCGATGGACCGGAACGCCAATTTCTCGTCCACCAACAGGTGTTCGGCATCCTCGACACTAGCGGCCAACAGGCGGGCGATCCGCGGCACGTCGATGATGCCGGTCTCGTCCAGGCTGACCGCGACCGCGTCCTGCACGGTGGCGGCGTGGGTGATCGGCGGCGCGGCGGTGGCGATGACGTCGCTGGTGAACAGCGGCCCCTTGGTGGCACGGCCGGTGTCCTCGTCGAAGATCTCCAGCGCGAACACCAACGCGATCGTCGGATCGTTGCGCAGGATCCCCTCGAGATGGGACTGCTTCTTGAACGGTTCCCGCTCCGGCTCCCACGCCTGTTCCGAAAGCTGCTCCAGCACATGGTCAGGAACCGGTCCTTGATACGGCCGGCCAGGCTCACCCAGCTCGACCCGCCAGGCGGTGACGGCGACGTCGAGGCGCTGGCGATGCTGGGGTTCGGTGACTGCGGGTGGGTCGATCCAGGTGAAGCGGTTGATGAACCCATAGCTGGTCAGGTAGCGGTCGTAGCGGCGGTTCAATTCGCCACGCAGCGCCGATCTTTCAGCGTGATCGTGGCCGTGAAGCTGCGCGTCTACGAGCGCTGCGGCCACGTCGCGCAGGCCGAGGAGTTCGCGCCATTCAGCGATCCGGCGCTTGCCGCGCACCGCGGCTTGGGTCCACTCGGTGCCGGTGTAGACCTCGATGCGGCCCAGGCCGGGGTTCCAACGCAGGGTGTGGACCGCGATGTCGGTGGTCTGCTCAACGGGTTTCACCAGGCCGGGACCGTAGGAGTCCGGGTTGGCGATGGCGGTGGACTCCGCGGTCGCGGTCAGCCCGAGCCCGGCATCCAATGCGTTGTCGACGATCCGGGTCAACCGTCCGGCGATCAGGGTGGCCAGCTTCTCACCTGTGCGGCCTTCGACATCGAGCGCATCGCGGTTGTATTGCCGCTTACGCCAGCACAATTCGCCGAGAATGTGGTCTGGGTGGGCGAGGAAGTACTTGTTTAGTTCGACCTCCCGCCGGTACCCCTGCTGATCACGCACCGTAGTCATGCCCGATTGCAGGTACAGGCGGGTGTCGACAGTTGGTTCGTGACCGGGCTCCCGAACTCGCCAGATGACCAGATCTTGAACGACGCCGGTTCCGGCAACTCGTTGAAATGCCTTGGCGGGCAACCGCAATGCGCCGATCAAGTCAGCGCGGGCTGCCATTTGCTCACGTGCCGTCGTGTCGGTGGATTCGCTGGTGAAATGAGATGTCAACAGCGCGACGTAGCCGCCTGCGCCGACCAAGTCGAGGGATTTGATCAGGAAGTGGTTGTGGATGGAATGGTTGGCGGCATTGTGGATCGGGTCATACAGCCGGGTCTTCCCGAACGGCACATTGCCCACCACCGCTGTGAACGCTGCGGCCTCTACGTGGGTGTCTTCGAATCCTTCGCAGCGGATCTGCGCCGAGGGATACAACGCTGCTGCCACCCGCGCGGTGATCGGATCGGACTCGACGCCCACCATCACCGCCGTCTCCGCAGCCTGACCGATGAAAATACCTGCGCCGCAACCTGGTTCGAGTACCCGGCCGCCGGAGAACCCGGCCCTGACCAGGGCATCCCAGATCGCCTGTGAGACAGCCGGATCGGTGTAGTGCGCGTTCAATGTCGTAGCGCGGGCTTGCGCCCACTCCACCGGATCCAGCAGTTGCGACAAGTGGGCGCGTTCGGCGGCCAATTCCGGGTCGTCGGCGAAGATGCCCGGTAGTGTGCCCCACGACGACCATGCCGCGATCGTCTCTTGTTCCTCCGGCGTCGCGTATCGGTCCTGCGAGTCGAGTAGTCGGAGGGTTCCGATGACGCGAATATTGGCTTGCGCCCGCTCTGTTGGGTCCGCGGGCACCCATAACCGGGTTCCTGGCGAGAAGTCGACCGGGTCCGGCAATCCCGCATCATCTGCCTCCGCCGCTACAGCGACCGCAGTACTGGCCGCCTCCGGTGTGGTCTCGCTCCGAGCAGTGTCCGGCACAGTTTCCTCGGTGGAGGGCTTCCGGACGTTTGTGCCGGTCGATGCAGGTTCGACCGCGTCGGTAGAGGCGAGCACTGGAGATATGCCGGGCGTCGCGAGCTCGGCAGGTGGCTGATCAGTCGGTGTTGTGGACGAAGGGCGCGGTCGGGATGTGCGCTCGGCAACCGAATCCGGCCCCGGTCCCATATGAACGGTGCTATCGGCAGGGTGGGCGGTGCTGATGGTCGCCGAGGTTTCACTCGTCGAGGTCGGGCTTACATCGGCAGCGTTGCTCGCGCTGGCGGTGTCGTTGAAAGCCTGCTTCCAGCCGCGGATATAGGCGTCGAGGATCGGCATCGATCGCGGGTCGCCCAACCGGAGCCCGGTGAGCGCGGCGGCAACCTGCGGGGCTGCCTCGGGCGTCGGGTACTTGACTCCAGCCCGGTAGGCCAGACGCCCGATCTCGACGAAATCCGTTTCCTGCCACCACTCTGCGGCCCCGGCTGCGGGGCCGCTGCTGGTTGATGCAGTGGTCTCGGCTGGTGTGGCGGGCAGGGGCGCGCTGCCCGGATTGGCGGTCGCCGGGTCGATCGGGCACGCGCCGGATGCGTCGAACAGCGATAGTTGGTCTGGGTCTACGGCGTGGCGAGTGCGCCGGGGCCGTCGAGTGGTTGGCCGTCCGCCTGCATCCCCTGCTCGAGCCGGTTCGTAAACGGTGCTACTGCCGGGTCGTCGGGCCCGGTCGGCAGCGGTTGCCCGTCCTCCCGCATCACCTGTAGCAGGTGCGCGGCCATCACCCGCACCAGCGTCGACCGGTGCGGAAGAAGCCGATCGGCGAGTTCGTCGAGATCCGGATCCGGATCCGGTGTCCGCGCCATCGGATCCCGCCACCGCTGCGCTGCGTCCACCTGTTCGTCCAGATCCGTTGGCGCGTCGGGAGTTTCGAGTACGTCCTGCGGTTCCGGCGGGATCTTCTCGTAAAGCGCTTCGGTCAGCACTTGCTCGGTGATCGACTGCCGGGTGTTGTTGAGCAGCCCCACCGTCGTCAGGTAGTCCGGTTCCTGTCCGTGCTCGGCCTTCCAGCGCTGTATCGCCTGCGGTTGTGCGCTGGTTGTTCGTCGGTCGATCTCCGAGCAGATCGCTGCCGTCTCCCGAGCCAGGAACTCCTCCGTCTGCGTGGGGGTCCATTCCGGCGGCAGGCCGATGTGGTTGTGCCAGGTCTGTTCGACGATCTCCCGTATCTGCTGCGACATGCGAGTCCTCCTCGATTGCTAGCTGTGATGGTGGCACGGAGTCGAACAGCGTGGGTTGTCCCTCGCCGAAATTATTCTTATTGGTTTTCATTTTCGACTACTCTCTGCTGGGTGGAAGTCAGGTCAACCGGGCTGCCTCTCCTGGCGGACGGGTGCGGGTCTATTGGTCGGGTTCGGTGGTGTCGTCGAACCAGCCGGGTGGGACGGATGTGCAGGGGTAGGGCTCGAGGTCGTGGTGGCGGGTGGCGCACCGGTACATGGGTCCGGTGTCGCCGTCGCAGAGCACGCGCAGGTGGGGGTCGGCGTGGTGGAGCCACCAGGCGCTCATGGCGTCGGCGGCGTTGCTGGCGCGGGCGGCTTCCCACGCGCGCCACAGGGCGGTGAGCCGGACCGCGACCTGGGGGTGCTGCCACCATTCAGCGCACCAGACCCGGCCGCCGCTGCCGCCGGAAGCTGCAAGCTTGCCGGTCTGGGTGGGCAGCAGCCAGCGTTCGACGAATTCACCGACGCCGCGAAAGTACGGTTTCGGTGCCGCATTGCCGCCCGGGGCGGTGCTGGGTTGGCTCATCACGCCGCCTTCGCCGTCGGGTGGTCGTCATCGGGGCCGTAGCGGCGTAACGACTCTCGGATCGCGTCGGCGAATAGGGTTGTGTCCCAGTGGGTTTTACGGACGAGTACGGGCGGATTGCCAGAAGTCCAGATGACGGCGCGGTCCTTGGGTAGCGCGGCCAGCGCCGCGATCGACAGGATCGGCTCACGCGTCCACGATTGCGACACCGACGAACCGCCGCGCCCTCGGGATCGCGACCAGTGGCAGACGTCGTAGTCGTCAGCGAGGGCGGATAAGTCGGCGAGGTAGGCGCGGTCGCGGATGCCGCCGCCGTAGTAGTGGACGTTGGACTGCTCGGACAGTTGCTTGAGCGATTCGGGACTCCACACCTCCGCGCCCTGTGCCGGGGATTGCAGGAACGTCAGTACGACCACGCCTTGAGAACCCAAGTGCGAGTACAGCTTCGGCAGCTCCCGCAATCGGCAGACGTTGGCGGCCTCGTCGAGGATCGCGACCATCGGGGTCGGCAACCGTCCACCCGGCCGGGTGCGTGCCAGCGCCAGCGCTTCGTCGAGGACGCGGCCGACCAGCGCGGTGGTGAGCCCGGTGGCCGAGGCGGGGCCTTCCATCGACAGCGCGAACAGGGTGTCGGTCGAACAAACGAAGGCACGGGGATCGAATTCGGGCAGATGCCGGTTGGCGGGGACGGACCAGTCGGCGAGTTCGGTGGAGTCGCCACTGAAAACCCTGCGCGTTGGTGGGACGACCGTCGCGGCGGCCGTGGGGTCGGTGAAGACGTTGAGGTTACGTCGGGCCATGTCGTAGAGGCCGTCGCGCTGGCGTGGGTTCAGTGCTTGTGCGGTGGCGAGTTTCGTGGCCGCGAAGCTGTCCCTGGCTGTGACGAGTTGCCGGTGGGCGGTGGTGTCGTCGGCGTCGGACAACCATGCCAGGACGTGGATGAGGTCACCGCCGCCGGATGCCGCTGCCCACAGATACAGGGCGAGCAGCTCGGCAGACCCACCGGAGAAGTAGGCGTCGACGCGGGCGTTGTCCTCGGTCGCGGCCGAGACGAAATACCCGGCCAGCGTCCGGGCGTCACCGAGACCACATACCTGGGCGAGGGGATTCCACCACCAATCCTGGTGCGGGACACCGGTGATGCCTTGCAGATCCGATTCCCAGATCCGGCCGACCCGCTCGCGGACACCGCGGCAGTGGTCCCGCAAATCCCGCTTGTTCGACGTGGCGATCGCCGGCCCCGGCGCGGCGCACAGCGCCGGGATCGCCAGGCACGCGGTTTTCCCGGTGCGGGGTCCGGCGAAGCAGACCCCGACGTCCTCCCAACCCATCAACACCCGAACGTCGCCGCGCACGGTGCGGCCCAACTCGATTCCCACATCAGTGCCAGCGGTGATCGTCGTGCCAGGCCGCAGCCGCTGCGCCCGGTCTCGGGCAGCGGCACCGGTGACTTCACCGAGGTACCGCGGCGGTGTCATCAACCGTGCCTGCGCGTCCAATCGAGCACGTGGGGCTCGGGTCCAGCGCCCACGCAGCTTGGCCGCCTCACCGATACCAGCCATGAGCGCTGCCTCGCCGAGCACGGTGAGCACCGAGGCGTGCACCGGCCAGCGCAGCTCGCCGAGCGCCAGCTGACCGGCGGCGGCGATCGGGTTGGGCGGGATCTGCTGGTCGATCCCGGCCAACCGGTCACCCAACAGCCAAGCCCCGTACGCGATTCCGATCGCCGCGGCCACGACTGCTACCGCCAGGGCGACGCGAACGGAATCATCGAGGCCCTCACGCGAATCATGGTCGTTCATCACAGGTTTCGCCTCCCTCCGCTACGCGCCCAGTCCGACATCACCGGTCAGCTCCTGAACCGGATCGCCGCCCATCTCAACCGTCGACGAATCCGATTGCGAGGCAACGGGACTGGCCGAGCGGTTGGGGTGCGCGGCTTGGATGAGGCCCTGGATCAGCGCCTCAACGTCGAGCACCGTCGGCTCGGTGTCATCGAGCTCCGGCCCAACCTCGGTCCGTTCGGCTCGCGGTGTGGTGTCGGCATGGTGTCCTCGCGGGGTAGCGGTTCCGCTCGCGTCGGCGAGATCGACCGGCGTGAACGGCTGGGTACGCTCCGACGCCGGATCGGTGGCGGCGAAGGGGTTACGCAGCGCGGCCGGGTCGATGCCGGTCTCGGCGAGGAGCCGGGCATCGAATCCGCGTGCTGCTTCGGGGTTTTCGTCGGCGTGAGCCTGTGCCCAAGCCCATTGGCCCACGAGCTGTTCCTGCTCGGCGCGCGTCGTGCGGGCGGCTTCCAGCTCGATCGCCAGATCCGCTGTCGCGGCGCGATCTGCGGCGCGCCACTGCGCGTGCAAACGTCGCTGGGCGCGTTCGGCCAGCCGCATCGCGCGCTCGGCGCGCTGCTCGGCCCGGTCCCGCGCACGCTCGGCCTGACCATGGGCTCGTTCTGTCTCACGCGCATGAGCTTCGGCCAGCGCGGCGACCAACATTCCGGCATCGCGCATTCGAGTGCCGAGCTGGCTTACCTCGCGGCGAATCTGGTCGAGTTCATCGTGATCGTTCATCGCCAACCTCCCTTCATGCCTCGCCCGGCTCGATGTCGGGTGCGGTCAGCTCGTGGTTCAGCTGTTCGCCGGGCTCGAACGGTTGCCGAACGGATTGCGGCGTGCCGGAGTGAACGGATTCGGTGGAGGGGTGCGCGGCCCGGATCAGTTCGTCGATCAATGCGTCATCGTCGAGCACCGTGTGCTCGGCGGCGTCGATCGTGGAAGCAAGGGCCCCTTCGGATTCGGCCAATCGAATCTTCAAGGGTTCCGGGTCGATGCCGACCTCGGTCAGCAGAACGATGTCCATATCCCCAGCGAGGGCGGGATTCTGGCCCACGTTGGCCTGCGCCCACGCCCAGGTGGCGACAGCCTCCTCCTGCTCGACCCGAGAGATCTGTTCCGCGTCCCATGCCGCGGCGAGCCCGGATGCTTTGGCCTGGTCGATCACCCGCCACAGGCCATGCAAATGCTGATCAGCGCCCTCGGCCAGCCGGATCGCCCGCTCGGCTCGCCGGTCGATCCGCTCTCGGGCACGCTCGTCCTGAATCCGGAGCCCCCGCACTTCCCGAGCCCAGGTTTCGGTGATTGCGACCGCCGACATCCTCGTTTCCGCAGCTTGACTTTCGGGCTGGTCCATCTCGGAACGACTTCGGTCGAGTTCGTCGTGATCGTTCACCGCGCACCGTCCTTCGCGTCAGCAGCCGACCTCGGGCGGCTCACTCCTGCGGCCGATCGACTCGCATTCTTGGCGGGCTTGGCCGTCTCGCACTGTCGCGTCGATGTCGTTGCGTCGCTGGGTTCTTCGGCTGTGTCGATGAATTCCGGAAGGTCAGTGCACGCCCGCCGCCCCGGCTTACGGCACCATTCGATTGC
Organism: Nocardia sp. JCM 34519.1; assembly: GCF_020361265.1. Taxonomy (NCBI): domain Bacteria; kingdom Bacillati; phylum Actinomycetota; class Actinomycetes; order Mycobacteriales; family Nocardiaceae; genus Nocardia; species Nocardia sp. JCM 34519.1. The sequence goes on from NZ_JAIRBR010000017.1 coordinate 127,816, forward strand.
CGGGTTACTGTCCGCGGCAACGGGTTCCACGACAAGGGCGAGTCGTGCTCGTTCCGTGGTCCCGGCGAGGAGATCGGTGTGAATTCCGGGGGCGGTGAGGTGCAGAGTCAGGCGCGCGGCGCCGACTCGGGCCAGCGTGCGGGCGCGTCCGGCGATCCAGATCGCTCGGTGGGCCGCCGACAACTCGGCGGTGGCTTGGTCGCCCCGGTACCACCAGTCATCGAGGGTCAGGTTGTTGTACCAGAGCACCCCGCGTGGCCCGCATACCGCGAAGCTCTGCCGGGCGTTGTCACCGGCTGCCCACAACCGCAGATGCGGTCCCTTGTCGGCGTGGGCGATGGCGGCGCGACGTGCTGCGTGGGTCGCGGCGCGGAGCTGGTCGAAATCTATGCCGAGTTGTTCGCGCAGTTCGTGTTTGACCCGCGGCCACAGCTCCGGCCCGCCGAGCCCGTTCACCACGGCCCACCCATAGAGGTGACCGTGTTCGGTGAAGCCACGCAATCTCTCGGCGTGCGCGGTAACGGCGGCTTGGGCTTGCTGCCACAACGGATCACGGTCGTCATTGCCGGTATTGGTCATTACGGGGAGACCTCCTTCGAAATCGCTTGGCCGGTAGCCTGTTTCACTCCTTCCTTCAGGTTTCAGGTTCGCGGTTCTGGTCGCTGACGGATGCTTGCCGGTTATCTCGGGGGTGTGCCTCCTCCCGCGTCGATGGCCTGGGACGGGATGGGTGAGGTGTCGGTGAGGGGTATGCGACGCACATCCAGGCGCTCTCCGGTGGCAGTCCATTGGTCGAGTCGCCCGTAGCTGACGGGGACGTCGAAGGTGGGGGCGTGCAGGATGATGTCGGTACCGTCGCGTTGTCCGGCGTAGATGGCGACGTGGTGGGAGTCGGTCGCGCCGGGCGCGGTGAAGTAGATGAGGTCGCCGGGTTGGCGTGCCTCGAACGGGATCGGGATAGCGCGGGGGTCGTCTTGTTGGGCTTGGGTGTAATGCGGCAGCGTGATACGACCACCAGAGGCGGTGTAGACGGCGTAGAGAACCAGGCCCGAGCAGTCGAAACCACCGTTGGTGGGCCCGGTTTGGTCACCGCCGCCCCACACGTAGGGACGGCCCAGCCAGCGGGCGGCTTCCTCGACGATGCGGGCACCGAGCCCGGCGGGAATGTCGGCACGGCAGTCGCCAACCCTGATGCCGATGCCGGGGGCGAGCGCGGCGAGCAGTGCAGCGACGGAGTTGTGGGTGGGGCCGTAAGCGGATGGGACGTTGGACTTTTCGATGGCCTGGGCAATGGCCTCGGGTGCCATGGTGTGCCAACCGGGGATCTTGTCGAGTTGGTCATAGAACCAGGTAGCTTGCTGAGCGGGGTCCATCAGCCGCGCCATGCCCATAGCTCCCCAGACCGAGGCACGCATCTGCCACGGGCCGACAGAGTCGTAATCGGAACCGACCCCGTCGTGGTCGTAGCGCAGCGATTCGGGGACGTTGATGTTGGCGTAGTTACGGAATCCGCTTTCGGCGGCTGCGGCCATCAGCGCCGCAGTGATGCCGTGCTCGTCGACGCCCCGCTGACGTCCGATGGTGATGGCCAACCGCGCGATCGCCACCTGTCCCGGCGCGTACCCGTCGACGGCGGGAAGCGGGCCGGAAGCTTGTGCGCCGCAACCCTGCTCACTCAATGGCAGCACGACAAGAATCAGCAGCAACGGAATCGCCAGCGTCATCGCCACAACGCCGAGGGCTGCCCTGGGAATCGGTGACCGGCTCACGATGGATCCTCGATCCGCGCGCAAGAGTCGGCGGGTGTACCGGATACGTCGACTACTTGTGTCGAATCATTCTCTTGTTGCCCGGTTTTCGCCGTGGTGTCGAATGTGGTGAACCGAGAGTTGGTGTCGCCGAAACACTCTCGCTCGATATCGGTGAGCGCTAGCTGAAACGGGATGCCCGGCCGCCGATCCTCGCCGATCTTGAGCAAGAACTTGCCGGTACCCGGCGGTGTGGGGTGCTGCCCGCCGGGAGTGGTGAGGTCACCGGTGAGCGCGGCCGGTGAGGACCAGGCGGTGACCATTTGCTGCTCGGTGGCGGTGAACGGTACCCGCGAGTCCAGGCGGGCGATTTCGTCGGCGGGTAGTGCGCCGAAGACCTTGGCGCGGGCACGTTCGAGGAACCCGAGGGCTTTCACGGCGTGGGGGCCGAGACCGTCGAGATCTTTGATGGTGTGGGAGATCATGATCAGCGCGGTGGCCAGTCCGCGTTGCAGGCGGGTGAGTTCGTCGACGCGGTCGACCATGAATTCGCCCATGCCCAGGACTTGCCAGAGTTCGTCCATGACGGCCTGGAAGTAGCGTTGGCGGACCAGCCCGGCATCGGCGAGGGCGTTGTGGGCCTCGATCGCGGCGAATCCGGCTGCCCAGCAGGCGATCATGACGGCGGCTTTGAGTTTCTTGTCGCCGGAGCGGATGTGGGAAACATCGACACAGATCGCGGACGCGTCCAGGTCGATACGGGTGGTGGTGTGCCCGTTGAAGATTCGCCCGAACGGCCCCTGGGTGAGTGCACGCAGCGAGCGACGCAACGGCAGGATCGCCGACTGATAAGCGGCCGGGTTGTCGGCGGCGACATCGAGCAGGAGTTCGTCGCTGCCAGTGACGATCACCTCCACCAGGTCCTCGATGACCGGGGGTGTCTGGGCGGTGAACCCTTTGCCGCCTTCGTTTTTCGGTGTGTGGAGCGTGCGGATGGCGGTGGCCAGGACGGTTTCTTCGTAGTCGGCGACCTTCGCGCCGCGCACGAGTTCGATCAGCGCGGACACCAATGCGGCTTGGCGAGCATGCCATTCGTGCCGCATCACGGTGGCGTACTCGGTACGGCCCGCGTTGTCCAACGCGGTGACCGCGGCAGCGAGCGCTCCGCCGTCGAGGGGGTTGAGCTGCCCGTATCCGTGGCCGAGGTCGACGACCTGGCCGCCGACGGATTCGACCAGTCCTCGGTAGTCCGGTTTCACATCGGCCAGCACCAAGGGCGTGATGCCTTGGGCGATGCCGCCGATCACGATCCGCCGCACCAGCGATGATTTGCCGAATCCGTTGAGCCCCAACACGAACAGCGACGGAGCCGACAGCAGCCGGGCACGGGCGAACCAGTTGAGCGGATCGAAACACACCGGTGCCCCGGTACGCAGGTGCGGGCCGAGCGGCGTGCCGATGACCGGTGCCCCGGCACCGACGGCCCACGGCCATAATCCGACGATCTGGGCGGTGGTCCCGCGCACCTCCACCGGGCGTCCGACCGCCGCGCAGCGACCGCCATCGGCTCCGGTGTATCCGATGCCGGTCGCTCGTGGTGTCGGGCGGTCGAACCCGTCGTTGCGGATCGGTACCGCCGCTGCTCCCGTGACGGGCTTCGTTGCATCCTGCTTGCGGCGCCGCGATCGGCCTGCGGCGGGCTCGGGAAGCGAATCCTGCTGGTGGCGAACATGTTTGGGCATCGCTCAGCCCTCCAGGAACTTCGGGACGTTCGCGTGCTCGGGCAACAGGACCCCGACGCCGAGCGAAGCAGCGAATGCGGCGGCCTGGTAGCGGTAGGAGCGGCGGATCCGCAGCCGGCACTGCACCGCCAGATCCTTGGTGAGCGCTTCGATGCGCGGCAGGTCCGCCTCGGCGGGGTTGGTGACGGTGATCAGCAGCCCGTAGCGGGCGACACCGTGACCGCGGGCTTGTTCGGTGCGGGCTTGTTCGGTGGCGGCAACCCGGATCACCGACGCCGCCGAAGTGATTCCGCCGCGCTGGTTCTGGGAGGCGACCAGCGCGTCGCGGTAGTCGTTGTCCACGATTTTCGTCGCTTCCGCGGCCGAGTGCGGGCGATATACCACCGCGACACGTTTGCGCGGCAACTCCGGGTTCGGTTCCAACAGCCGCGCCAGGACGCGTTCAGTGATCACACCCTGTGGAGCGGCGTCCATTTCCCAGGTGACCGACACCGCGCCCATGTGCCGGTAATGATCCCGGCGTTCGTCGTGCTCGATCGGACCCGCATCGGCCCACTCCACGCCGTGCCCGACCGGATCCGCCGCGGCAGCTTCCAGATCGGGTTGGGAGGCGGGGTCGAAGCTGCGGCGCACGAACCCGGTGATCTCCGCGGCGGTCATCGGCCGTGCCCGCACCCCGGCTTCCTCCAGTGCCGCCACGATCCCCGGTAGTCGCCGCGCGATCTCCAGGGCCTGCTCGGCAGGGTCCTTGCGTCGTTGCGGGGTGGTCGCGCGCAAGGTGATCGCCAGGCGCGCCTCCAGACGCACGTGCTGGGTGGGAAGCCCAGTCCCCAACGCCCACATGACATCCCGCGCCACACGCGGAGCATCCGGGAGGGTGAGAGCTTCGACCTCACTCAGGAGCCGGTTGCCGGTTTCGGGCACGGTGTCGAGCACCGGAACGATCGCCGCGATGTCGGGCTGGCCGCCGATATCGGCGAGGAAGCCGCCCCACGCGGCGACCCACCGGTCCACTACCGGCTGATCTACGGCTTCCGCACCCTGGGGCCAGCAGGCCAGGACGACGGTGTACTCGTGCAGGCGCGGGGCGTGGACCAGCCCGAACGGCCACCCGGCCACATCATGGCCCTCATACAGTCGAGTCGAGGCCAGCAGGCCCGGCAGCTGGCATGCGCCGCCCGGGATCGCGGAGAACGCGCCACCGCGGTACAGGGTTTCGCGGCGATGCCGTGCCCGGATCCAGCGGGTGAGCACAATGAGGCGTTCGTAGCCGGAGCGGCCGTTGACACGCACCACCAACGGACCGGCCACTAACGCTCCGACCGCGAAAACTATTGCGGAGGTAGGGAATCCGGCGATGAGGTGAGTGAGCATGGCCGTCACCACCACGATCCCGGCGGTGATCATGCCCGGCCACGACAATCCCATCAGGCCCTCCGACCGTGGAATCGTGCCCGCGCTATAGGTGCGTTCCGGTTCGGTTGATGTCGGTGTGGTCATTGACAACCCCTCCTCACTTCGTTGTGGAAACGATTGAGTGCCTGTGTATTTCGTGGCGATCAGATTGGGATGTCACCGCCTGGTCGGCGTGGCGATGGGTTCGGTCCTGCCGCAGCGGGTTTCGTGGGGCCTGGACCGGAATGCGGTGCAGCAGGCGTTGGTCGCGTGGTGGAGCCCCGGCTGCTGGGACGTGTGCTGCTCGGTGCAGCACCGGCCGTTGTCGCGGCCGGGCCACTTGAGCTGCCGCCGTTGACCGAAGTGGGGCGTGGCATCACCCCACGCGGACTGCTATTGCTGGCCGGGCGGGTCGTGACGTGCCCAGTGGTGGATCCGCCTGCGGCGGTGACGGTTCCAGCCCTGGCCGCGGCGCCCCGAGCGATCAGGGTTTTGCCGCCGGACGCGACCGCCGCACCCGCGGCCAGCACCGCTCCGGCCGCCGCTGCGCCCGAACCACCCGATCCGGCGGCAGCCACAATCGGCGACACCAGCCGCATCAATGCCGGGAGCACGAATACCGCGCAGCACAGCAGGACAAGTCCAACCAGGCGGCGCTGCGCGGCATCGGCGTCCACCGGTGCGGAGGCGTCCATACCGCGGTCGGTGTCGATCGTGGAGAACGCGACCAGATACACCAGCGCCGCGACCGGCTTCCACAGCAGAAACGCCGCCACCCACGACCACAACCGCTCATGTGCCTGCTTGCCGGACCCGAGCCCCGACCCGGCGGCGGCCAGCGGCAGCAGACTCATCGCCACCACCAGCATGGCTTGGCGCAGGATCGCCATCACCGCCATCGCCAACGCGCCGAGAATCCCGACACACGCCAGGATCAGCACCAACCCGGGCGAGAACGCCGTATAGGCCGAGGTCTGGACCAGGAATTCCGCCGTTCCCTTCGCATCGCCATGCGTGGCGTCATCGATCACCCACGCCGAGAACATGTCCCCGGCCCGGGCGGCGGCGAACACGATCGCACCCGCGGTCCACACGGCGAACACCGACCGCGCCAGCACCCGCACCATCTCGCCGGCCTCTTCGGCGTGGGCGTGGTGGCGGGCGATGGCGATCCGGACCGCGCCCACCATGACCGAGGCAGCCAGCAAATACACCTGAATGTCGTTGGTGTATCCGCTGATTCGCTGCCACAGATCTTGCTCGTCGAGCAGTTTGGCGTTGGGTATCTTCGTCCACCACACCAGCGCCATCGTCAGTGCCTGCCCCAACCCCGACAACAGCGAATCGACCACGGACCCGAAGGTGGTGTCCCACGCCTTGTCTTTCACAGCAATCGCTGCCTGGCCGGGATGGCTCGCGGCATTACCGGCCTTGCACGCCGCCGACCACTCGTCGCCGACAAACCCTCCGACAATAGGGATTTCACTCAGCGAGTCATGGACCTGGTCGCAGGTCTGGTCGAACCCGTACTTCCCCGGATCGGCCAGGGCGATCCCGCACCCGACCCCCACCATTGCTACTACCGCCAAGATGATGGTGGCCACGCGGCGCCGTGCCCATAGTCGAGGCCGATCTCGGTGGGAGTTCACTGCTGTCACCATGGTGTCCACCCGAGGATCGAGGAGATCTCGCGAGGTCCGCCGATCTCGCTGTTGGGCAACAGATTCCAGTCGCCGCCGGTCCAGACGACGGAGTAGCGGGCAGCGGTCCATGTCGGTGCCTGAGCCGGGGTGCCCATCTTCCGGCGCGTGGCAACGGTCAGGACGCACAGGTCAGGTGACCACGACACGATCTGGTAGGCATCCGGCGCGGTGATCCAGCGGGTCACCTCCTCGGGCTGTTGCATCGGCAGTTTCCCGGCGGCCACCCGCTCCCGATACAGATTGACCCCTTCCGGGCTGTAATTGACCCGGGCGACCACCGCGGGATCGGCCGGACGCACCGCTAACTGGTGGGTGATGTAGACCGCCGCCAGCGCCCCCCCGCGCGGCGTATGCGCATATCCGGCGGCCATACCGTTCACGATGCGAGCCGGGCCGTCCGAGGTGGAGAACGGCACCGAAGCTCCGTGAACCCGCTGCCAGCCGCCGCGCCCGTTCATTCCCGACGGTGCCGCGGTCAACCACAGCGGATCCGACTCCCCAATGGGTGCGTCGGTCTGCGGCAGTGGCTGTCCGGCATCGGCGCGGGGAACATCCACCCGGCGGCCATACACGTCGGTGACCGGCGTGCCGAACCCGTCACCGGTCTCACCAGTTCGGTCCGGCGTCGCGGAGGTTGTCGATCCGGAGGAGCTGTCGCGAGTGCCGCCGTGTTCGTAGGCGACGACGGCAACGGCTCCGACGGCGACAACGGCGACGGCGATTACGACGGTTTTGGAGCGGACGATCTTGCCTTGCGAGGTATTCATCGAGACTCCAATCTCACGGCGCTGGGCGGGATTTCGGTGATGGACTCGACCGTGGGGTGCGTCGAGGCCGGGTCGGGTAACTCCAGGAGCCAGTCCTGGCCCAGCCACACCACCGAGGCGTGGGTGGCGGCCAGCGAGGTGTCCGGGTAACGGCTATAGGTGGTGACCGCAGCCCGGGTCTTGGGCATGTAGTCGGTGATTCGGTAGCCGAGAATCGTTGGCGCGGTTGCTCGCTCGGCGGGCTTGGTGATCGACACCAACGTGCGCGCTGCCACCCACATGTCCTTGCCTGGTCCTGGGGCGAGTTCGCTGGCGGCGATCTGCGACCAGGTCCGGTCGGGCGCGACCGACATCCGGACGGTGTGCACGATCGCCGCTAATCCAGCACCGGCCGGGCTGTCCGCGAACCCCGTCGCCACCGTGGCCGAATAGGCTCGCGGACCTTGATCGGCGACCGGAATACCGATGCCCTGATAGTCGACCCAGTGCAGACCCGTCGGCGGCGCGGCGACATCAATGTCCGGTGTCCCGCCTTCCCCGGACCGCCCGCAGCCGACCATCACCAGAATTCCGCCGAATACCAGCGCTACCGCAATGGTTTTCATGATTGGCTCCCGACGGCCGTCGCGGCGATGGGGAGCGCTACCGAGCAGACCGCGGCGCAGATCAGCGTGACCACGATGGCGGTGCTGGTGTGGCGGCCCTGGATCTCCGGTTGCCGTCGTTCCAGCCACAACCGAGCTCCGCAGGAGATCATCATGGCTAGCAACACCAGCTCGCAACCCCACAGCAACCACGACAGCAGCTGCGTGAACGAGGCGGCCACATCGCTCGGCAGTGGCTGAGCGGCACCGAATACCTTGGCGGACATGACAATCACCCGCGCCTACGTGGTCAGAACCACGGTGTTGATCAACGTCGATGCCGAAGTGGCGACGATGCCGCCGATCAGCGCGCACACCACGATCTTGGGTGACTCCAGCGCGCCGCCGTTCCACTTCTCCCACGCGAATCGGCCACCCGCGTAGATGATTCCGGCAACACCGGCGAGCATCACACCCCACAACAGCCACCGCACCAGCAGGATCAACTTCTCCGATCCCGGAGGGGTATCGGCAGTGATCTGATCGATCGCGGCAATACTGGCCAACACAATCGTGTGCATCACAAACCTCTTCCCTCGGTGCGGGTGTCGGCGGTCAACTGCTCGACCACCGCCTCCAACTCGCGGCCCGCACGCGCGATATCACGTGGCACCGCGGACGATTCGGCTTCGGTGGTTCCGCCACAGGGCAGGGCGGACAGTGGTTGCTGGATGAACGGCTCGTGCCAGCGGACGCGCCACCAGCGTTCGACCAGAGAGCTGTAGAGGGTCAGATCCCGGCGGATCACCGCCGAGGTTCGACCGGGCCGCGCTGCCACGGTGACCAGACCGACGATGCGGCTGGCGCCGGCCAGCCCCGCATAGTGCTGGCGCAGCAACGCATCCGCCGCAGCCAACCCGGTCACGGTTTCCCGGGCCACCAACACCACGAACCGCGCCTCACCCGGCTCCGGTCGCGGCCAGAAACGACCACAGTCCGCCGAATGCGGCCACAACCGGGCCAGCGTCGAAACTCCCGCACCACCGTGCGCACCCAGCAACCAAAACCTCGGCACACCACCGGTTACCGTCGCGATCGGGCAGGCACCCTGCCAGATCGGAGCACGGCGATCCGTCGGCGGAGCGACAACCGCCCGTGGCGGCAGCCCTCGATGCAGCAGACCCGCGGCCCTCATCGCGCACCGCCCGAATGCGCCGCAGCGAGGTCCTCGGCAAGGGCGACCAGCCAATCAACCGTCGCTGACGCCGCGGTCGCACCAGCCGCGACCGGCGTCGTCTGATACGACATGTGCGCGGAAATAGTGTTGCTGAACTTCGACCACGTCGCCAGATCAAGCAGATCCTTGTTATCCAACGCGTTTTGCTCGATCGCGGTAAAAGCCTGCTGCACAAGCCGACTTGTCGTCGCGGGCGGAATCAGCTCGGTCACTGCCGCCGCGACCTTCGCGCCCAACACCGCCAACCCGGCCGCCGGGTTCACCATGCCCGCCGAGACCATCTCCGCGATATTCCCCGGCGTCAGAACCGATCTCGCCACCGTGCTCACGGCGTTCAACCCGATTGTCGCCACCTTGAACAACGCCCGGATCACCGCGGACGGATCCACCGCGGTCCGCGGATCGGACGCCTCAGCCATCCGCTGGGACAACGACTCTCGAGGATTCAGCGACAAACTCGCCAACGACGTCCCGGATACGTCTTGGTCGACCACATTGACCGTCGTCTTGAATGCGGTGAACGCCAATGCTTCCGACACCGACCGCAACGCCGTCAGCGGATCATGCAGATCCGACTGCCCGACGATGTTGGTCACGACGCGCAGGATCGGCGCACCCGACGGCGCATCGCAGGCCAGATCACCCACGGTGCACCACGACGCCACCCGACCGGTCAACGCACCGAAATCCGTTGCCACATCGCGCTGCGGACCAATCCCACCACCGGTTGCCGTGGGCTGCGGCAGCGCAGGCAATGCTCGCACCGCATCCCCGGCTGTCCCCGGCGCTGGCTCAGGGCGATCACGACCGGGCGCACCGGGAAACAACGGCGCGTTCGGATTCCGTGTCGGGTCCGCGAAAAGTGCTGCCGCAGCGATCTTCTCAGCGGGCACTACGCCGTGGCCCTGACCGACTTCCTGTACGAACATCGAGGCCACGTGCGAACCCTGCGAATACCCGACAATCGCGAACGCGGTGTTCGGGCAGCGCGCGGCCTCGTCGCGCACCATCTGCCGGGTGCGCTCGATTCCACCGGCGACCGACTCCGAATAGGGAACGGCCGCACCGCCGTTCACGCCGCCGAACGCCGCCTGGTATGGAACGTAGGCGCGGTCGACCTTGCCCGACGCTCGAACCATCAACGGCCCCAACACGGCATCCCCGAGGAACCCGGAATCGGTGTGCGGATCAGCATCCGGCGCCGATTCCCCGGTTCCTTGCACACCCACTACGAACAATGGCATGCACGCTCGCGAATCCGGCGGTTGCGCCGAGGCCATCCCGCCCACGCTGGCAACCGCAAGCGCTGACACGGCTACCGCAGACAACATGCGCGGCATCAGAACTTTCCGCCGCTCAGTGAAACAGCTCGTCATTTGAACGCCTCCCTCCCACAACGGATCCCGTCAAAACGAAGAGGGCACGGCGGTGCACGCGGACGTGACATCGCCAAGCAGGGTGCAGCAACGGATCTGCCGCACCTGCCCTGGGCAGGGATCGCTCAGATGGATTGATGGAAGATGACGCGCGAAACACGTTCCATGACAAAGGAAGTGGTCGCGCCTTCGGGTTCTGTCATCACAGGCGCCCGGCAAACGCTCCAACGTTCGGCTAAACCGCTACGTCATGGAGCGGGTCCTACTTTCCCGTCGAGGCTATCTCCAGCTTGTATTAGCTGAGAGTGTGCCCGCGCGGGGTACGAGCCAGGTTATACCCGCTGCTGTGACGAGCGCAACAAAAATTTTGGCGGGTGAGCTCATACCTACCAAACAGGTGGTCAGACCAGAGCCTGACCACTAATTCGGGAGGATCGGCATAGCCCGCACAGCAAAGAGCCCGAATGATTCCTGATGATCATCCGGGCTCTTCTGCTGTCATGCACCTACGGCCGGTCGAACTCACCATCGCGGGCACCGGCGAGGAACGCGTCCCACTCGGCGGGCGCGAAGACCAGCGCAGGCCCCGTGGGGTTCTTCGAGTCCCGCACTCCGACCACGCCTCCGTCCAGGTAGGCCACTTCCACGCACGTGTCTTTGCCCGAACTGCGGCTGGACTTGAACCACTTGGCCCCGGACAGATCAATGCTCACGCGGCATACTCCTCTGCTGCTTCCAAGATCACGTTCTTGGACTCCACTGCGGACAACGCTACACGCGGGATCTCGGCCAATGCATCCTTGTAACGGCTGACCTCATCATCCAACTCCAGGTAGAGATCTCCGATGTACTCCTCCACGTACACAATGGGAGGCTCGGGCAGCTTGGATTGAGGTAACTCCGGAAACTCCAGGAAGCTGAACGATCCGATCAGAGGTCCCAAGTGGCGCGGCGCGCTGAACGGAACGATTAGGATCGTAATGTTTTCTCGCTCAGCCACTTTCAGAAGGTGACGGGCTTGCTCGGCCATCGCGGTGGCCCCTCCAACCTGCTCGCGCAATACCGCCTCGGACAGCAGCGCAACAACGGTAAGCTCCGAATCCTCCAGGCGCTCTTGACGTCTCGTCATAACTTCGATGCGCTGCTCTACTGCTTCTGGGGGAAGCGGGGGGATTTCCGACCACGCGATAGCTCGCCGGTAGTTCGGAGTCTGAAGCAGACCCGGCACGAGATTCGTCGCCCAGATCGTCAGACGGCACGCCGATGCCTCCAGCGACAGGTAATGATCGAAACCGGTCGCCATCTGAGCATTCGCGTAGGCCCGCCACCAACCGCCACCATGCTTGTGAGTGGTTCGAACCTCATGCGCCAGGGCGAGAACAATCCGGCGCTCGTTGTCGTCGGCCTTGTAGGCGTCGCACAGGACGTTCAAGAAAAGATCATTCGGTCTCGTGGTCTGGCCATCCTCCAGACGTCCGATACTTTGCGCCGACACACCGATAATCCGCGCCGCCTCAGCCTGCCGAATCTTGGCACGTTCGCGAAGCATATGCATCTGACGCCCCAGCGCCCTGCGCGCGAGGGTGGAGCTAGATACGGCCATTTTATTAGCCTCACTAATCGCTGTGTACGGGTTTGCGGAACCCCTTGATCCGGAAGGTGCCGATCCGAACCGCTCCGTAAGTGCAGTATGGCACGAACGATGCGTTAACACCGATATGGAACTTCCACATTTTGGGCAATCGGCGTAGACCTGAGACCAAGCTCAGCGATCGGGAAGACCGGGACACAGGGAGACTTCTACCCCCGCAGAGTAGAGCCACCATTGTGCACCGCCCCGATCGCTGGGTGACCCAAAACCCTCATCCGATCCGAGGTGCACCATGCCCGGCACGATCGATCACAACGAGTTGCCGCAGAACCCCGAGCACGCCAACCATCTTCTTGATCTGCACCATGAATGCCTGGTCATCAGCTGCACGGCAAAGCTGCAATCCAAGCTCTACTTGCTCAGAATTGGTGAACTTCAGCCCAGAGACGGTTTTGCCTGGAACAAGCTCGGATACTGACATGCCCGATAACGTGGGGTTGAGCAAACGCAATCATGTTCCGCCGATTCTGAAGCAGCCACTTTTCGATGCTGAGGTCGAGGTGTGGCTTTCCGGGCACTGGGATTGCGTCGAAACCGAAGGCGGAACAACGCAATATACGTGCGGTATGCGGTGGTGGCTGTTGCGGGAACGCGAACGGCGGGGGCTAACTTTCCGGATACCGACTCGACATTGGCCACCTGGGTGGGATGCCCCGTCTATGCAACCCAACCCCCTGGGCTGGCCGGCGCACCGTTGGGTGATGTGACCGCTTCGAACTTCCCTCCGGCCCCCGTCCAGCCGCCGGAGGGGTAGAGGGGCACCCCTTGATTCAACCCCCTTTCCGCGTCCGGGGTTGATGCAGCAGGGGTGCCCCGCAATAGCCGAAATAGCTTCCTGCCCTTTCGTATCCGAGCCTCGCGGCGGTGGGCAGGGAAACCGGTTCGGATTCATCCAGAAATCGATTGTCCGGAAGGTATTGATCATGGACGCCGACGAGTTGGCCATGGCCGAGACGGAGATCCGCGCGATTCGAGACGTGATCGACACAGTCGAGGCACGCCTTCGCCACTGGGAACAGCGCGGGGGCAAGGTCGCGGCCCCTCGTTCGCAGATCTACGCGAGGGTGATCTACGAGGTGATCGCCAGTGCTACTCAAATGTCGTGTGGCACATTGCATTTAGTGAGTGCTCCGATTCTTGACGCCATCCTCGGCTGGGTGGACGTGCCCGAAGGCGTCAACGTGTTCGATCGGCTGCTTGAGATGACGCTGACCAGTTGAAACGAGATCAATCCTTGATCGCGCGCCAGGAGTTCGTCTGATGTCTTGGTTTGTTCAGTGGTGGGCCGCATACCTCGCCGCCCTCCCATGCCTTTTCGTCGTCGTCCATTACGCGGTCGGCATCCACCTGCCTCCCACTGCGCCGGGTGGTCGGCGGCACGGGACGGGACGGACCGCGATCACGAAATCTCGTGCGCGGTATCGCAAGTCGGCTGGCCGACACCGGGCGCGATGAGAATCCCGACGCCCGTTCGCTCCCACGCCGGTATCACCCTCACCCATTCCCACTCGACGAAAGAGGCGCGCACCGTGTTATTGCTTCATAAGCTCTTGCGCCGCATTAGATTTCGCAGTCGTAGACGACGGTTGGCGGCTGTGATCATGGCGGCACCGGAGCGATTTCACTACGACGATGAACTGGTGGACATGGTCCGGCCGGTCCATCCCCGCGCGACCCGTCGCATGATGAAGCGCCTGTGTGATATCGGAGCGCTGACCGGCGAATGGGACGGCCCGTGGGTGCTCAGGGCGCGCCACGACGAGACGGTGGCATACACCGAACGAATGCCCCGCTACCGCTATCGAGTGACCGAGACGGGCCAGATGCAGCTGCGGGCAATTCTGGGCCCGGACGGGCCGAGCCGGGACACATAGGCCCATCAGCCCTGAACGGCCATAACTCGTTGCTACACAGTCATTTTAGATAGAGAGGCGGGTCGATGGAACCCTGTGAATTGGCAGCTGTGCTCACGTATTTCGACGGCGTGCGGCGGCGGTTTGGATTGCCCGGAGACGCCGAGGAGTTCCGTGCCTGGATGGTCATGTGCCGGGCGTGCGCGCAGGACAAGAACGCATTCGATCTCCATCACGACATCGTGATGGAGTACGTGTCGCGCATCTCGGAGGCCCGAGCACAGGGTATGTACCCGCTGATCATGTGGTCGGACCAGCCAGACGCGCCGGTGTCGGTGGCACACCACCAGATCGCAGCGTTGTACCGCGACCTGCAGCTTCGGACTCAACGTCGATGACGCGCCGCCGATACGACATGGACCGGCCCGATATCCGACTAGCGGTCAACCTCGGCTGGCACTACGTCGGTCAAACACGCGGCGGCCGATGGAGGTTCAAGAATCCCGCGACCGGGACGATTGTGAACTTGGCAAGGAATTGGCCGAACGCTCGGGGCATCCAGAACATTATCGCCGAAATCCGCCGGTTGACGCCGTGACAGCCAATGGCCGGTGTTGGACCGGACAAGACGGGGCGCACAGCACCACGGTAAACCCAAACAAGACCCGGTCGGCAACCATAAATCGTTGCAACACAGACATTTTCGGATATCCACAGCGCGACCCCGATCGGGCGGCTCGATGCTCGATCGCCCGCCGGGTGCGAGCTAATTCTTCTCGCGCGGGGTGATATCCCGGCCCGCACGAGACCGGGGACCTCCGGGGATCACAACTAGGCGATCGACATCCCCGGAGGTCCCCAACCCAAACCCTGCACACCCCAAGGACACTCTCGGTGATCTGTAACCTGTTGCATCGCATCAGATTCCGCACAAGCCGACTGGCGGCAGTGATCATCGCTGCCCTCGAGCGATTTCACCTCGGCGAACTGATCAACCGTATCCGGCCGATCGATCCCGGCGCGACCCGCAGCGAAACGGCGGACCGGTCGATTGATGATTCGGGCCTTGACGAGCGGGTTCGCAAGATGATCGCCGCCGCCGAAGAGGCTGGTTACAGACTGCATCCCGACTCTGATCCGCCGCGCATGCTGCTGTGGCAATGCGTCCACGACGAAGCGATCGTATGGGTGGATGAGCTGCCGGATGAGGATATGTGAAGCTACGATCACATCACGACACCTGCTGCGGCAGAAGGTGTTTCAAAGCCTGTCGAGTTCGGCTCGATGTCGCAGTTCTGTTGCGATCACATCTTCGGTCGCCGGTGTGACCACGGTGTCGTTGTCGTCCACCGAGATCAGGTATCGGCCGCCTGCGGGATGGTCGGGGCGGATGTCGATCCAATTCAGGTACGTCGCCGGGTGCGGATTGCGGTCGTGTAGGTAGCGCTCGATGCACAGATGTCCCTCGGCGGTACGTGGTGCCCGCAGGAGCCTTCGGATGCGTTCTTCGACAGGGTCGAGACCGTCGACGCTTGCCTTCCACGAGGCTGGTGGTTGCTCGCCGCGTACTCGTGGGGTGTGGCCGATCAGCCGCCCGGCCGCCCCGGGTGTCGCGGTGGGCATGGTGGCGGCGATGTGCTTGCCGAGGTTGTGGCGTTGTGTGACAACGAGTTTGATATCGCCACCGAAGTCGGCTGTGGTGCCCGACTTTTGGAAGAGGATGACACCGAGATCGGCGTGTGCGGCGGCCAGTGATCGCACACGTTTAACCGACCCGTAGAACTTGCCGGTGCAGATCAGCCGCAGATCAGGTTTCGCCAGCACTCGCAGCGGCCAGGTGAGATCGGGGTCGCCGCGATGCGGGTATCGGGTGCTGATCTCCGCGCGTCTACGTGCGTATTCGGTTGGCGGAGCGGCGGTTTCAATGATGCTGATCGGGTACGGGTATTCGCCTGCCAATCCGGTCTCGGCCCATACCCAGGCAAATTCGTCGACGCTGAAATCCCATACCCGTTGTGTCTGCATTCAGCGGCGCGTCTCCTGATGCGGTTCGTCGTCCATCACCGGGCCCCGGGCGGTGAACGTCACTGTCTTCGGCTTCTTGTCTTCATTCGAGGTCGCTGTGGCTTCCGTTTCGGTTGAGCCTGTTGGTGATGCCGGGCCTCGGTTACGGGAAGATTCGGGAGCGGTCGCGGCGGGTGCGTGTCCCCCCGTGACGGGCGCTTGTAATGCCGTTGCGGAACCACTCTGCATGGATGGCTTCGAGGGCAACGAGTCGTCGTATCGAATTCCGGGCTCCTCCAAAGGAGTTCGTGGCCTCGGGGCGGCGACCTCCCCGGACCTCGCTGAGCTCGGCTGTACATCGGTGTATGCACTGTCCCAGGAGACCCTGGTCTCGGACTCGGGCTGCCACGTCGCGTGGTCGCCGCCGATGGCCCCCTCCAGCATGGGCGGTAGGTCGGCGAGTTCGGGCTGCACGCGCTTGAGGTAATCCGGGACGCCGCGGGTCCGTTCGTCGTCGTCTTTGCGGCGACCAGGCGCGCCCGGTGCCATCGGACTCGTCGATCGGGACGTACTCGCCCCGGCAGCGCGTGCTGCTGCGGCAGCGTTCGCGCCAACTGGAGCGCCGGGTTGGACCGGTTGACCAGGTTGTCCGGGTTGACCGATGAGCGGCGAGCCCGGCCGGTCGGTTCCAGGTCGAAGGCCCGGCTGGTCGCGGTCGCCGATCCTTGGGCCGCGATCGTTCGGGCCGTCGCGACGGATAGGGCGGTCACCCGGGCCGGTGGTGACGCTGGTCGGCGTCGTCGATGTGTTGGTCGGCCCTGGTGTGCTGGTCGGGGCGGTATCTAGTTTTCCGGTTTCCACCGGGTTGGCAGTGCTCGACGGCGAGGTTGGCGTCGATGTGCTTGCCGGGTCAGTGCGGGCAGGCGTGTTCGGATCTTGCTGGCCCGGTGCGGACGGATCACCGGGTTGCTTGCTGTGGGCGTCGGTCCCTGTTCCGGTGGGGTAGCCGGTCTGGGTATAGGGGCTTCCGGTGTCCGTGCTCGGATCTCCGGAGCCCACATTCGGTGGTGGATTGAGGGCTGGCACGTTTTCACCTGCTGGCGGGAAGATCGGCAGGTAGATGCGGTTGACCGCGTCGATAGCTTGGTTGCGGGCGGCCAGGGCAGCGGTAGTGTCGGCGCGATCCTTCTCCCCGCTGGTCAATCCGGGCAGGACCGAGTCGCTTGGATTGTCGGGATTCGGCGCGGTCGCCGTCGCTGGCGGTGGCACCGCCACAGCCAGCGCGGAGGCGGCGTAGTACATCGAGTCCAGCCGCATGCCCACCGACTGACCGACGTCACCGATCTGTTCCCCGGCGCGGGCGAACCGAGTGATGGCCTGCTGCGCTGCGTCGCTGCTGGCACCTTCCCATCGGCCTTGTAGGGCACGCTCGATACCGATCCGGTGCATTTGGAACAGACTGGTGATCGAGACCGAGGACTTGGCCCAGGTGGTCACCAGCTTCCACAGTGCCTCTTTGTCGATCCCATGGGCTGCGTCGTAGATCTGCTGGTGGGTCATTGTTTCCGGCGGCGGCTCCTGGTTCGTCACGTACGCCGGATCGACGCCGCCGCGTGCAAGCTGCTCGTCGTTCTTGTGCGCGTTCTGCTTGGACGCGACAGCTTTCTGTGTGACAGCGCCGACGGGATCGCCGAGCAGACCGGGCACCAGCGACGGGCTCTGTTCGCCCTGGTTGTCGCCCATCAGCGCGACCTCCCGGTACCGCGCGGATCTGCTGTCGTCCCGGACAGTTGTGCGGCCCCGCCAGCGAGGGCGGTGATGCGGTGGTGACCGGTGACCATACCCATCTCCCCCTTAACGATCGGTGGCCCGAGCCTAGCACGCCGCCCCGTCCAACAGACCTGGGCGAACAACATTCCGCCGGTCGAATAGTGTTGCTCGACAACGGTTTACCTGATCCAGGCGGCAGGTGGCCCTAACCGCGGTGAGTGGCGTTGCCTGTTGCGCCCGGATTATGGTCTAGGCAAGCTCGTGCGAGGCATCGTCGTTCTGCGAGGGGGATCTACCGTGGCGTTGTTGAAAGCCGACATCGATCAGCTGAACAAGCTGGCCAGCGTCTTGACCGATGCCGGACAGGCGATGGGGCGTATCCAGGTCCGCTCCGGGGTCACCGACATCCAGTCCGCGTTGCCGGGCTGCAAGATCGGCGATACCTGCGATCAGGCGGGCGAATCCGCCGAATACGCGTGGCGCAAAGTCGGGGACCGATTCAGCTCCATCTCGCGAGCCGTCACGACCGCGGCCGTCGATCTCGCCAGCACCGACGAGACATTCGCGCAGCAGATGGATACGTTCACCTTCCGGGTAAAGGACCGCTGATGCCGACCCGCAAGGAAGTCGAAACCTGGCGCACCTCGGCACTGTCGGACTGGGCCACCACAATCGAGACCGACGACTCCGCCTACGCCGAGCAGCTCGACCGCGCCCGCAACCAGATCAAGAACCTCGACGGCCAATGGGTCGGCAAAGTCCACGACGCCGCCTACAACCGCATCGGCGAGGAACACGACGAGGGCCGCAAACTGTCGTTCCAGATTCGTGAACTGACTGCCGTGCTCCGAAACGGAGATACTCGCCTATCCGACGAACGCCGCATCCTGCTCGGCACGATCACCGAGACCGAAGCCGCCAGCTACCAAGGAGCCACGTTCACCGTCAGCGACAAATGGGAAGTGTCGGCGCACTACCCCGACAACGTCACCGACGATCAGCGCACCAAGATCCAAAACATGGCCTGGCTGCGCCAGCAACAGGTCAACACGAACTACTACGCGCTGGTCGGCGCGATCAACGAGGTCATCCAGAACATCACCGCCAAGAAGGACGCAATACATACCCGGGGTGATCAACTCGGCAGCGGAATCGAAGCACAAGGCCCCGCTGGCTGGGCCAGTGAGCGAGCGGTCTCGGGCAAGGACGGCGAGGCCGACGGAAAGGCGATCGCCAGCGGGCACCTCACGCCCGAGCAGAAAGCATTACTCGACCAACACTTGGCCGCGCTCGGAGTCACCTCGGATATGTTGGGCAAACTTCAGCGAGGCGAAGACGTGACGATTCCCCAATCCACGCTCGACTACCTCACCGCGTTGGAGAAAGAATCCGGCCGAGACGGGCTGCTCGACGTATCCCGCCAACTGTCCGCCGACGGTTCGCCCGACGCCAAGAACACCAGAAGCGCGCTCGCCGGAGCGATGCTCTTGGCGTCGAACGAGCATGTTCAGGGCGTCGACAACAACGGCCGCAAAACCGGCGACCACGGCAGCTGGGACAAGCTCAACCCCGCGATCCGTGAAATCATCGGCACCAGACCGGATTTCGGTGGTGCTCCGGACTCCAATACCCGATCCGTCCCCGAGGGATACCGCCACGGACGCGGGGCCGCCTGGCCATTCGAGGACACCAAGCGTTATCAGTCCGATCTGGGTGAGCTCGCCGGATTCGTCCACAACGCCCCGGACAGCTACCAGCCTGGCACCCGGTTCGGTGTCGAGATGGACCGCCAGGCAGCACACCAGGCGTGGATTCTCGAACATCACGATGACCGGCTCACCCCCGGCAGCAACAGCTATCTCGAATCCAGCAAGCTGGAGCAGACCGCGCAGGACCTCCTTGGTGCAGGCTCACGCAACCACGAATCCTCGTACGCGATCCTCACCGGCAAGGATGTGCCGGGCCTGGACTTGTTCGGCAAAGACACCCCCGGCCAGTCCAATCACTACCACCGCGACGAGATCGTGGCCCCACTGCTCGAACACGGATGGAAAGACCAAGGCAAAGCCGCCTCCGGATTGTTCTCATGGATGAAGGACGACGCCGTCGTCACCGACCCCGGCAACCCGGTCAGCGTGGACCGCGCGACTCGCGCCGGCGAAGCCGCCTATGGGTTGTCTCAACTACTGTCGACCACCCATTCCGGCGCGAACGGCGAGAACCTCTACAGCAGCTTCATGAACCACAACGGCCAATCACTCGGCCAACTCAACCCGCTCATCGCCCAAGGCATGGCCAGCGGGCTGGCGCCGTACGTAGGCAACATGGTCGGTGCCCCATCCGAGCTGACCGGCACACTCGGCTACGGAAACCTTCCACCCGTCGAAGCGACCCGACTGTTTTCCGTCCTCGACACCGACCCGAAGGCAGGCACAATCCTCAACGCCTCCGCCCTGGCTGAAGCGACCAAATACGACAAGCAGTGGGCCGCTCAAGAAGCCAGCGGCATCAACCTTGGTCATGACTCGCTCGGAAACTTTTCCGGCCGACTGCACGCCCTCGTCGACGAGGGCATCAGCGCGGAATCAGCCAGCCGCTATCACGACGCGTCCGACGCACAGGCTGAGGCATTGACCAGGAAAACAGCCGTCGTCAACGCGGTACAGGCCGCGCTGTCGGCCACGGCCACCGTCCCAGTACCCGGCGTACCGGCGACAGTCAGCGCGCTCAGCGGCGGCGCGGTAAACGTCGTCGGCTACCTCATCCAACCCGACATCCTCAACAGCGGCGGCCAACTCACCCATGACCTCGACCCGGCCAGCCGCGGCGTCGATTTCAGCAACACTGGACAGCCCAGCACCATCAAATACTCGATGGTGCAACAACTCGTGGACCAGGGCCGATTGGATATCAATACCCTGCCGTATGAGTTCATACGCGACGGCGCTAACGGGAAGGTCATTGCGCCGTATTCCCAGGTTACAGACATGTACGGCGACACCCGAATAGGTGATCTTGCGGACAAAGCGCTACACCAAAGTGGGGTAGCGCGCTTCAGTTCGTATGAAGCCGCGCATGACACCGGTGCGAATAAGCTCTACAACATTCTGAAGGGAACCGCGGGCACAAACTGGAGCATCGACCAAGCGTATTCGAACATTCTTCTCGTAGACACACCGAGAGGAGTGGCGAACAAATGGTAGGCAAAAGCTGGCGTCAGTGCGCGGCGACAGTCGTCACAATCTCGGGTATCGCGGTAACTGGTTGCGGTTCACCCAACAATCAACCGAGCCCTGAAACATCCGCAACCAGCACTGTGAATCCATCACGCTATCAACCGCCACCTCAGGTGCTCCACAACACTGTCGTGTGGTCCGCCGAACCCGGGCTCGACCTGTTCAGCGAACAGGTGATTGTTGCCAGAGCCGCTCAGGAAGCCAGGATCGTTGCAACAACAGCAGGAATCGATCACAGCTATCCGGGATTCGCGGAGGCGCTCGCTCCCAGCTCCGCGAAAGAATATCCACACGACACGGATCGCGACAGAAATGCATTCGGCACAGCTTACCTCAGAATTATGGCGATAGAACCTATAGAGACTGGATTCATCGCCGAGACCTGCTATCAGTACTCCAATGTCGCAGTGCAGATAAAAGAAGGCGGCTACAAGCAGGATATAAATCCCGGCGGCTCATCTTTCATGAAATTCGAGAAGGTTGGGCCCGAATCTTCACATCCCTCGGCGGCACCACCTGATCGATCCACGCAGACCGATCCAACGTGGTCGGCACCTACAGCCAATATGTTCACCGGCTGGCACATTGACCTCCAAGCATCCACCTTCGACCAAGACCTGCAACTCCGGCAGCGCTGCGAACCCTGGGGGCGATCGCTGATCCCGGACCTTCCACAGGTGAAGAAGGACTTGGGTGGAACTGTGACGATCGTGGTGAACAATCCTCCACCAACCTTGCCCGCATACCCAGGATGGTAGCCGAGCTGAAATACAGCGCTATTTCTTCGGGAGATCTGGTTGCAGCTTCTCAGCGATGTCACGAACTTGGTCGCATGGCCGCCCCGAAGCTTTAGTGGGATTGAGATCCAACTGTAGATCAATCACCCCAACGGGTGAGTCCATCGCTATAAAACAGGTAATAGACGCGGTTGCTCCAACGAGGGTATAGACGACGGCGTCACGCCCTGCCACAGTCGTATTGTTGCTGGACTGTGTTTTACGCTCGCGAAAGTCTTGCAGCGTCAGGTTGGTGGCCTTGATATCCAGGGACCTCACCGTGAGTCCATCCGGATCTTTCTGCCCGAAATCGCAGCCTAGGAATGTGTAACTGTCGGCGGTCAGATCATTTCGTTTGCGCGTATCAGGATTGAATCCGAGCTTCTGTATTGTTGCGTCGCCGATGTCGATGCACGGGTCAAATGTAACCGCGGGCCGACCTGAATTGTTGCGCTGCTGCGGAGCTGGCGAAACAGTCACCGCAATGCTCGGATGCGTCGTTGTCGGCGTGGTCGATTCGGGCAAGGGCTCCTTGGCGTTGTTACTACAGGCGCCGACTGCGAATACGGTCAGCCCAGTAAGTATTGCGATTCGCGCGGTCCTCACCGGTTAGGGTTCTCCGTCTCGGTAGTTTGACTGACAAACTGCAACGCTTGAGCGTTCTTAGCATCGGCCTCGGCTATCTTTCCACCCGCGATCAGGAACGCCTCTTGTAAGCGCATGGCACCCTCGATGAACTGTGTGAGGACACCAGCGAAATCTTTCGCCTTGTTGTTGAACCCGTGTGCTAATTGTTGCGTGGACGGGAAGCCTCCGAAACCTGTCACATCGATGAGCGACTGAATCTGATTCAGCTCCAAGGTCAACTGAGAGATCAGGCGGTCGTACACCTTGACAGCATCGTCGACAACCTGGGGATCGAACTTAATGTGCCCGCTGGCCGCGCCTTGCTTGAAGGCTGCGATCTCGGCCCGGCCGTAGTCGATCTTTGTCTGCGCCTCCACCATCGCCCCCTCCGAAGAGTCCTGGACCGAAAGGCTACCAGCTGCCGCAACTCGTTGCCGCCGTGTGCGAATGCTGAGATCTAGCGCGGCGACGAAGGCCGAAGATATCGAGGGACTGTGGGTATCGTCCGAGCCGATCACGACAACCCCAGATCGGCCGGGCCTGCTGTTCGGCCGGTCCGGGGTTGATGGTTCCCATCGGGGATCAAGCGCATCGTCGAAGCCCACACCAGCCGCCCGGCCGAGCCGACCTCAACGGACCGAGCCACTCCGGCAAGCCTCGCCGAAAAGACCCTTCCGCAGGAAGTAATCGATGTCGATGACGATTTCTTCGAGCGGCGCCGTCAGGAGGGCTGGCTTGTGTAGGACATGCCCTCACCGATCGCTCTGAAGCTACTTGTTGCGAGAACCTGAGCGGTACGGTTGCCTCCGGATTCGACTTCGCCATACCTATCTCTCGGGCTTCCAGCCTTCGTATTCGGTACCTGCCAGGTCGTCGGACATCCGATCGGGCTGGGGGATCTTCTCGGACTCCGGAACGGCAGCGGCTGCCGCGGAAAACTCGGCGAACCTCTTCTTGGCTTCTTCGATCTCTTCGGGCGTGAGGGGTGTGAACCCTGCGGCCTTTGCTTCCTCAGGGCTGTAGAACGTCTTACCGGCAATTCTCTCGGGCATAATGATTTCCCTCTCTATCGCTCGACCATCTGGATGACAGTTCGCTTGTTCTTCTCGTCATAGAACCGGTTCACGATCTCGAACGGCGTTTTGTCCTTGAACAGGACTTCTTGTTCGTTGCTGTGCGCTCCGGGGCCGAACTTTGAGATTTCCTCGATGTTCTTGCCATGTTTGCTCACGATCTGGAACTCGACGTTGCCATCGTGTCGGGTCGCGGGATTGCGTGTAGTCGATGTGAATGCGTCCTCAACAATCGTTTGCCCCTTTTGGTACTTATCGAGAACATCTTCGGGCAGATTGGTACGCCGGATGACGTTTCCCTCGTAGTCGGGGAATTTGTCGAGCGCTGTCCGCAGGTTCTGTACTCGTGCTGCCTGTGACGGGGTGAGGTCGCCCTGACGCAATGCCTTGTTGAGGTCCTTGTATCCGCTTTGGGTGTAGCGCTCAATCGCTTCCTCGTCTACCTCGGTCAAGTTCTTTGGCCTGGGGGCCTTGTAGTTCTTGCGGGTCCCGAGGTTCTTGATCCGTTCGAGTTCTTTGGAATTCTTCGCGAGGTCGGCTTCGGCGTTGACGCCTTTGCCGATGCCGCGGGCGGTCTTCCATTCCTCGATGATCAGCCGCATCGGTTTGGAGTAGCGGGCGGCGATGGCGATGGCTTCGGCGGACGCGACGGCTGCCCCGATGCCGAAGGTGACGAAGCTCAGTGTTGCGCCGACGATGTAGTCGATGGCCAGAGCTTCGAGGAGTTCTTTGCCGAGTTCTTCGACCTTGTCCTTGAATTTGGTGCGGAACTCGTCGAGCGCTTCCCGATGCTGCTGGCAAGAGTCGCCCAGTTCCTTGCAGCCGGTGGTCCAGACGTCGGCGCTGGCGCGCAGCACCTCCAGATCTTCGGCGATGAAGGCGATCTCGGGGCTGACGACATCGCGGAACTGCTCGGTGATGCGGGTCAGTTCCGCTGGTAGCGCGGTGACCGCGGCGTCGGCGGCGATCTCGTGCCACAACGTCGCCATGTGGGTGAGCTTGTCGCCGTTGCCGTCGGGGATGGTGACCCCGATCTTGTCGAGCAGTTTCAGCGCCTCGGCCGCGCCGCCGCGCAGGCCGGGGCCGTCGCTGCCCGCCGAGGGAAAGGGTTGGCGGCACGTGTACACCGGGACCAGCAGCCAGGTCGGTTCGGCGGGCGCAGGGCCTTTGTCGCCGGTGGTGGCGTTCCATTCGGCCAGGGCGTGGTTGTAGCCCGCCTGCTGGAGCACGCTGGCGTAGTTGCCCGCAGCCTCAGCGATGTTGCTGGCGGCGCCCGCCAATTTCAGGGCGCGGTCGTCGTAGCTGGTCGCCCAGGTCCGCGCCTCCTCGTAGGATCCGCACATCTGGCGGCAGTCCTCGAGCGCGGTCCATCGGTGTTCGAGGGCGGCGAAGAATTCGGTGGCCACCTTGTTCAGCGTCGCGGCGGCGTCATAGTAGACCTGGGTGTCAACCTGCATCGCGGTCGTCGTCATCGTTACTCCCGCCCCAACATCCGCAGATTTGTCTGCACCACCTCGGTATAGCTGCGGTGCGCGGTTTGCGCGGCCGCTCGCATGGTCTCCACGCCTTCGCGGACTTCGGCGGCGCCGGCCGACCAATCCCGGTGCGCCTGGGCGTGCTTGGCGGCGGCCGCTCCGGTCCACTGCTGGTGCAGCGCGGCGACGCGTGTGTCGATTCCCTGAAGCGACTCGTCCAGGAAGCCCAGCAAACCGCCGATCTTCGCGGTCACCTGATCCAGATGATCCAGGTCGACGCGGTAGCTGCTGCCGTCGCTACTGCTCATGGCAGGTCCAGGCTGGAGGTGTAGGACGCCTGAGCCCTGGCGCGCTGGACATCGATCGCGGAGACTGCCTGTGCGGTTGCGCCGATCGCTTCAGCGAGTTCTTTGAGTGCGTCGAACACGGTCGTCGCACCGCGGTGCACCTCACGCCAGCCCGTCGCGTAGGAGTCAGCCGCCCGCCCCTGCCAGGTCGACATCAGCTCTTGGACCTCGGTGTCGGCGGTGCGGAAACCATCGGCCAGGCTTTGCGCGGTCGCGACGAGGTAGTCGCTCGCGCTGGAAGCGCTCTCGGGAACCAGCGCGAATTCCGGTGCGGTCATGCATACGGCCTTTCTGTCGCGTCCAACGACCGGACGGCGGTGCACAGCTGGTCGAACAAGAGGGCGGCTATCGGCCTTCCGGGCGGCGGTGGAAACCGTTGTGTTACTTGCACATTAGGCGATCCACACACCCCATGCTGGTGCGGGTCTTGTTGACATGTCCGGATATCGGTCGTCAGCCCGCCCCAACACATTGGTCCCGATTAGTTTGACGTCACAGGACTCGGAACGGTTCCCTTCCCAGCACAGAGATTGACGATCGGCCGACGCTGCCGAATCGCACGGTGGTCCACCGATCGCGGATAGGCCCGGGCGCGCATTACGCCGTCCTACTTGCGATCGTCCGCTATGCCAGTGAGCCGATATCGCTGGCGCGATATCGGCGGCTGTTGCGACGCCCGGCTCCAGGCGCCAGGCTGACCGCGCCAGGTCGGTGCCGTGCACTCGTACGACCTCGAAGACGGCTGCTGTATGTAGACCCGCTCTCGAAGGCTGAGGATTCGCCCGGCTGATGCGACTGATCTGTATACCGTCATTGTCTGGCTGCACAACCACGCCATTACTGAAGACATCGAAGAACTCCGCGAATTCGCCCATTGAAATGCCGAGTGCCCCGGGGCCTCGGCGGCGAAGACTACTCCGACGATCTACCCAGCATGGGTGGATTCGCGCGACCGCGAGCGGCGACCTTCCAGTCCAGATTCACCAAGGGACGGATCGATGCAGCGATCGGGCTCCCGACTCCGCCTTTTCATGCGTGGCTTCCTCGGATTCCAGCTGGCGATCGAACGATTCCAACATCAAATGGAATGGAACGCCCTGCAGCGTTCGGTTTCGACCTGGACCAGCCCGCCAGCGGGAGCTCTTGTGTCTCCGGCTTCCTTGGATACCCTGGATCTCCGGCATATGTGCAGTTCAGCTGTCTTCTCAGCGCTGGTTGATGGCGGTTGGCAATGGCGTGGCGGTTCCGGTGGCGGAGTTCGGGAAGCATGGCGAGGTGCCTGCCAGGGAGAGTTCGTCCTGGGTTGTTCCGTCGTTGGCTTTGGCGCGGGCGACGATGAGCAGGTAGCCGTCGTGGGTGACGGCGTTGGCCTGTACGTCGGGTTCGATCGGTGTGACGTTCCATAGCCGGTCTCGCCAGATCCGCATGATCGAGGTGAGGTAGTCCCCGGTTTTTCCGGCGGGGATGCCGGTGACCCAGTACCACACCTGCGCTTTCTTGGGTCCGGTGGTGTTGTTGAGGTCGCCGTCGCAGGGTGCTGCGGGTAGGTCGCGCAGATCGGGATCCGCTGTTCGGCCATCTGCTCGAGCCGGGGCTGCGGTAAGCGTGGTGCCTGGCGGTAAGGCGTCGAGGGTTTCGGTGAGGTATTGGCGGATGCGGTCTTGCGCTGCCGCTTCGTTCAGCACCGGCGCCGACGAGGTGGATGTGGCGCTCGGGGTTGAGCTCCCGCCGCACGCGGTGAGGGCCGAAGTGGCGGCGACCACGGCCATGAGCAACAGCCGACATGCCGTGATTCCCGGCGCGAACTGGCGGACGTTCATATCGGTCATCTCCTCGATCGGATTCACGCGGTGGCGGGGATCTGCGGGACGAATGCGCCCATTCTTTCCAGTTGCAGAACATCCTCGATCGAAATGTCGGTCCATTGCGACGGCTGGGTCACGACGGCGTTGTTGAGCGCGGTGATCGTGGTGCGGACCTGATATTGGGGTTGATAGGTGACGGCGAGGGTCGGTTTGCCGTCGAGGTCGATCGAGGACACCGCTTCCGGTTGGAGGCCGACAATCCGCAGTTGGACTCGCTTGGTGGCGTCGATGTCCAGGCTTCCTGGTTTGCCTTGCGCGTTCGGTGGTGCCGGGATGGAGATCTGCGACTTGCCGGTCATCGGGTCCGGGGTCAACACGTTTCCGGACCAAGGGCCAACGGCTCCCGGGGTGGTGTCGGGATCCAGGGTGATCGTATCGCCGTATCCGCTGTAGGGGCCCTGCCCCGCGGTGTACACGCCTTGGACGCCGGGATTCGCGTTGAAGTCTCTGGACATCCATCCGGCCGGGGCATAGACGCCCGGATACACACGGGTTATGTCGAAACGCGAGGTCAGAACCGGAGTACCGGGAGGTACCGGCTTCAGCGGAGGTGGGATCCCCGGCAAGCCATCGACAGCAGACGGGGTATCGCCTCTGACAAACCGGCGTCCGAGAACAACGCCACCGGCTCCAGCGGCCAACACCATCGGCAACAGCAGCCAGGTCAGTGGTGAGACCCCACCCATCGGCTGCGCCTCAGAACGGGCAGTCGACCGGGGAGCCGAATCAGTGGCTCCTGGATCAGGTGCGGTAGCAGGTTGCTGCCTATCGATCGGTGCCGATGGGGCGGGCGAAGGCTCGGCCGGCACCGGGGCGGCCGGTTCGGCTGCGCTCGGACCGGGAGCTGCGGAATCCGGCACGGGACGGGTTGCTGGTTCGGGTATGGAAGGCTGACCTGGGACCGGGACGATCGGTGTCCCGTTGCCCGGCGCCGCAGCAGGGGGAACAAGCGCTCCGGCCTGACTGCCAGCACCACTCGTGCCGGGTTGCTGACCCGGCATGGCGGGGGTCGGCAGCGGAGATGGTGTGCTCGGCAGGCCCGGCACCGGGCCTGGCGGCGGCTTCGGAACAGGAATACAGGGCCAACCGGGATGCATCTGTTGCCACTGCTCACACGGGATATCCGGCTGTGCGGCGACGGTCGGGAGCCCGAAGGCCAACCCACCGATTCCCATGATCACAAACGCACCACCGGCCGCCGCCAGATAGCGGCGGCGCGACGTCGGGAATGACTTGCTCATGCTGACCTTTCTCGCGTCTCGGTGAATGCGTCCGCAGAGCTACAGGTAGATGGGGTCGCCGTAGACGGTGACGGAGTTGTCCGCGGTCGGTGTCGAGATGGCCGCGGTGGCATACGAACGCAGCGATACCGGGCCCATGCAAGCATCGATCTTGACCTGAACCTGCTCGGCGGTGATCGAAGCATGCGGTCCAGCAAGGGGTTTGGTGCCGAACGGGATCGTGGTGATGCTGCCGGGCTTGATCGTGGTGGACACGTTCGGGGTGACCATCGCCGAACCACCCACCGTCACGCCGGGGTACTGGGAGATCGTCACGCTGATGTTCGGGCCTATCGACAACCCCAGCCCCATCGTCAGGCCGCTCGACACATCGACCTGGCAACCGATCTGATAACCCAAGGCCACCGTCCCCGAGGCGATCGGTGCCCTACCAGCACCGGTGACCTCCGCAGCCGCCTTCAGCGACACGAACCCTTCCCGGGTGAACATCGTTGCCGCCAGATTCGGATACCGGTCCAGGTTCTCCATCGACTTGGTGATCGACAACTGCCAGCCATCATCGGTGACAGTCGTACGCGACTTGTCAGCGACCGGGTCGGCCACGGCAAGCCCGGGCATGGCGAACAGCGCTGCCACCGGCAAACCCACGGCCGACAAGACCACAGCAATCGCCCGGCGCTGCGTGGAACAGACCATCGAAACCCCCAGAAAGGCATGCGGTGCCGGGCCACTGTGGCCCCGACATCCTGCAACTACCTTCTAGGACAATCTATCAGCAATCATTTGGCAACCATTGGGTAGATCGAGCGTCACCGATCACCACCGAGTCGCCTACCCGCACTCCGTGGAATCACTGCTCGCGATCGGTAATCGAACCTTCGACCATCGGAATTGTGAACTGCGACACAGCCCCGTTCGCGATGACTGCTTGATGACGGTCAGTCGCTGGAGAATGCTCGCGCGATCCGGAGGCGAGTTTGATCAGTTTGCCCAGTTCGGCGCGGGACAGTCCCGTCATGCCAGCGATGACGGACAGTTCCTCGCCGCGGTTACGCCAGCCCAGCAGGTGCGCGGCCTGGCGATGGCGGATGGAGTCCACGGTGCTACGGAACGCGCGCTCTGTGTCGTCCAGCTGTTGCTGAAGGAGGAGGTAGGCGGTCAGGTCGGCTTCGTTGGCCTGTTCACGTTCGAATCGTTGCCGGCGTTGGATGGCGAGCCTGCGGTGTGCCTGCTGTCGCGCGAGGGTGGCCTGTTTCCTTGTTGTCATAGATCGGCTCCTTCCGTCGTAGGTTGCTCGTCGGATTCCTTTCGTTCCGCGCGGCGACGCACGCCTGCGCCCGCGGTGGTTTGTAGCCGGAAGTGGAATGTCAGGCTATGCCCAATTTTTAGCTATGTCCCGACCTTCTTCATTCTTCAGCATCGAAATACCACCACAATCATCCTATTTGGCGATTCATAACTGAACGTTCAATCCTCACCCCCTACCTGGGACCTTTTGCATTTCGGATAACAAGTTCGCATCTTTGGCGGGAAGTTCGCCCGATTGGCGTTCGCCCTGAACGTGACCGGTTGGACATCGCAGAGATAGCAACCTCCGGGGAGTTCATCTGAGAATTTGATAAGCCATATGGAATAGGCACCTGAGAGCGTGCTTTATTTTCTCCTGGGTATCAATTTCGCGACCGGTAGCGTAGGCGTATGACGGCGACGGTTCATAAACTGTCCGCCGGGGATGGATTCAACTATTACCTACGGCAGACAGCCGCCCATGATGCGAGCGAACGTGGGCGTAGCACTTTGGCCGATTACTACTCGGCCAAGGGCGAGTCGCCCGGTGTCTGGATGGGGTCGGGGTTGTCGGCGTTCGACACGATCAGGGCGGGCGACGAGGTCGCCGAGGCACAGATGCGGGCGTTGTTCGGGCTGGGCAGACATCCGGACGCCGAAGCGATCGAGGATCGGGTGTTCGCCGAGCAGTTGGTCGCTGGTGCCAAGCGAAAGGATGCAAGCCGGGCGGCGTTGGCGGCGTCGCAGCTGGGGCAACCGTTTCGGATCTACCACCATGCCAGTGAGTTTCGGCGTCGCTGTGCGGAGGAGTTCACCGCCTACAACCTGGACCAGGGATCCCATTGGAATGCTGCGATTTCCGATGATGTCCGCTCAGAGATCCGTACGCGGGTAGCGCGAGAGATGTTCGTTGCCGACCTGGGTCGGGAGCCGCTGAACGACGCGGAGCTGTCGGGGTGGGTAGCCCGCAACTCCCGCAACGCCACGACCGCGATATCGGGTTTCGATGTCTGTTTTTCACCGGTGAAGTCGGTGTCGGTGCTGTGGGCGTTGACGCCGCGACCGATCGCGGAGTTGGTCGAGCAGGCGCATCGTGCGGCGGTGACGGATGCGTTGGCGTTCCTGGAATCGCATGCTGCATATACCCGTTTAGGCGCAAACGGGGTGGCGCAGGTCGATACGTGTGGGTTGATCGCGACGGCATTCGAGCATCGTGAGTCGAGGGCGGGCGACCCGGATCTGCATACCCACGTGGTGATCTCGAACAAGGTCCGCACGCGTGAGGGTGAGCTGTGGCGGGCGTTGGATGCGCGGATGCTGTACCGGTTGATCGTCGCGAGCAGCGAGGTCTACAACACCAGCCTCGAGCTACATGTGCACGACCTAGTCGGCGGGGTCTTCGTCGACCGCGGCGGCGGTGACCCGGACCGTCGGCCGGTCCGCGAACTCGTCGGTGTGGACCCGGATTTGAGTCGATTATGGTCGCGGCGCGATGCCGAGATCGAGGTCAAGCTCGGGGAATTGGCGCGGGAATTCCAGCGCCGATGGGGGCGTGAGCCGACGACGGTGGAGATGCTGAAACTGGCCCAGTGCGCCAGCCGGGAGACTCGCCCGCCGAAACACGAACCACGCTCTCGTGCTGAGCAACGAGCAGTCTGGTGGGCTGAAGCAACCGAGCAGCTGGGCGGCCAGTCAGCGGTCGAGGCGATGGTGTGGTCGATGTGCCACTCGCCTGTAGTGGCGCGGCCGGAGGTGACGCCGGAATGGATTGCGGCGGTGGCGGATCGGGTGATCGATGCGGTGTCGCTGAGGCGATCGGTGTGGCAGCGCAATCACATTCATGCCGAGGTGCAACGCCAGTTGCGCGGACAGATCACGAGGGCGGAGAGAGCAGCAGTCGTAGCCGCGGTCACCGAGGCGGTGGTATCGGTACCGCGGTCGATCAGCCGGACGCGGCCGGACATGTTCGACGAGCCGCGACTGCTACAACGGGCCGACGGCACAAGCGCGTTTACGGTCGCTGAATCGGAGCAGTTCACCTCGGCCGCGGTGCTGCTGGCTGAGCAGCGACTCGTTGCTGCTGCGCGGCGAGCTGGCGGCCGGACGGTGACCGATGCAGCGGTCGACGTGGCGTTGCTGGAGTACGCGGCGAACAACGACGGACGCGAACTCACCGCAGGGCAAGCCGCGCTGGTGCGTGAGTTCGCGACCTCCGGGCGAACGTTGCAGGTGGCGGTCGCCCCAGCCGGAACCGGCAAGACGGTCGCCATGCACGTGTTGGTCCGGGCCTGGTTGAGCGAAGGCGGAACGGTGCTGGGCTTGGCGCCAACCGCGGCGTCGGCGGCCCAGTTACAGAAGGAGATCGACACCGCGATCCCGGTGGAAACGATCGACAAGCTGACCTATTTGCTGACCCATCTGACGCCGGATTCGGCAGCCCGATATCGAGTGCCGCACTGGGTATCTGGAATCGGGCCGGGCACATTGGTGATCATCGACGAGGCGGCGAAAGCCTCGGCGCGGCAACTGGATCTGGTCGTCGACTTCGTGGCCCGGCGCGGTGCGATAGTCCGTGCGATCGGCGATGACCGCCAACTCGCCTCCATCGCGGCCGGTGGAGTCATGCGCGACATCATCGACGCCGGGGGCGCAACCACCTTGACGCAGGTGATGCGGTTCATCGGTGATCCAGCCGAGGCCGCCGCGACGCTGGCGATCCGGGCCGGGGATCCGGCCGCCATCGCCTTCTACACCGACCGGAGACGGGTCCATATCGGTGCGCTGGAGACCGTCATCGATGCTGCCTACACCGCGTGGAAGGCCGACCGTGCTGCTGGGTTGGACTCGGTCATGCTCGCCCAGACCCGCGAGATCGTGGCCATCCTCAACCACCGCGCCCGCACCGATCGGCTCACCACCGCTGGAGTTCCTGACGTCGAAGTCGGGTTGTCCGATGGGTTACAAGCGTCCACCGGAGATCTCATCTGCACCCGCCGGAACAACCCACGGTTGCGTTTCAGCAGCTCCGACTACGTCCGCAACGGCTACCGATGGCTCGTCACAGCCGTCCACACCGATGGCAGCGTCACCGCCGCTCATGTCGGCTCCGGCCGCCTCGTGCGTCTGCCCGCGGACTACTTGGCCGCCGAAGTCACCCTCGGCTACGCGTCCACGATCGACTCCGCGCAAGGCATCACCGCCGACACCGGGCACAGCGTGTTCACCGGTTCGGAGAACCGCGCCCAGTTCTACGTCGCGATCTCGCGCGGACGCCGCCGCAACGACATCTACGCCCAAACCGCCGTCGATCTCGAACATGCCCAGTTCAGCGACCGAGCTGTGCATCCACCGACGATCGTCGACCTGCTGACCGATGTCTTGGCTCGCGATGGCGGACACGATTCAGCGACCACTGCCCACCGCGAAACCTTCGACCCTGCCACACGGCTCGGCCACGCTGCCGACGCTTACAGTTACGCCGTCGGCGCAGCTGCCGAACACCTCGCCGGACCCGAGATCCTCGCCCGCATCGACTCCGCCGCCGAAGACCTAATGCCCGGCCTGACCCAGGCCGGCGCCTGGCCGGTCCTGCGCGCTCATCTGGCGATCATCACGATCTCGACTGACCGCGACGGACAGCCCCGCGACCCGGTCACCGCCCTCGCCGAAGCGATTGCCGAGCGCGACTTCGACGGTGTTATCGACCCGGCCGCGGTCTTGGACTGGCGTCTGGACCAAAGCGGCCGACACTCCAGCGGCGCCGGGCCGCTCCCTTGGCTCACCGGCATCCCACCAGTCCTCGAACAACACCCGGTCTTCGGGGCCTACCTCACGGCCCGCTCCCAGCTCGTCATCACTCTCACCAATACAGTCGTGCAGGAAACGCACGCATGGACGACTGCTACCGCGCCGATATGGGCATGTCCGTTGCTCGCTGCCACCCGCGGTGATTCGGCACTGATCGCGGATCTGACGGTGTGGCGCGTCGTCCGGCGGATCGAGGACAACGACCGCCGCGCGACCGGTCCCGAACTGCCGAAATTCGGAATCGCTCGCGCATACCAGGACGACCTCATCGAACGCATCACCGCCCAACTCGGCAATGTCGGCGACGCTCTCGGCAAATGGGTCGAAGCCGCAGACGAAATCGACCTACGCATCGCTGCCGATCCGTATTGGCCGGTACTGGCCGAGCGGCTCGACCTCGCCCATCGTGCCGGGATCGACGTCGCGGCGTTACTTCATACTGCGGCCGAAAACGGCCCGCTACCCGACGAACAACCTGCCGCCGCACTGTGGTGGCGGCTTGCCGAACAACTCGATCCCGGCGTCCTCGACGATGCCGCAGCCCACGACCCGTTGCGCCCAGGATGGATCACCGATGTCGAGGACATCCTCACCACGCCGGTGGCTGCGCTGGTCACCAGCGACCCGGCGTGGCCTCAACTCGTGGCCGCGGTCGAGGCCGCCAACCCAGCCCGCTGGACCCCGCACGACATCCTGGCCACGGCATTTCACCTGATCACCGACAACAGTGACACCGACCAACTTCCCCGCCCAGACCAGTGGGCCACCGCGCTCGCATGGCGAATCACAGCCATCACCCGCCACCACCAATTCCTCTACGGCGCCGCCGCCACCTATGCCCCGACACAGGCGCCACCGCACCCGGCAGACGATGAAGAACTCGCCGCCCGAGCAGGCCATCCACCTGACCCACACACGGATCCGCAGCTCGACTCCGAGACCGCGACCGCCTTCTTCGGCTATCCAGATCCGCGCGCCGCGACGCTGCCCGACGACAACGATCCCAATTACCACTCATCCCTCGCATCGTTTGCCACATCCGCCGAGCAGCCCACCTTCGATACCGCCGACGACACCGACGAATGGGACAACGGCCTCGATGAATGGTGTCCGCCTGTCGATCCTGCCTCCATCCCCGAACACCTCGACCTCCCGTCGGCAGAGCGAGCGCAGGTGTTGCGTGCCGAGTACCTCGAATACGCGCGGACCTATCGCGAACTCGCGACCGCGTATGCCAACGGCGCCGGACGTCATCTCCGCGCGCTCGATGGCTATTTCGAGAATCTGCGCGCTCGGCGAGATGCTCAGCGGCCCTTTCTGCTCGCAGCCCGAGACGCACACGACGCCTGGATCGAAGCCGACCGCGAAGCCGCCGAGTACAAGGCCCACGTCGAGGGACTGACCCGCAACATGAAGCGCCAATCAGACCCGGATATCGACGACCTGGAGAAACTCCTCCCCGATATCGCCGCCCCCACCGTTCGCGACCAATTCGCAGCCCAACTCACCGAATTACGGACCTCCTCCGGAACCCCCGCACAGATCCTGGAGTTGCACGTCGCCCGCATCTGCGCCGAATCCGCCACCACCGCAGCCGAACTCGCCAAAACCGAAGCCGACCAAACCCGCCAAGCCCTCCTCGACGCAGCAGGCCCCCAAGGCGTCGTCACCAGCGAGGACGTAGAACTCGCCCGTCTGACCGCCGACAGCATCGACCTCGCCGAACTCAATCAGGCCCGGTTCCGCCTTGCTTGGAAGGAGGGACAGCTCCTACGCAACGGCATCGAACCGGCTGACCTACGAGCTCCATCCGAGGCCGCCGACGCGCCGACAGCCGACCCAAAACCGCATCCCTCGCTCGTTGCGCCACCCAGCCCGAAGCCGGACATCTCGACGCTCACGAATCCTGAACTTCAGGACCATATTCGCCACCTACAAGTCCATCTCGCCACTGCCGATGCCACCGACGCCGTGCTGTTCCGATGGACTCGTCCGGATCCGGCAACTCTCGATGGCGAACTCCTGAAACAACGCATCGCCGCCGAAAGGATGCGCCATCAACAACTACTCGCAACCGCGCAGGCCGAACAGCAACGCCGACAACAGCTTCCGCCAGAACAACTCACCGCCGAAGAAGAACAGCGGATACAACGGAGTAAACGTCACACCAGTCGGCAACAAGCGCCAGTGCGCAGCCCGACCATGGACCACGCTCCGGACACCGCTGAAGGAGCGGGATTGGAGTAGGACGGTATTCGAATGTCACCCCCCCCCAACTGACCAGAGACTCAGCCGGTCTCCGGTTCAACAATGTTGCGCCAAACGCAACGGAGGCAAAGATGGGGCGGACAGCGGATCTGCCTGGCGCGGCAAGTTGGGTTGGCGCAGGGTGTCGTGGATCTCGCCCCTGCCGACGGCGGTGTTTCGAGGGCAGGTTGGAGGGCAGGGCATGTCGGCAGTGCACCCGATTCCTGAACTCGGACGTGACGATCAAACCGCGCGGCACCATCGGTCATTCGTCCGCTCACCGCACGGTTCCACGATTCGGTCGCCATGACCACCGCGTAACCTGTGGCGACAGCGCTGAAATCAGTCAGCCAGCGGGACAATACAATTCGTCCCCATTCGCTGGACTGCCGACTCGTCGCTTTCTCGAGTGCTGTCCGGACCAGTGTCAAGACACCTTTGCCGGTGCCTCTCGCTTACTGGCCTTGCGGGCGGCGATTCGTTCCCGCCGCTCTTCGAACCGGAGCATGTCCTTCTCGTAACGCGCCAGGTATGCGGCGAGCTCTTCGCGGATCTGTTCACCGCGCGCGGTGAAATCGTTGCGCTCGAACACTTTCCAGGTGCGCAGCACGGGCATGACGACGACTTCGAGGTGCTGGCGCTTGTCGTAGATGCCGTGTGTGGCCATCAATGCCCCGTAGCGGAGAAAGTTGGGGTTCTCGGTGCCGGGCATTCGGAAGTTCCGCAGCATCATCGAGATGGCTTCGAGAGCTTGGTCGGGCGCCAGATCCAAAGCGGCGGCGCACATGTCGCGGTAGAAGATCATGTGCAGGTTCTCATCGGCGGCGATGCGTTGCAGCATGCGGTCGGCGATCGGGTCGTTACACACCGTGCCGGTATTGCGGTGGCTGAGCCGGGTGGCGAGTTCCTGGAATGTCACGTAGGCGATGGCGTGCAGGAATCCCGCCTCGGCAAGCTCGTCCGGATCGATATCGGCCTGCCCCACAGCGGATATGGGGTCGAAGCCCTTGGTCATCGCAGCCATGCGAGCGTGTTCGAGTTCGACCGGGTCAACACCTCGGGTGACGACGAGGTAGTCACGCATCACGATCCCGTGCCGGTTCTCCTCGGCGGTCCAGCGGCCCACCCAGGTGCCCCACGCACCGTCCCGGGAGAAATGCTCGGCGATCACCCGGTGATACGACGGGAGATTGTCCTCGGTGAGCAGATTCGTGATCATCGCAGCCTTGGCCACCTCGGAAAGCCCCGATTGCTCACGGTCCCAATCGATTCCACCCATGGCGGCGAAATTGCGCCCATCGTCCCACGGAACGTAATCGTGCGGATGCCAGTCCTTGGCCAGTGACAGGTGCCGGTTCAGGTTCTGAGCCGCGACCGGTTCCAGCTCGGTGAGCAACTGCAGTTGGGTAAGACGCCTTGCCATACGGATATCCCTTCGAAAACATGTGGTGGAGCTGCTAAACCGCTTCGGCCGGAATTGCGGTGCAACCACACCTGACGCGATCTGCTCGATGCACCGCCCGAGCAAACCTCGACCTAGTGGAGGCGACGGACATAGAGGTCCTGACTTGCTTTCGCGACAATCGCGCCGTCGCCATTTCGAATGTCGGTGACGTGCGTGGTGATCGACCTTCCTCCGCCGGAGGTCATGTCTCGGATCTCCGCGACGACATCCGGGTCGAGTTCCATGATCGCGCTGACGATCCCACGGCCTGGGTGACGAATTCGATGCTCGCGCAGGTATTCCAAACTCGATAGCCGGGGCCGAGCTGACCGAGAGCCATGATCCCGTAGAACGGGTCGGTCATCGAGAACAAGGTTCCTCCGAAGGCGGCCCGGTTCGCATTGCGATTCCACGGCCGAACCCGGTGAGCGACCTCCACCGAGGTCCAATCCGTCGCGATTCGCCGTACGCGCACGCTGGAGAACAAGAACTGCGGATACATGTTCATGACCAGTCGAAACCACCGCGGATCCGGCAGTACGCCGCCACTGGTCCGGCTGATCTCCCCTCCGCCGACGCCCGCACCCCATTCGCCCATCCGCCGCGCTCTCCGTTCTCGACGATGATCGGACACTCGACGCTGACCGCCTATCCGGTTTCCACCGCCGCCGGTTTACGTCGGCCACTACGCTAGAACCTCCACCCGACTGGAGGTTCAAGGATCTGTGACTGACCTCACATATGGCGAAAACCTTGTCAGCATAGGAACTTTGGCACGCACCACCGGGATGTCCGTGCGAAACCTCCGCTTCTACTGCGACTACGGAATCCTCGAATTCCGGCGAACTCCAGGCGGACACCGCCTGTTCACCCCCGATGCGACAGAGCGGGTGACGCTTATCCGCCGGTTGAGAACCTTCGGGCTGAGCCTGGCGAGGATCCAGAAGGTCCTCGACGGCTCCGTCTCGATCGCCGAGGCGGCTGCGGCCCAACGCAGCGAGGTCGACATCGAGCTGAGCACGCTCGCCTGGCAACGGGCCGGGCTCTCAGCAATCGAGAACGCGAAGCCGGCCACCATAGCCGCCAAACTGGAAATGCTCGCAGCGGTGCAGCACGGCCGCGCCGCGCACGACATGCTCGTCAACTTCTGGCGAACAGTACTCACCGCCATGCAGCCCGCCGCGTTCGACGAGTTCATCGCGACGAATATTCCTCAGCCGCCGCAGTATCCGACAGCGAGCCAAGCGCTGGCCTACACCGAACTCACCACCCTCACACAAGACCCAGGACTCAAAACCACAGTGTCGCACCAGATCTGGCTCTCCAAAGACAGCAAAGTCGGCCTCAACCCCGCGCTGCTCCCTGCAATCGCAGACGCCTACTCCCGCACCATTCCTCTCGTCCTCGAAGCCGAAAACCCCCGCCCAGGAGCAGAACTCGATCAGTTCGTCGCCGCCCACGCAGCCGCACGCGGCGAGCGCGATACCACCGAGCTGCGACTCGCGCTACACAACTGCTCCATAGAGATCGACCCGCGCATGCGCCGCTACTCACAGCTCACATGGGAGATCAACGGCTCACGGGGAACAGTCGGAGCCGCACATTACTGGCTCATCCAGGCACTCCACCGCAGCCTTGCCGACCACGGAGTGGACGGTAGTTCCTAACATCCAATGCCGTCCCAGGGGGCGCAGACGCTTCAGAAATACGGGAATAGCGCAGGGTCGAAACACCTACTCTCCGCTAGCCTATCCGAAACACGTTGAGGGGCAGCGGAACTAGTTCCGAAGATGACGCCGAAAGCCAGCCGCGATCCAATCACCAGGAAACCGGTAGATGCCGAATTCCGTGACTGATGCCGCTTGTCCACGTGATCTGCTCTGGATCAATAGCCAACCGGAGTGTCGGGAGTCGCTCTGCCAGGGAGCCGATGGCCTCTTGAAGCTCCATCCGGGCGAGGTGTGCGCCGAGGCAGTGGTGGGGTCCGCAGCCGAAGGCGATGTGTTGATTGTGGGTTCGCCGGATGTCGAGGTTGTTGGGTAGTTCGAAGTGGCGCTCGTCGCGGTTGGCGGCCGAGATTATCGGAAGTACTCCCATTCCTTTTT
Organism: Nocardia sp. JCM 34519.1; assembly: GCF_020361265.1. NCBI lineage: Bacteria > Bacillati > Actinomycetota > Actinomycetes > Mycobacteriales > Nocardiaceae > Nocardia > Nocardia sp. JCM 34519.1. The sequence goes on from NZ_JAIRBR010000017.1 coordinate 167,176, forward strand.
GCACGTTACCTGATGGGAGTTCAATGTTTTCGGTGGCGACGCGAATCGTGCTTCCGTCGCCGGGCAGTTCCAGTCTGAGGATTTCCTCGACTGCATTGCTGAGTAGGGTTGGGTCGGAACAGATTGCGGTGAATTGTTCGGGGTGGCGCAGCAGGGCATACACGCCGCGGCCGATGGTGGTGCTTATGGTGGCGGTGCCGGTACGTAGGAGCATGCGGACCATCTTGTTGAGCTCTATGTCGTCGAGCTGCTTTCCTTCGTGGTGTGCTTCGATCAGATTGTTGAGCAGTCCTTGGGCTGGCTGATGTCGTCGCGCGGCGATGATTTCGGCAACGTAGGTTTCGAATCTGCGAGGCCCGGGTGGTAGAGACCAGGCAGGAGAGTGGGTTCGATCGATCTGCGGTATGCCGAGTAGTTCATGGATGGTTCTCGCTGGCAGTGGCAGCGCGTAGCCCACGATAAGGTCGGCTCGTGCTGGGGATTGGGTGAGTTCGTTCAACAGATCGGCGGCGATTTGGCGGATTCGAGGACGCCAGCGCTCGAGCTGTTGCGGAGTGAAGGCTTTGCTGACGATGCGGCGTAGGCGTGCGTGCTCGGGTGGGTCCAGGTTGAGAAACCAGTCGTCTGTTCCGACCGTGTCTGTCGGTCCGAGTGGTTGGCCGGTGTCGGGGTTCGGCAGGTACCTGCTGAATCGTGGGTCGGAGAGAATCGCGCGCACGTCGTCATACCGTGTTGCGAGGATGACCGTTTCGCGGCTTGGCATGCGGACAGAACCGAGCGGGTCGGTGGCTTGGCGCTGGGCATATTCCGGGGGGAGCTGGCCGTCGGGTCCAGGGGCGAAAGGGAAGTCGGCTGGTTCATTCTCGGGTGAGATCAGGCTCATCGCGGGTTGCCTCTCGTCGGCGCGTCTGGGTCGTGACGTCCGCCTCGTCAGAGCCCTCCTTGTCGATGAGCAACGCCTCGCTCCGGCGACGGGGCCGGAGTTCTCGGCCGAGGAGTACGACCGTGACTGCTATGCCGCTTATGCCGGCAATGAGAATGGCGGCTGCGGGGTTGAGCGCTTGTGCGAGGGCGCCGCCGAGTGCGAAGCCGATCCCCTCGAGCGTGGCAAGCCCGGCGATGCTGAGGGTCATTGTGCGGGCGAAGAGATGTTCGGGTGAGGTGTCGCGAATGCGGCCGTCGAGCCCGAGCATGTAGGCAGCGCCGACACTCGAGCCGAACAGTAGCGCCATCGCGGCTGGCACAGGTGGATCGAGTGCGAATCCCAGCAGGGGAACGAAACTGGCCACTGCCATGGGGGCGATGAGTTTGCGCTGCTGGTGTGCGGTAAGAAGACGGACTCCGAGAACGTCGCCGACGATGACTCCGAGAGGGGCGGTGACGAGCCACCAGCCAACCCAGCCCGATGTGTTGTGATGATCGGCGACATATGGTGCGCCGACGGCCTCAGGAATCGTTTGCAACATCGGCCCCAGCCATCCGATTAGCAGAAGCGCCACCAGCGGGCGGCATGCGAAAACCTGACGCGCGCCATGGAGAGAATCACGCAGTAGTGTTCCTTGGCTCACCACGCCGGAATTGGCGTGATCTCGAACAATCAGCCGCACCGTTGCTGAGGAGAAGACGAACGACGCGGCGTTGAGAAGCATCATGGTGCCGGGCGACAGCACGACGATCAAGAGCCCGCCGGTCGCGTTACCACCGATCTGGGCGAACTGCGCGGCCAGCCGCCACAGTGATCGCGCGGGAACATAGGCATCGGCAGCGACGGTGACGCGCACCAGGTCCGCGGCAGCACCGCTAGCGAGTGCGGACAGGGTACCGATACCGAAAAGCAGGGCCAACAGTATCGGCACCGGGGCATGGGGCAGCGCCATCGTGCCTGCTAGCACGGCTGAGGCTGCGTCGCAGCTGGTGACGAGTCGTCGCGGCCGGACCCGGTCTACCACCGCGGACAGAACCGCGCCGCTGAAGAGATACGGCAGGAAACTCAGCGCGAACGCCAAGGACGCGAGCAGCGGTGAGTTGGTCCGCCGGTACACCAGCACCGTCAGCGCCACCGCCGCGACGCTGGTGCCACTCTGCGAAACCAGCCGGGAAACCAGCAGCGCACGGAATTCACCCGAGGCCAGAGCGTGCCGATAACTACCGCGATCCGCAGCTCCCCTGGCGACGGGGCCACTTTTTGTCACTGGCACTGGCGAGGATTGTATGCGGAGAACAGACCGCAACAATCACCGTCGATGTCCTCGTCGTACACGCCGGTTTCGATAGCCGGATGTTCACCGCCCAAATCTTTGAAATCAGAGCTCAGCAGGGGTGATTCTCCGGGAATCTCAATTGTGCAGTCCGCTAAGATAAGGTCCAAGTGGACATCGCACTCGTAGAGCACATGTTTTCCTTGATTGTTCTGGCCGAAACCGATGTGCACACCCGGGTATCGTTCATTGAGATGTGAGTTGAGCGGAATGAAGTGCTCGATCCCGATATTCGTCCCGAAACCCAGCTCTCCGACCCTGTCGGCATTGGGCAGGCTAAGACAGCGTTCGATCAATTTCCGAACGGGATCGCTCTCGCAACTGTAGTTCACGGCTCGTCCATCCTCGATTTCAGTGACCACAGGATGATCTCGGAGTCGCGCATCGAGCTTGGTGTAGGCGGTCGAATTGAACGCCCCATCGGCCACGAGTACACCCGAGATATGAGCCGGATAGGTTGCCACCTCTCCCGCAGGCAGGAACACAAACGCTTTTTCCCGGGGAATGCCGCGATTGCTCACCCAGCGGTAACGAGTCGGGTCCAACGTGACTTCCAGGTCGGTTCCCGAGGACGATTTGATTCTGAATCGCTCGGCTGAGCGAAGCTTATTCAGAAGTCCGGCGTTGATGTTGTTCAGTGTGGCGGGAGATACCGTGACACCTTGTTCGAAAAACTCCCGGCCAGCCATTATTGTTCTGAACGCGACGACCTGAGCGCTGGGGAGCGGTGCCAACGCTGCGCGGATCCATTCCGATGGGGTGATGGTGTCATACTCGATGACGACCACTACCAGCCGGTCCCTGATGCTATCGGGACGTATCGATGCCTTGCTCAGCTTATCCATGAAGCCGGTCGTCAACGGCCCGGAGTTCATATCGGACGCGGAAATCGAGTTGAGATCGATTAGGGCTGGCGTGATCCCACGTGCCGATAGTTCTGCCGCGACCCAGGCAGTAGGCTCACGCGCATCACGCGCGTAGAGCAGCAGCACGCTATCCGTATCTTTCAGACAGATGTATTGATCCAGAAGAGAGGCGACGCCGCGCCAGACCTGATCACTGGGCGAAGATTGCGTGATTGAATCGTGCTTACTCGTTCTAACATCGGTCATGACCTAGCCGTCCTGTGGCGTAGTAATGAAATAGCTATAACAATTTGCACTGAAATCTGATAACGACAATGGTGATGCCTGGCTCAGTTTCTCGTCACCGGGCATCACCATTGCGGAGCAATTAGGCGCTGGTCGACCATGCGGCCGTAAACGCTACCTCTTCTTCGTCGCTGCCGGACAAGATATCAACAAGTTCCACCGGTTCGGCTGGTGATTCTTGGTTCAGCATCGTGTCCAGCGCGGAGGCGACGAGTTCGCTGCGCCCTGTTTCTATTTGTGCACTGGTCATCGAGTCTCTCCTCTCATTTCGGATAGCTGGCTAAGAAGCGGCCAGATTCATCCGATGTTATGGAAGGTCCGAGCAATGGACAACCCTCATATTCGACAGATGGATATCAGAAGTAGGGGGTTTCTCCAGTCAACCTGCAAGAAAAGACGTGTCATGATCATTTTCATGGCTTGTCAATAGGGGTTCCGGCAGTTTAATTCGGTATAAAATTATCCAGGTCGCTTGATTCCGAATGAAAGATTCGGAAGATTTTCAGCACCTCTTGATGGCGAGTCGATAATTGAGGTCTACAGGGCTGGCCGGGGCGTTAATGTGGTGAAACTGGCGCTATTCACAGTGGCCGCAATGCATGGCAGCCGCTGCGCCCTGAAGCCACTGGTGATCGATGGCGGTGATCACGTGGTACGAGGTCGGCGGCGACTGGAACGAGCCGATCAGTTCGAGGCCGTCGCAGAGGGCATCGCCCGCTGTGAGCTTCGGCCGCCCGCCACGCGACATCTTGCGTTGTGCCGATACGCTTCGTACACCCTGCAATTCTGGCTGTCACACAACGAAGTGGGGGACGAGTCGGGCGATGTGTCTTGTACTGCTGGGATGGCAAATGCACCCGGTCTATTCGCTGGTGGTGGCCGCCAATCGTGATGAGTTCTACCGGATGCCGACGGAACCCATGGCGTGGCGCAGCATGGGCGGTGCCCGGTTGTTGTGCGGGCTCGATGTGCGCAGTGGCGGGACATGGATGGGGATGAACACTGCCGGTCGGCTTGGCGTCGTCACCAATGTGCGTCGCGGGCGCCCGATACACGGCAGCGCGACTCCATCCCGTGGATTGCTGGTCCCGAAGTTCGCCGCAGGCGGAACCACACCCGCGGAGTTCGCTGAACAAGCGGTACACGACGGCCCGAGATTCGGCGGCTTCAACCTACTGATTGGCGACCGGGACGAACTGTGGTGGACCTCGAACCGCTCGGGTGGCCGCATCGAGGCCCTGGCGCCGGGAGTACACGGACTCAGTAACGCTGCGCTCGACACCGGCTGGCCGAAAGTCAGCAGTGGGACTGCGGAATTCGCCAAGGTTCTGGATGCTGACGATGGGACCGATACGTGGATTGGCAGCTATCTGGATGTGCTCGCCGACCGGCGTATGGCGCCGCGCCGCGCATTGCCGGATACGGGAGTGGGCTTGGTGTTGGAGAAGCTGTTGTCGGCGCGGTTTGTGCGGATGGGCGTATACGGCACACGGTCCAGCACGGTGCTGCGGATCCGGCGTGACGGTCGATTCGACATGACCGAGCGACGATTCGATCGGTTCGGGCGCCGCGTTGGCGAAATCACCGAATTCGGGATGATCGTGCCTAGTTGAACTGAACCGGCGACGCCAGCTCCTACGGCGTCAATGGGACCGGCTGGGTCAGTTACACCTACCTGCGCACGCCGCGCTCGATGATCATTCCCGACTGGTCTACACCGAAGCCCTCGACGACGAGAAGACCGTCACTGCGGACTGTGGTGGCTGCGCGGCCGGGTTCTTCGCCGAGCACAGCATCACTGACCGGCACCAGGCTCTATTTCTCGGGTGTCTCGGGTGGTGTCCAGCCCTCGAATTCGGTGCCGACCAAATCGTCATGGAACCGCTCGGGCAGATCCGCATAGCGAATCTGAGGCTCACGCGCCTCGAATTCGGCGAACGCAGCCTCGGCCTTCGCCAGAATTTCCGGGTCCAGAGGCTCGTTGTCGTCGTAGTCGAAGATCCCGCCGCCGATCCTCTCACGAACCATGTCCCTCTCGCTTTCTCTCATCCGACTTTTTCGACCATCTGAATAACGGTTCTCCCGGTCGACCAGTCAGTGGCCACCTTGGTGACTTTGAACGGTGTATCCGTTTTGAACAGGATTTCCGGATTCGGGCCGTAAGAAGAAATGTCCTTGCCGGTCCGGGAGAAGATCCGGAACTCGACATTGCCGTCCCGGACACCGCCCGCATCCTTGAACGGGGACGTGGAGGTGAATGCCTCCTCGATACGCGTGCCTTTCGTCTCGTAGATCTTCCGGTAGGCGGCTATCTGCTCGGGCGTCAGATTGGTGATCCGAGTGACCGGCCCCTCGTAGTTCGGCAATTTGTCAAGGGCACGGTTCAGCGTGTTGATATATTCCTGTTGCTGCGGAGTGACAGTCCCGGCCCGTAGCGGGATATTGCTGAATTGGTGGCCCGATCCGGTGTAATCGATGATCGCATCAGACTCCGTTTTGGTGAGGCTCGCTGGTTTCGTCGCGGCTGCCTTGGCGTCTTTGCCGAGTTCCTCGAGCCGTTTCAGCTCTTTCTGATACGACTTGAGATCCTTCGAAACCTTGACACCCTCGGATATCTTTTTCTCACCTTTCCAGAAAATAATGCTGGTGCGGATCGGTCCGGCCGCCTCGGCGGTGATTTCCAGGGCGCGGGCGGTGGCGACCGCCAGGCCGACACCGAAGGTCACCGCAGAGGCCACCGCGCCGATCGCGTAGGTGATCGCAAGCTCTTTGGCGAGTTGTTTGCCCAGGTCTTCTAGCATTTCCTTGAGCTTGTCCCGCAATTGGTCGAGTGCTTCGCGGAATGCCTCGCAGGCCCGCCCCATCTCGCGGGCCGCGTCCAGCACGGCTTGCGTGCTCTCCTTGAGGGTCACCACATCCTGGGTCACGAACGCCAGCTCGGGCGCGTCGACTCCGTCGAACTGCGCCGCGATGCGGTCGAGTTCGGCCGGGAGCCCCGCGAGGTCGGCGCTCTCGGCGACCTGCCGCCAGGTATCGGCCAGATTGGACAGTTTGGTGGCGTTGCCGTCCGGGATGACGATCCCGATCTTCTCCACCAGCCCGATGACTTTCGCTTTGGTGTCGTCCAATCCTTGCCCGGGGCCGCCGACCGAGGGCGGCGGGATCCGGTCGGCCGGGATCGGCGGAGCCAGGAACACCGGCCGGGCCGGGGCCGCGCCCTTCTCTCCGGTGGTGGCGTTCCACTCGGCCACCGCATAGTTGTACCCGGCCATCTGCACCACGGTGGCGTAGTTGCCTGCGGCCCGCGCCAGCGCCTTCAGCTGAGAGATGACGGCGATGCTGTGCTCGTCGTAGCTGGCAGCCCAGGTGCGCGCTTCCTCGTACGATCCGGCCGACGAATCACACTGCGCCAGCGCACCCCAGTGGGTTTCCAATGCCTGGTAGAAAGTGGTCGCCACGCGGTTGAGCGAGGTCGCCGCGTCGTAGTAGACCTGCGGATCCACCTTGAGCGTCGAAGTCATCGGCCACCCCCGAACATCTTCAGGTTTGTTTGCATAGCGTCGGTGTAGTGGGTGTGCGCGTTGGCGGCTGCGGCGCGCATGACCTCTATCCCCTCGGTCACCTCGGCCGCGCCGGTCATCCAATCCTTATGTGCTGCTTCATGTTTAGCGGCAGCAGTGCCGGTCCATTCCTGATGCAGCGCAGCAACGCGGGCATCGATACCCGCCAGCGAGTCAGCCAGGAACCCTTGCAGGGTACCGATTTTGGCGGTGACCTGGTCCAGGTGATCCAGGTCGACGTGGAAACCGGATGCGTCGGCGGCGCTCACGGCAGGTCCAGACTCGATGCCGTGGCGGTTGCCGAAGCCTGCGCGCGGGCGCGCTGCACATCCACCGCGGCCAGCGCTGCCGCGCTCACGCCGATGGCCTCGGCTCGCTCCCGCAGCGCGGTGAAAATCTCATCCGCACCGCGATGCACCTCACGCCAGCCCGCGGCGTACGCATCGGCCGCGGTCCCGCGCCAGCTCGACATGAGCGCCTGCACCTCGATGTCGGTCGACCGGAGTGCATCGGCGAGCGACTGCGCCGTCGTGACGATGAAATCGGCCGCGCTGCGGGCACTTTCAGGGACGATCGCGAACTCGTCGGTAGCGGTCACGCACTCACCTCCGGCCCGTCCCGGGTTCCCTTGCCAATCCGGCCGCAGGTGCTGCCGTAGTCATATCCAACCTCCCGTGTCCACCGGTTGTTCTCGAGGGTTTGACGCCAATCAACCGCCAACGGTTCCACCTGGTACCGATTCACGCCAACTCGATACCTGTTCGATATCAACCCAGATCGACACGAGAGTATAGGAGATCGTTGCCGTGCAACACCTTTCGAGACAAGCAGCACCGCTCGCGCGGACAAGACGCGCGAGTTCGACGCCTACACTGCCGACGTGTCGATGTCCAACCCGGAGGGGGCGTGGCACCAGTAAACCCCGCTGCACGAGCCTCGCGCCGACCGGGCCAATGATCTCGGCCGGGCGGCGAATCGCCGCGCCAGATAGGAGGGAAGGCGAAATGTCCGCCGAATAATATGCCCGATTGGGGCGGTACGTCCCGTTGATATACGCTTTTACCAGCTGAAATAGCCGAATGTACTAGAGCAGGGCGGTGATCTCAGATGACATCAGACCTAGCCGGGCAGTGGCTGTTGATCGAGACGATCGGCGACGAACCGACCGTCATTGGCGTCGGTGATCGCGTGCGGGAATTACGCCGCATCAGCAACATGTTCCGTGGTGCCGCCCGTACGGCTATCGATGGGCTGATCAAGGAGGCGACCAAAGCCCGATCACCGGTGACCCAAGCTGTTGCCGCACAGGTGGACGAGCAGCTCGGTGGCCCGTTCGGTATAGCGGTCCCTACGTTGGGGCCGTCCGGCGAAGTGCAAGCTGTGCAAGTGTGGTTTGGCCAGGCCGACGCACAACCCGAACCGCCTGAGCCACTTGGGGTTTGGGAATGGGAGTTGGGACTCGAGGATCGGCCGCCGCGGTTACAGCTGACCGAGACCGCACTCGACATCCTCGGCGTGGACAAGAAGTTCCGCGATAGGTCGGTGTACGGGCCCGCAGACTATTTCACCAGGATCGAGAAGATCAGCGACTTGCTGGACCTCGACCAGAAGGTGAAGACGGCGGCGCCAGGCAACGAGGCCCACGGATCAGTGCTCATTCGCCCCGACGGCGGGGGTGCGTTGCGACGGATGTACTACGCCCAGCGGTGCGTGAGCACGCCTTCCGGGCCACGTCTGCGCGGAGTGTGCCGAGACATCAGCCGCGTCGATGATCCGGGACAAATACGCGTCGACCTACTCGAGCACACCCTTGTAGACATCCTGCTGAAGGAATCGGGCATGTACGCGGTGATAGGCGATGTGACCTTCCCGGCAGCCCCGTACATCATGAAATGGCTGACGCCTCACCCGGCCGGCGTCGGCCACGGCGTGAGCACTGGCCAGACGCCCGGCATCCATCCGGAAGACCTGCCGAAGGTCGCGGGCTGGATCTACGAAATCCGGCAAACCGGCGGCCCGGTGAGCGGCCGGGCACGTACCCGCGCGGCTGGCGGCGGCTGGATCGAAGGCGATTTCATCGGCATGCTTTTAGACCCGGTGCTGTCGAAAACCATCGCGGTCGGCATCGTGATCCCTGGCTCGATCACCATCGAGGAGCCGGAAACATCACGCTGACAACCGCATTCGACGCCATGTGCGGATTTCGAGCCCAAGACCGATAGCGATCAAGACGAGGCCCGCCCCACCGAGACCCCACGGGCAGAACCGGGCCCATAGCAGTTTCGTGCGCGCATCGCGGGCCAGGGCGACGGTCTGATCGAGGGTTTCCGAATCGAACCGTGTGTGGGCATCCAGTGTGGTCAGCGCGTAGGGATCATCCGGGCTGCGTGCAAGGAACCGGTGCAGGTGCTCTTCCACCGCCAGGATGCTGCCCGACAACGGTTCTACCCATACATCCCTCTCGTTCTCGAAGTACAGGTCGAAGGTCACCTGGGTGTCCGGCGCGACATCCGGCAGACCCCAGGCGGACGCGGCAAGGCTCAATCGCGCCTCGGGCTGGCCGGGCCGCAGGTCGATCGGGGCGAGTTTCTGGTGGAAGTGGTAGGCGCGCATCCCACCGATACGGCGGGAGTCGTCGATGTAGTCGATGGGATTCGTTGTGCGCGAAGTGGTGTCGAAATATGGGTAGGTGCAGCGGCAGACATCGAACGGGAACTTGTATTGGAGCCCGGCCCGGTTTGGGGTGGGATCCGGTGGACGGGTAGTCACCACCGCGATCTCGCTCGGCGGATCTGCCAGCGGCATCGCAGTCACCCGGTCCAGAGTTACCCGGTCTACTGTCGCGCTGATCGGTGGTTGATCAGGGCGATCGGCGCGTGTCATCGACGTGGCCGCCTGCACGGTCACCCGGTCGGCGTCCGAAGGTTCTTGGACGGTGATGTATACCCGAAACCTCAGCGGCACACCGGTTTCGGTACGCGCATGCCCGTCCGCGGTGGCCACTACGTCGACGAGCTTGCTGTTCGGGGCTTCGGAGAGCGTGTTCGCCGAGATGTCCAACGGAATCTTCTTCAGGCGCGGTGCTACGTATGCGGGCACCATCACCGCAGCCGTCACCGCCAGTGTCCCCACGCCTATGAGTGCACACGCGAACACGCGGCGGCCAAGCGGGATCGCGCTGTCGGTGGTTTGGCTCCGCCCCGTCATGGCCGCTGACAGTAGCGGTCTTGCAGCAAATCACGTGGGAAACCCGCCGAACCGGCTACCTGCTACTACCAAGAACTAGCGAATCTCGGACGAAATCGACGATTTACTAGTAGCTGTTAGACATCAAGACTGTTCAGGGGTGATAATTGGCGCGAGCAGTTGTCAGCGCTCCGGAAGCTGGAGCGTTGCGAGCACCCCGAACTGGTGTTTGCCCGGCCACCGCTTCTGTTGCGTACCTCGCCGAGGTTCGACACGCGCCCTCTGATGCGTGTCCCGCGCAATCGCTCCGTAGCGCACTGCGTTCTGCCGCCATGCTGCGCGCGGATCGACCCGTGGACTCGAACCAAGAGGTGCAGCATGAGCATTCACAACCACCGCCCTGTCCGGCAGCCTTCCACCCTGCCCGGTCTCTCGACCCTCCGTACACCGTCGAGCCTGCCATCTGGACACCCGATTCATTGCGACAAAGTCCATTCAGGCCCGTGCTGGAACTGGGTGGTTGTCCAAACACTTACCGGGCCGGAGCAACAATCGCTGGTCCTCGACGGACCGGAGCCGCGTTCGTTTTCCAGCCTCAACCACTCCAGCATCGGACGCAATGGTGTGGCGTCCCGGCTGCTGATCCCGGTAGTTCGGCATTGTGCCGGTTCCGGCGAAGCCCAAGACAAGCGCTTCACCCTGCCCGATCGCCGGGTAATGCGGATGATCGCGGTACCAGTACCGGGTCCTTCCAACCACGTGCACGCCGTCGCAGTGTGGGCCGGCGGCTGCGACGACCCGGTGCCGCCAGTGCCGATCGTCGGCGCTATCGAATGGGACGCCGCTGGTGTTGCCTCGTTTTCTCCGGCGGCGCAGTTCCTGCTCCAAACGCCCGATGATCTCCTCGCGGGCTGCACCGTACCGGAGATGCTGTCCAGGTTCACTCATTGGAATGCCCGCGGCAAGTTTCTGACCATGTTCAACTTGGAGGCGCCGACCGATCGTTGGACCGGCACTGCCACAAGGCATTTCAGGAACGGAACCCGTAACCAGTTCTACATTGCGGCCCGCGCTTCCGGCGGAGGTGCCAACCGCATTGTCCGCGCGGTCATTTGCGACATCACCGGCACCCAGCCCACCGCCAGTCCGGATCCATGCTCAATTGCTGTGCGGCACATGCCAGTACCGCCCGGCCATGCACTCGCTCTGGTCGACCTGAAGACCGGATTCGTGCACGAATGGCTCACCGAGGACGGAAGCCCGCTCGCAGGCTGGCGTCACCACAACCCGGAATTCGACGCCGCCGATCAGACGCTCGTCAACACCATCAGCTTCGAACTCGCCACCGGGGTCCGCCAGACCGCGGAGGTACGCGTGCGGGTCCGGTTCAATCCTCGCGACGACTGGATTCTGGTGCGTGTCCGCTGTAGCCGCATCGACAACGGCGAGCAACCACAGGCACTCATCGACATCACACCGATCGTGCCGAAGCCGGTGCCGATGGTCAGCAACTGTCAGATGTGCCAAGTGCTCGCACGGCGCGCAGCCGAGCGTGGCGAGGTCTGTCAAACTCGATGAGACCGGTCATGCGTTGGGGCGGCTATCTCGGACGGGTCAACGGCCGCGCTGGTCCAACGCGTACGTAACGTCGAAGGTTGTTCGGCCGCTGGAACGTCTGCGGCGGGGCGGACGTGGGTCCCGTAACGGGCAATCACGGTCCCGCTGACAATTTCTTACGGCCGGTGGATTTTGTCGTGCCGGGTATGACATCCTTCCCGAGGTGTTTCTTGATCAAGTACTTTAATTCTGCGCCGTCGATGAGCTGGATGCGTTGGTGCCGGAACGCAGAAGTCGATGCTGGTCTTGCCGAACCAGGAAGTAGTGACCAGGACTCCACGGCTGGCGTTCAGGTCCTCCATCACCCCGGCCAGCGCTCGGACGGCTTCGATGGTCTGGATCCTGCTAGGAAAGCTGGCCGTCGCCGCGGGGTCGGGTTGAGTCCAGCAGCCGAATGGAACAAGGCCAGGCACCCTACGCCCACGGACGTAACCTCGCACTCGCCCGCAGGAGAACCATAAAGACCTCCGCGAATCTGGCCCATTTCATTTGGCAACTCTGACCACTCTTTGGTCAGCACCATCAAGGCGAAGGCGACACGGTTCACGGCCTGCGTTGGCGCACACCGCATCCCGGATCACAGCACTCGATCCGCCAACTCAACCGAGCCTGTCGTCAGCCCTTCGGCCAGCGATCCCCGCAGTCTCTCCTCTGCCAGGACCGCCTCCCGCAGTGCGGTTACCCGGCGCTCATGTTCGGCCAGGATGTCCAATATCGCGATTTGTTCCGCGAGCGGCGGCAGCGTGATGACGAAGTCGGCGAGCTTGCTGCCACTCATCGACGGAGCCACGTTGACCGTCGCGGTAGCTCGAATCTGGTCGACGCTTGTACCACGGAGGAGAAATTCCAGTAGAAACCGCGGCAGAAACTGCGGCGCGATGGTGTCTGGCTTCGCTCGTAACCGGGTGAGGTTGGAGTCGATCAACCACCCGTGATGCTCCGGACCGACGATGGCCGCATTCTGCACTTGGCCAACTCGAACGAGTAGGAGATCGTCTACGTCGACCTTCCAGGTGGCGAACCGTTCCGCTACCACGCGTGTCGTCCGGTCCATGCCCTCGGCATCGATCCGACGTGGGTGGAGATTCCGTGGCCGGAGCACCGGGACCACGCCGTCGGCGGCGGCGGTAATGTCGGATTTCTTGAGGCTGGACGGCCCAACTTTGATGTCGCAGAGATCGCCTAGGCGCACGGCGGTCCACCCTGGGGGCAGGCCCGTGGAGTCAAGTTCGCGACGCACCACCGTCGTGGATCTGAGCGTCAATCCGATGGCCCGCATCCGAGCATCCGCCACAGCATCGGCATCACGCTGGATCCGCTGCAGATGCGCCTCACCCCTCTCAAGGACCGGCCCAAGGTAGGTATGCGGTGTGAGCAGATACCCTCGTGCCGCAACCTCACTTGCTGGCACTGCTACTGCCTGGGCGACTGCTCTGCTGCTTCCGTGCTTGACGGTCAACTCTCGAATCTCGCCCGGTGCGAGATTGCCAGGTGTCCGAATCACGTCGGCAATCGCCGACACCCCAACCAGACGCGGCCGAATCCGTTGGCTTTCCTTGTGTTTGCACTGGGTAGCGTCGACGAAGACGATCGCACGGTCTCCGCGATCGGTACTCGGATGCCCTAGTACCCATACGGTGGTGTCGACGGAAGTCGCCGGGAACAGATCGCCCGACAATCGAACGACCGCCCGCAGTGCGCCGCTGTCGACCAGTTCCCTACGGGGGTCTTCGGCCTTGTCTTGGATTCGGCTGCCAGCTTCGGAGATCGGCATCAGCACCACGGCTCGTCCGTGCGTAGAGGTCGCGGCTAGCGCCGCCTGCACCCAGGCCAGGTTGCTGTTGTGCGATGGCGGGCTCCCGTACTTCCAGCGGACCTGCTTTGCGACGGCTCCCAACGCCCCATTGAATGGGGGGTTGACCACGACAGCGTCGTAAACCTCGGTCCCGTGACGGCGCCATGGCGCACCGCCTTGCGCCACCTCTGCTGTTCCGATTCGTCCACGAACGATCAGATGCATGCGGGTTCGCCACACCGCAACCGGGTCGTTGCCAGCCGCATACAACACAGGTGGCTTCTGGCCATGGGCGGTCGGCACCGCAAGCACGAGTTCTCCATGCCTGGAACACAGATCGGCCACTGATCTCAACGGCGCTACCGCCGACACCGCACAGGCACCCATGAGCGCCGAAACCTCGGGAGGTGTCCGATAGGTCTCAGGCGTCCTTCCGAAGTCTTCGGCGAAGGTGGTCAAGATCGCTTCGAATCCCTCGACACCGAGGCAACCGCAGTGGCGGACCAGCCGCTTCACCGAATCACTGTTGCTCGAGCTCAACGGCTTGAGTACCGCATCCGCAGTGGTGTCGAATCCGAATCGGCGCAACACCTGATCGATTTTGATGGCGATTGTGTCGAGGCGCCCCTTTGCCGACTCGATCACCTCCCACTCATCGGGTGCCGTAATCCATGTGAAGGTCAACAGAAGTGCGGCGTCCAGTAGATCCGACCTCGTTACACGGTTTGGACGAAAATACCTGTCCCACAACGCGTTCAATTCACTCATCGCCGCCGGTGACATGTGATCGACATCGCGCAACACGACTTCGGACGCCATTGCCGACAGGTAACGCCTCAACCGGGCACCATAGGTGCCCCTTGGTCCATCCGAAGCCCGGTGTTGACGCTTCGGGACCTCGCGTGTGTCGAGCCATGTGAGCAACTCGCCCACCAAATAGGTGCGTACATCGCCAGGTTGGCCAACCGGGAATCCGCGGTGCCGCCGACGCCAATTACTGATCGATGCGGTGTCGACACCGATCGCCTTGGCCAGCTCGTCCGCCGTCATTCGCATGCCGAGCTGCTCGGCCACCGCGGGGTTCACCGCGTCAACCACAGCTGCACCACAAATGGCGCACATGCAGCGACCGTGATCACTGCTACCACGATGATCAACAGACGGGCCGTCCTAGCCCAATCCAGTCGACCGTCGATAACGGCGTCGATGACGGTACCGACGAGCCCGAGTGCGGTCGACGGACGTTCGGGCTGGTTCGGAATGGGTCGTTTGGAGCTGGGCATGGTCCCTCGAAGCGTCGATGTGGCGTCGTGCTGATGGGATCAGACTCGCACCACAAGATCTTTGATGCTAGATGTCACATGTCAGTTAGTCAGGCCCGGTGTCAAGCTTCCACCCGAGAAGAATGTCCGTATTATGCGCTCAACCAGCATACTTTCTACAAGAACTCGACCCTCTCTCAGCTAGGCAGGTTTTAGCGACTAGCCGCGTAGTGGCACTACGCAAGATTCTGGATTCAGAAGGTATCCGATCTGTCGACGCGGCAGATCTGAAACACGTTTCCCTTGCCGGGGATCACCGGCTATCAGTGGTTCCACGACTGGCACTCTGGCGGTCCTACGACCGCAAGGCGGAACCTTCGGTGTTCGGGATCGTTGATACCGTTCCGTAACTACGGCAGCAAGAGCAGGATCGACAGCGTGAGCAACGAATCCCAGCAGCATGGGGACGCGACCGAGGCGGCTGCGAAGTCGTACCGGATTCGTCCTACTGCCATTGCGATGGCGAGGCGCACTCGAACAGCCCGAAAACGACCTCGCTGAGATGCCGCCGCTGCGGGACACGATGGAGATATCCCACGGCGAAATGGGGCGTTATGTGGGCATAGTCCACAGCAGGCGGCATCTCATCTCCTACACCGCGTCCAGCCCGACTGGGTGAGGCATCAAGCTGCCGCGAAATGCGCGGCGTGGCTGATGATCCTGCTGACGGTCGAACGACTTCGATTGATTTCCCGAGATATCTGGGTCGGTGTCCAGCCATCCTCGTAATGACGCGCGAGGATCGTGGCGACCTCGGCCGGGTCGCGTCGTCGGGCGGGGTCACGCTCACAGATCACGGAGGCGATCTGCGACCAACTCTTCCTTGTTGGCTGATCGGCGGCACGGTAGCTGTCAAACCGGATGAGACCGTTCAGGCTATGAATTCTGTGATGATGTTCTCCTTGGGCGGTTCGTTGATC
>NZ_JAIRBR010000018.1:0-173291 GCF_020361265.1 Nocardia sp. JCM 34519.1
CGAATCCCGATCTCGCCCTACACAAACCTCAGCAAACTAACAGACCAACTGGTCTCATCCGAGTCTGGCAGAGAGGGCCGGTGGCCGGACTGTATCCGTCTCTGTATCTGAACTTGAGTGAGTGCTATCGCAAGTTGGGCGATCTCACTCGTGCTCGTGAGTATCTGCAACGTGCGCGGGAAACAATCGACGCGCTCGGCGATGACGAATACGGGCGGCTGATCAGAGACGGCTTGAAGCAGGTGGCCGAACGACTGGGCTGACGAGATACTCGGTGCGACAAGTGACCCGTCCAATCGGTGAAAGTCCTTGGGGCCGAGGTGGATTGCTATCGAGCCAGTTCGAGTAGGTCAGAACGGATCGGGCGCTTCGTGATCTGCTGTAGGAGTGGCGAATAGATCAGTGAGGTAATGAGTTCCACGGTGATCATGGCTATGTAGAACCAGTGCGGCCATCCGACGTAGGCCACGGTCAGCAGGCGGATCAGGCCGCCGATGAAGAACAGCAGCATGAGCAGATGGATGAGGCCCGCGTTGCGGTTCAGGTCTCGTGCCGCCCATACGCAGGCCGCGCCGTAGGCGGCGAACAGCACCATGCTGAAACGGAGGTCGCCGTCGAGTGTGGCGTTCGGTGTGTTCGCCCCGATGATCGTCTTCGGCCCGACGAATATGTGCGCCAGCGCGATCAAGACACAGGCGACGCCGAAAATGATGAGATACCAACGCAATACGGTTTGCACAACCGCCCCCTTCGCCGGAGCATAGTGTACGCGTGTCAACTAGCTGGGTCGCAGCGTAATCGCATTAGTAGACACGCGTCAACTATCGTGATCCTTGATGTCGATCGCGGCCAACACCGTTACTCGCTCCGATACCTCGAGCCAGTCCGCCCCGTAAGGAAGACCCACCACACCCGCGATGTCATCGAATACCACCGTCACGCGATCAACTGTGTCACCCCGGACCGACGCCTAGCGGGTGAGGCCGATACATTCGTCAGAGCCCTGACTCGTCGACATCCTCGACCGGAAACAGGATGGGGCTGAGTAGGTATCGCCCGCGGCCGGGGGTGGGTTCGTTGGTCATGCGCGGCACGATCACCCGCCGCAGCTCCAGGATGAACTGTTCCAACTCCGCGCGGTCCAGCCATAGCGCATGTTGCCGATAGCCGACGAGATCCTTTGCGGGATCGGCATTCTCGCGATCGAGATAGGAGCCGAACTCCGAGATCAGCACGGCCATCGCCGTGACGAATGTCCGCCGGTGGTCCTCGATCGTTGCCGCCGCCACCTCCTCGGGTCCGATCGCCGCCCGATCCGCGCGCAGCCGATAGTGCCGTTCGACGGCGCCGCGCACCCGCCGCTCCTGCGTCACCTCCAGGATTCCGGCCGTGGCCAGCGCCTCGACATGCCGGTACACCATCGCCTTCGAGACCCCGGACAGTCGGGTCGACAGCTCGGCCGTGGTGAGGCTGCGACCGCCGCGCAGTGCGTGCACGATTCGCATCCGGGCCGGGTGTGCCACCAGTTCCACAGCATCCACTTCTCAATGTTCTCATATCCTGCTACCGTTCTCACTAAACGAGAAAGGTTGAGTCATGACAACACAGATCGACCCGGCGTCCGCGGCGATGACGGTGGTGACGATGCTGCGCGAGGGGCGCTTCGACGAACTGGAGAAGCGGTTCGCGCCCGCGCTGGCGGCGGCGGTGTCCGCCGACACGGTCCGGACCGGATGGACCTCGGAGACCGCGAAGACCGGCGAGGTCCGTGCCATCGGCGAGGTGATCACCACCCGGCTCGATGACCGGCTCACCCGAGCGGTCGTGCCGGTGCACTGCGCGAACGGTGGGTTGCAGGTGCGGCTCGCGGTCGACGCGACGGGCGCGCTGCACGGCCTGCGACTCGGGCCGCCATCCGAATCCGATTGGACGCCACCGCATTACGCGACACCGCGCCGGTTCACCGAACACGAGATCACCCTGGAGTGCGGACCGCTCACCGTCCCGGGCACGCTGACGCTGCCGCGGGACGGCCGCGGCCTGCCGGGTGTGGTGCTCATTTCGTCCGGGGTCAACGATCGCGATGTGACCTTCGGGCCGAACAAGCCGTTCAAGGATCTCGCGTGGGGCCTGGCCAGCCGAGGTATCGCGACGCTTCGGTTCGACAAGGTGATTCACGTGCACACCCGCATGCTGCACGAGCCCGGATTCACGATGGTCGAGGAGTATCTGCCGAATGTGCTTGCGGCCGTGCGGTTGCTGCAACGGCACCCGAAAATCGATCCCGCCCGGATCTTCGTCGCGGGCCACAGCGGCGGCGGTAAGGCCGGGGTCCGGGCCGCCGCCGCCGAATCCGCGATCGCGGGCGTGGTGATGCTGGCCGCGGATACGGTCCCGCTGCCGCGCGCCGCGGTGCGCGTCTTCGACCACATCGCGGATCTGGACCCGGGCGCGCAGACGGCTCTGGCGCCCGAAACGATTGCCCGGACCGAGAATCCGGCCCTGTCACCCGAAACCCCCAGCGCGGAACTGCTTTTCGGTTGGCCTGCCACCTACTGGCTGGATCTGCGCGAATTCGACCAGGTGGCCACCGCCGCGGCGCTGAATCGGCCGATCCTGGTGTTGCAGGGCGGTCGCGACTACCAGGTCACCGAGGCCGACGACCTGGCCGGATGGCGGGCGGGGCTGGAGGGAAAGCCCGGCGTCACCATCCGGGTCTTCCCGGCCGACGACCACATGTTCTTCCCGGGCAGCGGACCCTCGGGCCCCGCGGACCTGCAAGCGCCGCAACATGTCGACCCGGCGGTGGTGACCGCCATCGCGGAGTGGATCGCACCCCGTGGTCCGATGTCCCGGCTGCTGGGCCGCCTCAGTAGGTGACCGCGATGACGAAATTACGTTGCGCGAAGGCGCATTTGGACTGGATCGTCGCCGTATCCCGAAATGCGGTGCCGGACACCGAAATCCGTGAGCATCTCGCACCTCGGCTGCTGGATTCCGGCGGCGCGAAGGGCTTTGCCGCGACCCTGGCCGCACTCGGTCCGCTCGCCGTCGACGAGATCCGCATCGACGAACCCGAGCGCATCCAAGCCGTGATACGAGGCTCCGCCGAACTGCTGCTGACATTGCATGTGAACCCGGCTGGACTCGTCGACGATATGGACCTGGCGGTCCCGCCGCCGCCGCCCGCTTCCTGGGACGAATGCGATGCGCGGCTATCGGTCCTCGGTCCGCGAATCTCGTTCGCGGCCATGGAAATCGGACCCGGGGGAGAGTGCCGACCGGTACATGGTCTCGCGCCGCAGACGCGGCGCCCTACCGGATCGGCCTTCAAACTGTACGTCCTCGGCGCGCTCGGCCGGGCGGTCGCCGAAGGCAGCGCGCGCTGGGACGAACCGCTGGCGATCCGCGACGACCGCAAGAGCCTGCCCTCGGGCACCATGCAGAACCTCCCACAGGGTCACACCGCACCCCTGTCCGAATATGCGGAGCTGATGATCAGCCTCAGCGACAACACCGCCACCGACCATCTGATCCACCGGCTCGGCCGCGACGCGGTGCAGCGTCAGCTGGGGTTGTTCGGCCACGGCGCACCCGAGGTGAATATCCCCTTCCTCACCACTCGGGCGTTCTTCCGGCTCAAGGCAGCCGAGCCCGTTCTCGCGCAACGGTATTCGGACCTATCGATACGCGAACGCACGGAGATGTTGGAATCCATTGAACGGCAACCACTTCCGGACCTACCGGATATTTGGCCCGCACCGCGCGACATCGATCGGATCGAATGGTTCGCCTCGCCGATCGAAATCTGCCGAGCCCTCGCCGGTCTGCTGCGGCTCGGCCAGCCCGAGATCGGACACGCACTGTCGCGCACCGATGCCGGGCTCGCCCTGGACCGCTCGCGATTCCCCACCGTCTGGTACAAGGGCGGCAGCGAACCGGGCGTCGTCACCCTGCACTACCTGGCCCGCACCGCCGCCGGCCGCACCATGGCCGCCAGCCTCTTGGTGTCCGACCCACGGCAGCCACTGCCGACCGCGGCCACGGTGGTGGCGGCCCAGTCCGCCCTGCGCGGTGCGTTCGCACTCATGGCCGCACCCGCGCCAGCACGCCCGTGATCCGGGGCGCGACCGTATCGGCCAGCAGCTCGTCCAGAACGACCCGGACTGCGGGGTGTCGGGTGCCGCTGCGCCGGGTCACCGCGAAAATCCGGCGGGTCACGGGCACGGCCAACGGGTGGAGCGCCACGCCGGGAGGAATGTGGCGCACCGCCATCCGGGCAGCAGGGATACGCCGATTCCGGCGGCGACCATGGCGAGCATAGCCGGGAAGTCTCCGGATTCGGCGACGATTCGCGGGACGAATCCCGCGTTGCCACAAGCTATTTGGGATATCGGATAAATCCCGCATTGCCGCAAGCTCTTTGGAGCATCTCGAAGCAGGTCGTGCTGCGTGGGGCACTGATCCAGGCGCGGTCGGTGAGGTCGGCTGGTCCTGCGGCCTCCTCGCCCGGAAACAGGATGGGGCTCAGCGGATATCGGCTGCAGCCGGGGGTGATAACGGCGTCTGATGGGTCTCGGTCACGTTACTGTCCGCACCGAGGCCCATCGAGGGCCCGCGGCGAAGGAGGCAGGGCTGTGGCGATTCAGCGGATGGACAACGTTCTCATTGTTGTGGAAGACATCGACAGGGTGATCGAGTTCTTCGTCGAACTCGGTATGGAGCTGGAGGGTAAGGGGCCGGTCGAGGGGCGTTGGGTGGAACGCATCATCGGAATCGACGATGTCCGGCAGGACGTCGCGATGCTGCGGACACCGGACGGCCACGGCAAGGTCGAGTTGGCGAGTTTCCATGCCCCGAAGGCGATACGCGCCGAGCCCGAGAACGCGCCGGCGAATACACTGGGGATCCGTCGGATCATGTTCGCCGTCGACGATATCGACGACACCATTGCCCGGTTGCGCACCCACGGCGCCGAACTCGTCGGCACGGTGGAACAGTACGAGCAGATGTTCCGGCTCTGCTACATCCGCGGCCCCGAGGGCATCATCGTCGGGTTGTCCGAGGAAATCGGCTGAAAGATAGTGTGCCGAGCACACATCGCCATTACCGGTCCGGTACCCGGTACGAAAACGCCGTCGCCGCACCGGATTACGGTGCGGCGACGGCGGATGACGCTGCTCAGTGCACGAACGTCGCCGCTTTGTCGGCGAGGTCGAGCAATGGTTGCGGGAAGATGCCGAGGACCAGGGTGGCCGCGGCTGTCAGCGCTACCAAGGTGGTGGTCAGGAAGGGGGACACCACGATCGGGGCGTCGGACGGCGGGTCGGTGAAGAACATCAGCACGATGACGCGGATGTAGAAGAACGCGGCGACGGCGCTGGCGATCACGCCGATGATCACCAGATATGCGGCCCCACCGGAGGACGCCGCCGCGAACACCGCGAATTTGCTGACGAACCCGCTGGTCAGTGGCAGACCCGCGAAGGAGAGCAGGAACAGCGCGAAAACCGTTGCCAGCCAGGGGGAACGGCGGCCGAGCCCGGCCCACTGGGACAGCGACGTCGCCTCGTCGCCGGTGCCGTCGCGCACCAGGCTCACCACGCCGAACGCGCCGAGGGTGCCGAGACCGTAGGCGAGCAGGTAGAACAGGATCGCTCCGACACCCTTGGTGTTGGCCGCGACCAATCCGGTGAACAGGAATCCGGCGTGTGCGATGGAGGAGTAGGCGAGCATCCGCTTCACATCGGTCTGGGTGATCGCCATGACCGCACCGACCACCATGGTGGCGATGGCGACCGCGGCGAGCACCGGCCGCCAGTCGCCGCGCAGTCCGGGCGTCGCCACCTGGATGACCCGCAGCATCGCACCGACCGCGGCAATCTTGGTGGCCGCGGCCATGAATCCGGTGACCGCCGTCGGCGCACCCTGATATACGTCGGGCACCCAGGACTGGAATGGCACGGCGCCGATCTTGAACAGCAGTCCCACGGCCAGCATGCCGAGGCCGAGCAGCGCCAAAGTGGTGTTCTCCGGATGCCTTTCGATGGCCTCGGCGATTCCGCCGAGACGCACCGTCGCCGCCTGCCCGTAGAGCAGCGCTACCCCGTAGAGGAAGAACGCCGACGAAAACGCCCCGAGCAGAAAGTATTTCAGCGCCGCCTCCTGGGAGAGCAGCCGCTTGCGCCGCGCCAGCCCGCACAGCAGATACAGCGGCAGCGACAGCACCTCGAGCGCGACGAACATGGTGAGCAGATCGTTCGACGCCGGGAACAGCAGCAGGCCGCCGACCGCGAGCAGCAGCAGCGGAAACACCTCGGTGGTCGCGATACCCGCACGGACAGCGGCCATTTCGTCGGCGCTGCCCGGCACCGACGCCGCCTGCGGGGTGAACGCGTCCACCCCGCGACCCCGCGCCGCCGCCAAACTCCAGGTGCCGGGACCTGATTTGACCGGCAGCACCGGTTCGGCGCCGCGTTCGGCGAAGAAGAGCACGCCGAGCACGGCCACCACCAGGATGATGCCCTGCAGGAACAGCGTGACCCCGTCGACGGCCACCGATCCGGCCATCGCGGTCGCCGATGTCCCCGACAGCAGGATCACCGCGACCAGCGCCGCCACCAAACCCACGATGCTCAACGTCACTTGGATCCCGTACCGCAGCCGCCGCGGCGCGAACGCCTCGACCAGCACCGCGACAACGCCCGCACCGAAAACGATCAGCATCGGTGAGAGCAGCCGGTATTCGACGTCGGGCGCGGGCACGGCCGCGGCGAGAAGCACTGTGCTACCGCTCATTTGCTGGTACCTCCTGCGTCGGCCGTGGCCGGGGTGTTCGGCGCCGGGTCGTGCACTCCGATGGTGGTGAGGGTGTTGGCGACGGCCGGGTTGATGAAGTCCAGCACCGGTTTCGGGTAGACGCCGAGGAACAGCAGCGCGGCGATGAGCGGCACCACCACGGCCAGTTCCCGTGGCACCAGGTCGTAGAGGCGCTCATTACCCTTTTTGACCGGTCCGGTCATCATCCGCTGGTACATCCACAGCACGTACAGCGCGGCGAGCACCAGCGCGCCGGTCGCGATGACCGCCGCCGCCTGGTACCGGGTGAATGCGCCGAGCAGCACCAGGAATTCGCTGATGAACGGCGCGAGCCCGGGCAGCGAGAGGGTGGCCAGGCCCGCGATCATGAAGGTTCCGGCCAGCACCGGGGCCACCTTCTGCACGCCGCCGAATTCGGCGATGAGCCGGGTTCCCCTGCGCGACACCAGGAATCCGGCCACCAGAAACAGCGCCGCGGTGGAGATGCCGTGGTTGACCATGTACAGCGTCGCACCGGCCTGGCCCTGGCTGGTCATGGCGAAGATGCCGAGGATGATGAAGCCGAAGTGGGAGATCGAGGTGTACGCGATGAGCCGCATCACGTCGGTCTGCCCGATGGCCAGCAGCGCGCCGTAGATGATGCCGATCACCGAGAGCGTGATCACCAGCGGCGCATAGGTTTTCGAGGCGTCCGGGAACAGCTGCAGGCAGTAGCGCAGCATGCCGAAGGTGCCGACCTTGTCGACCACCGCCATCATCAGCACCGCGCTGGACGGGGTCGCCGCGACCGCCGCGTCGGGCAGCCAGGTATGCAGCGGCCACAGCGGCGCCTTCACCGCGAACGCGAACATGAAGCCGAGGAACAGCGCGTTCAGCACGCCGGGTGTCGCACCGAGATGCCCGGAGTTGGCCGCCGCCACCACATCCCGGAAATCGAAGGTGCCGCTGCCGTCGCGCGCGGTGACCACGTACAGCCCGATCACCGCGGCCAGCATGATCAACCCGCCGAACAGGTTGTACAGCAGGAATTTCACCGCAGCGCGCGAACGTTGTTGCCGCAGTGCCTGATCCACTGTCCGCGGCCCGAAACCGCCGATGAGGAAGTACATCGGGACCAGCATGGCCTCGAAGAACACGTAGAACAGCAGGATGTCCAGCGAGACGAAGGAGATCAGCACCATCGCCTCGACCATCAGGGTCAGGGCGACATAGGTGTGCGCGACGCGGGTGCCGCTGCCGACGGCGCGCTCGTCGTGCCAGCCCGCCAGCATCAGCAGCGGGACGAGCGCGGTGGTGAGCAGCACCAGCACCAGCGCGATACCGTCCAGCCCGAGCGTGTACCCCGCACCGAAAGCCGGTATCCAGGAGTGGGATTCGACGAATTGGTACTGTGCGCCGCCGGGCTCGAAGCGCACCGCGAGCACCACCGCGAACACCAGCATGGCGAGCGCGATGGTGAAGCCGAGGCCGCGGGCGAAGGTGCGCTGCTTGGCCGGTACCGCGAGCACCAGGGCCGCGCCGATGGCCGGCGCCAGCCACAGCGTGGTCAACCAGGGATAGTTCGTCACCAGATCCTCACCGCCAGCAGGGCAGCGGCCAGCAGGGCCGCGCCGGTGAACATGGACAGGGCATAGGTACGCACGAAGCCGGACTGCACCCGCCGGACCCGCGCGGACAGGCCGCCGATGAATGCGGCTGTGCCGTTGACGATTCCGTCGATGCCGCGGTTGTCGAGGAATACCAGCGACCGGGTGAGGTGCTGCCCGGGCCGCATGAACGCGGCCTCGTTGAGTGCGTCGCCGTAGAGGTCCTGGCGGGCCGCGACGGTGAGCGCGGAGACGGCTTCCGGTGCGGTTTGCGGGATTTCGCGCTGCGCGTACTGGAAGTAGGCGGCCGCGATACCGACCGCGACCACCATCAGCGCCAGCGCGGTGACAACGCCCGCGGGCACGCCGCCCTCACCGTGATGCGCGCCGACGACCGGCTCCAGCCAGTTCTGCAGCGACGACCCCCACACGAAAACTCCGCCCGCCGCAACGGATCCGACGGCCAGCAGGATCATCGGACCGGTCATCACCGCGGGCGCCTCGTGCGGATGGGTGCCTTCCTTCCAGCGGCGTTCGCCGAAGAACGTCAGCAGCATCACCCGGGTCATATAGAACGCGGTGAGCCCCGCGCCGGTGAGCGCGGCGACGCCGAGCAAGATCCCGTTGAATCCGCCCTCGTCGAAGGCGGCCTCGATGATCTTGTCCTTGGAGAAGAAGCCGGCGAACGGCGGCACCCCGATGATCGCCAGATAGCCGAGCCCGAAGGTGATGTAGGTGATGGGCAGCAGTTTCCGCAGGCCACCGTAGCGGCGCATATCGGTTTCGTCGTCCATCGCGTGCATCACCGAACCCGCGCCGAGGAACAGCCCGGCCTTGAAGAAGCCGTGGGTGAGCAGATGCATGATGGCCACCGCGTATCCTGCCGGGC
Source organism: Nocardia sp. JCM 34519.1 (assembly GCF_020361265.1). Taxonomy (NCBI): domain Bacteria; kingdom Bacillati; phylum Actinomycetota; class Actinomycetes; order Mycobacteriales; family Nocardiaceae; genus Nocardia; species Nocardia sp. JCM 34519.1. The sequence continues at coordinate 9,295 of NZ_JAIRBR010000018.1, forward strand.
CGAGTCCGGCGGCCAGCACCATATAGCCGATCTGGCTCATGGTGGATGCGGCGAGCGCCTTCTTGATGTCGTCCTTGGCGCAGCCGACGATCGCGCCGAACAGCAGCGTCACCGCGCCCACCAGCAGCACCCCGAGCCGCGCCCCGGGCGCGAGGTCGAAGATCGGCCCGGAGCGCGCGATCAGGTAGACGCCCGCGGTGACCATGGTGGCGGCGTGGATGAGCGCCGACACCGGGGTCGGGCCCTCCATCGCGTCACCGAGCCAGGATTGCAGCGGCACCTGCGCCGATTTACCGCATGCGGCCAGCAGGAGCAGCAAACCGATTGCGGTGAGCGCACTTTCGCTGGCCCGCGGCGCGGCCCCGAATACGCCGTGGAAGTCGATCGAGCCGAAGGTGGCGAACATGACGAACATGGCGATGGCCAGCCCCATATCGCCGACCCGGTTGACCACGAACGCCTTCTTGGCCGCGGTGGCCGCGCTCGGCTTGTGGAACCAGAACCCGATCAGCAGGTAGGACGCCAAACCGACGCCCTCCCAACCCAGATAGAGCACCAGGTAGTTGTTCGCCAGCACCAGCAGCAGCATGGCCGCCAGGAACAGGTTGAGGTAGGCGAAGAACCGCCGCCGCGCCGGATCGTGGCTCATGTAGCCGATCGAATAGATGTGGATCAGCGAACCGACGCCGGTGATCAGCAGCGCGAAACACATTGACAGCTGGTCCAATTGGAGGCTGAAGTCCACGTGCAGCCCGGCCACCGGCACCCAGCTGAACAGATTCTTGCTGATCGCGCGGGCGCTGCCCGTGCGGTCGAGCATGTCGAGGAACGCGACGGCGGCGATCGCGAACGAGCCGAGCGCGGCGACGGTGCCGAGGAAATGGCCCCACTTATCGCCGAAACGCCCGACCAGCAGCAGGATTACGGCGCCGGCCAGCGGCACGGCGGGCAGCAGCCACAGCGATGCGGTAACCACGTCAGAACTTCAGCAGGTTGGCGTCGTCGACCGAGGTCGAGCGGCGGGCGCGGAAGATGGTCATGATGATGGCCAGTCCGACGACGACCTCGGCCGCCGCGACCACCATGGTGAAGAACGCGTACACCTGCCCGTCGAGGTTGGCGTGCAGGCGGGCGAAGGTGACGAACGCCAGGTTCACCGCGTTGAGCATCAGCTCGATGCACATGAATACGACGATGGCGTTGCGGCGCAACAGGACTCCGGCCGCGCCTATGGTGAACAGCAGGGCGGACAGGAACAGATAGTTCTGGGGATTCACCGGGTGCCTTCCTCGTCGCTGTCAGGGCTGTGTTCAATTCCTGATTGTTCGATGCCCCGTTGTTCGGATCCCACCGAGATCACCGCGGCCTCGGTGAGCGCCCTGGTGCGGCGGTGCCGCAGGATGGTGCTGACGGACAGTTCCTCGAACGATCCGTCCGGCAGCCTGGCCGGAACGTCGACGGCGTTATGCCTGGCGTACACGCCGGGGGTGGGCAGCGGGGTGGCGCGGTGTGTGCCGTCGCGGAACCGCCGCCGCGACATCTCCCGCTGATCCAGCCGCCTGCCGAAGTTCTCCCGGTGCGCGAGCACCATCGCGCCGATGGTGGCGGTGATGAGCAGCGCGCCGGTGAGCTCGAATGCCCACACGTAGCGCACGAAGATCAGCTCGGCGAGTCCGGCGATGACGTCCCGGTACGGGAAACCAGTTGCCGGATAGGTGATTCCGGAGTGCCGGATGCCGTTGGCGATACCGCTGATGAGCAGCAGCCCGAAGCCGAGCCCGACCGCGCCCGCGGCGATTCGCTGGCCGCGCAGCGTCTCGCGCAGCGATTCGGCCGAATCGACGCCGACGAGCATCAGCACGAACAGGAACAGCATCATCACCGCGCCGGTGTAGACCACGATCTGCACGACGCCGAGGAACAGCGCGTCCTGCGCCATGTAGAACAGGGCGAGGGTGATCATGGACGCCGCCAGGCACAGCGCCGAATGCACGGCCTTGCTGGTGAAGATCATGCCGAGCGCGCCGAGTACGGCCACGGGGGCCAGTATCCAGAATTGGACGGTCTCCCCGGTGGACGTGCTGGTGAGCGGTTCGGCGGCCAGTAGAGCGTTCATCGTGCGCCTCCCTGTGCGGCGGCGATCGCGGGTTGTTCGGCCGCGCCGTCGCCATTGCCGTTGCCGCGCAACACCTTCTGATCGGAGGTGACCTGCCCGAGGTAGTAGTCGGCCTCGGTGCTGCCCGGCGCCATCGCGTGCGGTGGCGCTTGCACGCCCGGCTCGAGCGGTGCGAGCAGCCGGTCCTTCTCGTAGATCAGGTCGGCGCGGTTGTCGTCGGTGAGTTCGTAGTCGTTGGTCATGGTGAGCGCGCGGGTGGGGCAGGCCTCGATGCACAGGCCGCAGCCGATGCAGCGCAGATAGTTGATCTGGTAGACCCGCCCGTAGCGCTCGCCGGGTGAGAACCGTTCGGCCTCGGTGTTATCCGCGCCCTCGACATAGATGGCGTCGGCGGGGCAGGCCCACGCGCACAGCTCGCAGCCGATGCATTTCTCCAGCCCGTCCGGGTGCCGGTTGAGTTGGTGACGGCCGTGGTAGCGGGGCGCGGTCGGCACCTTCTGTTCCGGATAGAACTCGGTATTGGGCCGCCGGAACATGGTGGCCGCGGTGACCGCGAACCCGGCGAGCGGTTCCAACAGGCCCGGCTGCGATACGTCGTGTGTCGGCCGCTCGGGCAGCGGCGGCGTCGGAAAACCAAGGAACACAGCCGAATCCGCGACCGGCTCGGCGGCCGGCGGCGGCGCGCCCTTCCTGCGCCCCGCCCGGATGAACATGCCGACCATTCCGCCGGTGATCAGCAACCCGCCGATGACCAGCGCGGGCGTCTCGATATGGTGGTAGCCCTCGGCGTCGATCACCCGGGCGGCGGCCACCAGCATCACCCACAGCAGCGAGGTCGGGATGAGCAGCTTCCAGCCCAGGCTCATGAACTGGTCGTAGCGCATCCGGGGCAGCGTGCCGCGCAGCCAGATGAAGACGAACAGGAACGTCCATACCTTGGCGGTGAACCACAGCACCGGCCACCAGCCGGAATTCGCGCCCGCCCACAGGCTGATCGGGAACGGCGCGTGCCAACCGCCGAGGAACAGCGTGGTGGCGAGCGCGGAAACCGTTGCCATATTCACGTATTCGGCGAGCATGAACATGGCGAACTTCAGCGAGGAGTACTCGGTGTGGAAGCCGCCGACCAGCTCGCCCTCGGCCTCGGGCAGATCGAACGGCGCCCGGTTGGTCTCACCGACCATGGAGACGCAGTAGATCAGGAACGAGGGCAGCAGCAGGAAGACGAACCAGACGCCGTACTGCGCCGAGACGATTCCGGAGGTGGCCATGGTGCCCGCGTGCAGGAACACCGCCGCGAAGCACAGCGCCATCGCGATCTCGTACGAGATCACCTGCGCCGTCGAACGCAGGCCGCCGAGCAGCGGATAGGTGGATCCGGATGCCCAACCTGCCAGCACGATGCCGTATACGCCGATGGAGGTGATGGCCAGGATGTACAGCACCGCCACCGGCAGATCGGTGAGCTGCAGCGCGGTGCGATGCCCGAGCACCGACACCTCGGGCCCGAACGGGATGACGGCGAATGCCATGAATGCCGGGATCACCGAAATGATCGGCGCCAGAATGTAGATCGGCTTGTCGACGATGGCCGGGACGATGTCCTCCTTGAGCGCCATCTTCACGCCGTCGGCGATGCTCTGCAGCGATCCGAACGGGCCGACCCGGTTCGGGCCGATGCGCATCTGCATGCGCGCCACGATTTTTCGCTCGGCGACCACCGCGATCATCGGGGTGAGCAGCAGGAAAACGAAGATCACCAACGATTTCGCGATGACGAGCCAGAGTGGATCGTGACCGAATACATCACTCATGGCGGTGCTCCTTCATCCTCTCGTCGGCGCGGTGCAGGTGCACGATCGCGCCGGGCTGGGCGGCGAGGGTTTCGTACACCGGGCTGCCCGGCGAGTTCAGCGGCAACCAGACCACCCGGTCGGGCAGGTCGGTGATCAGCAGCGGCAGCGTGATCATGCCGCGATCGGTGGCGACGGTGACCGGATCGCCGTGGGCCGCACCGATTTCCGCGGCGGTGTTGCGGGACAGCCGGACCACCGACGGCCTGCCGATACCGGCCAGGTTGGGTTCGCCGTCCTGCATGCGGCCCAGGTCGAGCAGCATGCGCCAGCCGGCCAGCACCGCGGTGCCCGGTCCCGGTGCCGCGGCGGGGGCGGCGGGCTGGGTCGGCGCGGCGAGCGGCGGTCCGTCCCAGGCGCCGAGCTCGTCGAGTTCGGCGCGGGCCGCGGCGGTATCGGGCAGGCGCAGTTGGACTTTCATCTCGTCGGCGATGGCCTGCAGCACCCGCTGATCCGACAGCGGCGCGGCGGTGCGGCGCACCGTGCTGTCGGCGAGCGCGGCATCGAACGGGCGCGGCCTGCCCTCCCAGGTGCGGAAGGTGCCCGCCTTCTCCATCGCGGTGGCCACGGGGAACACCACGTCGGCGCGGTCGGTGACGGCGCTGTGCCGCTGTTCCAGGCTGACCACGAAGCGGGCCGCGTCGACGGCGGCGAGCGCGGCCGCCGGATCGGGCAGGTCGGCGGGGTCGACGCCGCCGATCACCAGCGCGCCCAGATTCCCGGCGGCGGCGAGGATGGCGGCGGTGTCGCGGCCCGCGCTCACCGGCAGGTCCGGCACATTCCAGACCGCTCGAACCTGTTGGCGCGCACGGGGATCGGCGACGGGGCGACCACCGGGCAGCAGCGTGGGCAGCGCACCGGCCTCGACCGCGCCACGCTCACCGGCCCGCCGCGGCACCCAGGCCAGCGCGGCGCCGGTCTCCTCGGCCAGCCGCACGACGGCCGACAGCGCACCGGGGATACCCGCCATTCGCTCGCCGACCAGCACCACCGCACCGGGTTCGCGCAGCATCCTGGCCGTGGGCGACTGGCCGCCGCGCAGCGCGTCGAGCAGCTGCGGCTCCTCGCCCGGTGCGCAGCGCAGCAGCGTGCCGGACATGCGTTCCAGGCCGCGAGATGCGAAGGGCGCCAACGAATACACCGGCAGTCCGCGTTTGCGGACCGCCTTGCGCAGCCGCAGGTAGATGATCGGGGATTCCTCTTCGGGCTCGAAGCCGACCAGCAGCACGCCGGGCGCGGCCTCCATGCTCTCGTAGGTGACCGTCATCGGCTGCCCGGCGACGCGGGCGGCCAGGAATTCGGCCTCCTCGGCCGAGTGAACCCGGCTGCGGAAGTCGATATCGTTGGTGCCCAAGGCGATTCGCGCGAACTTGGCGTACGCGTAGGCGTCCTCCTCGGTGGCGCGCCCGCCGACGAGCACACCGGCGTTGCCGAATGCCGCCGCCAGCCCCTCCGCGGCCCGGGCGAGCGCCTCCGACCAGGAGGCGGGGGCCAGGGTGCCGTCCCAGCCGCGGACCAGCGGCGTGGTGAGCCGGTCGCGTTCGGTGGCGTAGGCGAAGGCCCAGCGGCCCTTGTCGCAGTTCCACTCCTCGTTCACCTGCGGATCGTCACCGGCCAAGCGGCGCAACACTTTTCCGCGTCGATGATCGGTGCGCTGCGCGCATCCGGAGGCGCAGTGCTCGCAGACATTGGGGCTGGATACCAGGTCGAACGGGCGGGCCCGGAACCGGTAGCTGGTGCCGGTGAGCGCGCCGACCGGGCAGATCTGCACGGTGTTGCCGGAGAAGTAGGAGTCCAGCGGTTCGGCCTGCGCGGTGCCGACCTGTTGCAGCGCACCGCGTTCCAGCAGTTCGATGAACGGGTCGCCGGCCACCTGCTGGGAGAACCGGGTGCAGCGCGCGCACAGCACGCAGCGTTCGCGGTCCAGCAGTACGGCCGTGGAAAGCGGAATCGGCTTGGGGTAGGTGCGTTTTTCGCCGTCGAAGCGGGATTCGGCGCGCCCGTTGGACATGGCCTGGTTCTGCAGCGGGCATTCGCCGCCCTTGTCGCAGACCGGACAGTCCAGTGGGTGGTTGATGAGCAGCAGCTCCATCACACCCTCCTGCGCCTTGTCGGCCACGGGGGAGGTGAGTTGGGTGCGCACCACCATGCCGTCGGTGACGGTCATGGTGCAGGAGGCCACCGGCTTGCGCTGGCCCTCCACCTCGACGAGGCATTGGCGGCAGGCGCCGACCGGGTCGAGCAGCGGATGGTCGCAGAAGCGCGGCACCTGGATGCCGATGAGTTCGGCGGCGCGGATGATCAGGGTGCCCGCTGGCACGCTGATGGTGGTGTCGTCGATGGTGACGCTCACCAGATCCGCGGGCACCACCCCGCTGCTGTTGGCATTAACCGTGGCTGGCCCACCCGTCGCCCGGCCGCCACCCCTCACCGAATCGCTGCGCGATGCTGTCATTAGATGGCCTCCTCTGCCCAGGCGGTCGATCGCGCGGGATCGAATGGGCACCCGTCGAGTCGCAGGTGATCCAGGTATTCCTCGCGGAAGTACTTCAGCGAGGAGATGATCGGGCTGGCCGCGCCGTCGCCGAGTGCGCAGAACGACTTGCCGTTGAGGGTGTCGCTGATGTCGAGCAGTTTGTCCAGGTCGGCTTCGCTGCTGTGGCCCGCCTCCAGCCGCTCCAGCAGCTGCACCAGCCAGTAGGTGCCCTCGCGGCACGGCGTGCATTTGCCGCAGGATTCGTGCGCGTAGAACTCGGTCCAGCGCAGGACGGCGCGCACCACGCAGGTGGTGTCGTCGAAGATCTGTAATGCCTTGGTGCCCAACATGGATCCGGCGCCCGCGACACCCTCGTAGTCGAGCGGGACATCGAGGTGTTCGTCGGTGAACAGCGGGGTGGACGAGCCGCCCGGCGTCCAGAATTTCACCCGGTGCCCGTGGCGCACCCCGCCCGCGTAATCCAGCAGTTCGCGCAGTGTGATCCCGAGCGGCGCCTCGTACTGGCCCGGCCGATTCACATGCCCGGACAGCGAATACAGCGTGAAGCCGGGCGATTTCTCGCTGCCCATGGACCGGAACCAGGCGGTGCCGTGCAGGATGATCGGCGGCACGCTGGCAATGGATTCGACATTGTTCACCACGGTCGGGCAGGCGTACAGGCCCGCGACGGCCGGGAAGGGCGGGCGCAGCCGCGGCTGCCCCCGCCGTCCCTCCAGCGAATCCAGCAGCGCGGTCTCCTCACCGCAGATGTAGGCGCCCGCGCCGGCGTGCACGGTGAGCTCCAGGTGGTAGCCGGAGCCGAGGATGTTGTGCCCCAACAATCCCGCGGCATAGGCCTCGGCGACCGCGGCCTGCAATCGCCGCAGCACCGGAACCACCTCGCCGCGCACGTAGATGAACGCGTGCGCCGCGCGGATCGCGTACGCCGCGATGATCACGCCCTCGACGAGGGTGTGCGGTGCGGCCAGCATGAGCGGAATGTCCTTGCAGGTACCGGGTTCCGACTCGTCGGCGTTGACCACCAGGTAGTGCGGTTTGGTGATGCCGTCGGGGCCGGGGCCCTGCGGGATGAAGCTCCACTTCATTCCGGTGGGGAAGCCCGCGCCGCCGCGGCCGCGCAGGCCCGAATCCTTGATGGTCTGGATGACCTGGTCGGGTTCCATCCGCAGCGCTTTGCGCAGCGCCTCGTAGCCGTCGTGGCGGCGGTAGGCGTCGATGGTCCAGGAGCGCGGTTCATCCCAGTGCTTGGTCAGAACCGGGGTCAGTGGTGTCATGCGTCCTCCGGTGCGGGGGCGGACATGTTGTGCTCCTTGGCGATTCGCAGACCGACCACCGTCGCCTCGCCGGGTTCGCCCTCCAGCACGCCGGGCCGCTGGTCCGGGAATCCGGCCAGGATGCGGGCGGTCTCTCGGAAGGTGCACAGCGGTGCGCCGCGGGTGGGGGTGACCTGTTCGCCCGCGCGCAGCGAATCCACAAGGGCGCGAGCCGATTCCGGCGTCTGGTTATCGAAGAATTCCCAGTTGACCATCACCACCGGCGCGTAGTCGCATGCGGCATTGCATTCGATGTGCTCGAGGGTGACCTTGCCGTCGGATGTGGTCTCGCCGTGCCGCACGCCCAGATGCTCGCCCAGCGCGGCCATGATGGCGTCGCCGCCCATCACCGCGCACAGCGTGTTGGTGCATACGCCGACGTGGTAGTCGCCGGTGGGTTCGCGCCGGTACATGGAGTAGAAGGTGGCGACCGCGGTGACCTCTGCGCCGGTCAAATCCAGTTGTTCGGCACAGAATTCGATACCCGAACCGGTGACGTAACCCTCCTCGGCCTGCACCAGGTGCAGCAGCGGCAGCAGCGCCGACCGCGGATGCGGGTAGCGGGCGATGATCTCCTTGGCATCCACCTCGAGCCGTTCCCGCACGAACGGCGGATACGGTTCCGGGCGTGCAGTGAGCTTCAGCAAAATCTCGGTCATCGGTCAACTCCGCCCATCACCGGGTCGATGCTGGCGACCGATGCGATGACGTCGGCCACCATGCCGCCCTCGCACATCGCCGCCACCGCTTGCAGATTCGTGAACGAGGGGTCGCGATAGTGCACCCGATACGGGCGGGTGCCGCCATCGCTGACCATGTGCACACCGAGTTCGCCGCGCGGCGATTCCACCGCGACGTACACCTGGCCGGCCGGCACGCGAATACCTTCGGTGACCAGCTTGAAGTGGTGGATCAACCCCTCCATCGACTTGCCCATGATGCGGCCGATGTGCTTGGGGGAGTTGCCCAATCCGTCCGGGCCCAGTTGCAGGTCGGCGGGCCAGGCGATCTTCCGGTCGTCCACCATGATCGGGCCGGGCCGCAGCTTGTCCAGGCATTGCTCGACGATTTTGAGCGACTCCTTCATCTCCTCCACCCGGATGACGTAGCGGCCGTAGCAGTCGCAGCCCGTGGTGGTGGGGATGTCGAATTCGTAGTTCTCGTAACCGCAGTAGGGCTGCGACTTGCGCAGGTCGTGCGGTAATCCGGTGGCGCGCAACACCGGACCGGTGATGCCGAGCGCCATGCAGCCGGTCAGGTCCAGGTAGCCGATGTCCTGGGTACGTCCCTTCCAGATCGGGTTCTGGGTGAGCAGCAGTTCCAGCTCGCGCAGCCGTTTCGGCATGAGCGCCAACAACTCTCGCACCTTCTGCACCCCGTTGTCGGGCAGATCCTGTGCGAGGCCGCCGGGCCGGATGAAGGCGTGGTTCATCCGCAGGCCGGTGATGGTCTCGAAGACGTCGAGGATCAGTTCGCGCTCGCGGAATCCGAACAGCATCGGGGTGAGCGCGCCCAGCTCCATACCGCCGGTGGCCAGGCACACCAGATGTGAGGAGATCCGGTTGAGCTCCATCAGCAGCACCCGAATCACGGTGGCGCGCTCGGGAATCGCGTCGGTGATGTCGAGCAGCCGCTCGACGCCGAGGCAGTAGGCGGTTTCGTTGAAGAACGGGGACAGGTAGTCCATCCGGGTGACGAAGGTGACGCCCTGGGTCCAGTTGCGGAATTCCAGGTTCTTCTCGATGCCGGTGTGCAGGTAGCCGATGCCGCAGCGGGCCTCGGTGACGGTCTCGCCCTCGATCTCCAGGATCAGCCGCAGCACGCCGTGTGTCGACGGATGCTGCGGGCCCATGTTCACGACGATGCGTTCCTCGCCCGCGCCCGCGAGGGATTGGGCGACCTGCTCCCAGTCCTGTCCGGCGACGGTGACGACCGCGGGATCCGGCCCGGTGTCGTCGGCGATCTCGGGCCTAATGTCGGTGTCGTTCATTAGTTGTACGCCCTCCGCTCGTCGGGCGGCGGGATGCGCGCGCCCTTGTACTCCACCGGGATCCCGCCGAGCGGGTAGTCCTTGCGCTGGGGATGTCCGCGCCAGTCGTCCGGCATGGTGATGCGGGTCAACGACGGGTGGCCGTCGAAGACGATGCCGAAGAAGTCGTAGGTTTCCCGCTCGTGCCAATCGGTGGTCGGATAGACCTCGTACAGCGAGGGGATATGCGGATCGGCGTCCGGCGCGGCGGCCTCGACGCGGATGCGCCGATTGTGCGTGATCGACATGAGCGGATACACCGCGTGCAGTTCACGGCCCGCGTCGTCCGGGTAGTGCACGCCGCTGACGCCGAGGCACAGCTCGAAACGCAGTGCGGGATCGTCACGTAACGCGCGCGCCACCGCCACCAAACGTTCGCGGCGCACGTGCAGGGTGAGTTCGCCGCGGAAGACGACGACCTTCTCCAGTGCGTCCTCGAATCGGATTCCGTTCGCGGACAACGCGTTCCGTAGTGCGGCCACCACCTCGTCGAAGTAGCCGCCATACGGCGCGGGCGAACTGCCCGGCAAACTGACCGGTTTCACCAACCGGCCGTAGCCGGAGGTGTCACCGGTCCCACTGACGCCGAACATGCCACGGCGCACGCCGATCACCTCGGCCCCCTGCGCCGCAGTGTCCTCGGGCACCGTCGCCTCCGGGCCAGCAGTCTCCGCGCCGATCGAATCGGCGTAGGTCTCTTCGGTTTCGGTGTTGTTGTTGCTGTCGAAGGTCATCGCAGCAGACCCTCCATCCGGATGGTCGGCGTCGCCGCGAGCGCCGCCTGCTCGGCGGCACGGATGGCTTCCTGGCGGTTCACGCCGAGCGGCATCTCCTGAATCTTTGCGTGCAGTGCCAGAATCGCGTTGAGCAGCATCTCCGGCCGCGGCGGGCAGCCGGGCAGGTAGATGTCCACCGGCACGATGTGGTCGACGCCCTGCACGATGGCGTAGTTGTTGAACATGCCGCCGGAGGATGCGCAGACCCCCATGGCGAGCACCCATTTCGGCTCGGTCATCTGGTCGTAGACCTGACGCAGCACCGGGCCCATCTTCTGGCTGACCCGCCCGGCCACGATCATCAGATCGGCCTGGCGCGGGGAGGCGCGGAACGCCTCCATGCCGAAGCGGGCGATATCGAAACGTCCTGCGCCCGTTGCCATCATCTCGATGGCGCAGCAGGCCAGGCCGAAGGTGGCCGGCCACAGCGAACCCTTGCGCAGGTATCCGGCGAAATCCTCCACGGTGCTCAGCAGAAAGCCGCTGGGCAGTTTTTCCTCGAGACCCATATCCGACCGACACTCACTTCCACTGTGTTGCTACGGAATTCGGCGCTGATCCGGCTCAGTCCCAGCTGAGCCCGCCGCGCTTCCATTCGTAGGCGTAGGCCACCGAGACGTTGACGATGAACAGCGCCATCGCGGCCAGACCGAAGAGACCGAGCGCATCGAAGTGGACAGCCCACGGATAGAGGAACACGATCTCGATGTCGAAGATGATGAACAGCATCGCGGTGAGGTAGTACTTCACCGGAAAGCGTTGTCCGGTAACGTTTCCCGGCCCGCCGGCAACCGCGTGCGGCGTCGCTTCGATACCGCATTCGTACGGCTCGAGCTTGGCCCGGTTGTACCGCTTCGGGCCGACGAGGGCCGCGGCGACGATGGAGAATACGGCGAACGCGGCCGCGACCGCGCCCAGGACAAGAGTCGGCACCTCGATGTTCACGACTGCACTTCCCCTCCTTGTAAGGACGGCTGTGGGCAGCTGCGGGCGTAGGGCCACCTATGACTGTTGATTGGTCATGCAGCAGCCCGCACTCCTGTGAGCTAGGGCACAGACTACAACCGCACCCCCTGGGTGCATCCCTTTTCCGACCGGCGTTTGATCGAAGTTGCTACTTCGATTTATGACCGAAACGGGGGTAATCGAGGAGGGGACTCACGCCGCCGAACGGTTGCGCAGCAGCGCGACGACGGCGTCGGTCAGTTCGATCGGATCGATCGGATGCGAGACCGCGGCCTCGGCGCGCGACCAATTCGCCAGCCAGGCGTCGTCGGGGCGGCCGGTGAGCACGAGAATCGGTGGGCAGTGCCGGATTTCGTCCTTGAGCTGTTTGGCCAGACCCAGCCCGCCCGCGGGCACCGACTCACCGTCCAGGATGGCCAGATCGATGCCGCCCGCATCCATCCGCTCGATGACCACCGGCGCGGTGGCGACCTCGAGATACTCGATGGCGGGCAGTTCGGGATGCGGTTGTCGGCCGAGGGCCAGGGTCACCTGACTCCTGGTGTCGGCATCGTTGCTGTAGACCAGCACCCGCAGCGGGGTGGAACGCATCGCATCGGCCACGGTGGGCATGGTACGACGCCGACGCCCACGCCCGTGGCAGGTTGGCGCAGATTCGCGGTTGTCGGCGCGCCACGACGCGACGCGCGGAAGTGCTTGCGCCGGAAAGCCGATCGCAAGTTGTCTGTAAGAATATGCCGGTAAAGTCCGGAAAATGCGGGGAGACATCACGCAGGCCCTCATCGATACCGATGTGTGGACCGATGAAATGCTTGACCGATCGGGAATTCCGATCATCGATGTGCCGCTGGTGTTGATCGGCAGCGGAATCGGATCATTCGTCACCTACGACACGCTTCGAATCTACGGCGTGCCCGCGCAATCGATGGCGGTACTCGGACCGCAGAACGTGCCGTGGCAATCCTATGAGTACCTGGTGAAGTGCTCGCAGATCCCGCGGATGGAGCGGCTGCGCAGCGATTCACAGTCCCAGCCGGACAATATCTGGGGTTTCCCCTCCTACGCGCTGCGGGAGGCGTTCGCGGAGAAGTCGATCAAACCGCTGTGGAACGTTTTCACCGAGCCCATCTTCAGTAACTATTACACCCCGCGCTCGGGCCAGGCATTCCGCGGTATGGAACGGGAATTCACCAGAATCGGGTATGCGCAGTCCCTGCACAAGGGGCAGGTCCGCATGGTGCGCAAACGTGCGGGCGGCGGCTATTTCACGATACTGACTCCGCCGGACGGCACCACGCCCACCAAGCGAATCGCCTTCCGTAGCATGTATGTTCACGTGGCCGTCGGCTATCCGGGCCTGAAGCTGCTGCCCGATCTGCAGGAGTACCGGGAGAAGTACCGCGACCCGTCACGCGTCGTGAACGCCTACGAACCGCACGAACACGTCTATCAGGCCTTACAGCGCAAACCGGGCACGGTGATGATCCGCGGCAGCGGGATCGTGGCCAGCCGGGTGCTGCAGCGGCTCATCGACGATCGGGACAAACATCAGCTGAACACGCAGATCCTGCACCTGTTCCGCAACTATGTGGCAAAAGCGCACGGCCCCAACGTCTGGAGTCGCAGGCCCGGTAAAGACGGCTGGGCCTTCCAGGGTTTCAATTATCCGAAATCGGTGTGGGGCGGACAGCTCAAGGCGAAAATGCGCGGGCTGCAAGGGGAGGAACGGGCCATCGCGTACAAGGAGATGGGCGGCACGAACACCCCGATCCGGAACAATTGGCGGGCGCAGTTGAAGCGCGGACGCAAACAGGGGTGGTATCAGGTGATGGCGGGCACCGCACGCGATCTGCGCCCGGCGCCCGGCGGAGTCACCGCCACGATCGTGCCGGATCCCACCGCGCCACTGCCGTTTCCGCCGCCGACCCAACCGTTCGACAACACCGTCGACTACATCATCGACTGCACCGGGTTGGAGGCCGACATCCGCGAACACCGGCTGCTGGCCGACCTGCTCGATCACGCGGGCGCGGGCCGCAACCCGGTCGGCAGGCTCGACGTGGACACCACCTTCGAGCTGATCGGCACGCGCAGCGGCGCCGGGCGCATCTACGCCTCCGGCAGCGCGACGCTCGGCGGGCCGTTCCCGGGCGTCGACACCTTCCTCGGGTTGCAGATCGCGGCCCAGGAAATCGCGGACGACCTTGCGGCGCTCGGCTTCTGCAAGCGGATGGGTCCGCTGCGGTCGACCCGGCAATGGTGGTTGTGGGCTACGAACAAGAAGATCTGAACAATGCTGCCGACACTGAACGGGCGGATCCAGACCCGCATTCTGGCGCTGGGCGTCATCGGGCTGATCGTCCTGCTGATCATCACACCATTTCTGCCGACGGGTTCGCTGAGCCTGCTACAGGCCTACCGGATAACGGTTTCGGTACTGTTGGCGACGGTCCTGGTCGGGGTGCTGTGGGAGTTGCTCTACCATTTCCTGCAGCAGTTCCGTTGGGAGAAGGACTGGCCGACGCTGTTCGGGTTCATCACGATCGTCAACGAGGGGGCGCTGATATGGGTCCTCGTGCGCTACACCACGATCGTGCTGCCGGAGAATCTGCATCCCAACCTCACGGCGTTTCTCATTCAGTTCATCGTCACCTGGCTCGCCTTCTGGCTCGTGGTCAACGGGCCCATGCGGTTGATGTTCCACCGGTGGCGATTCCAGGGCGGCAGGTTCCTGTGATGGATCGACAGATCGAAGTTTTGCCCGGCACCCATCTCGTCGCGGGTGTCGCGGGCGCGGTCGTACTGGTGGCGCATCGCGACGGCGCGCCACCGACGGCGAATTCGCCCGCGTGGCAATCGCTTACGGCGCTCACCCAGCTGGTGCGGCAGGCGGCGGCCAAGGAGCAGCGGCGCACCGGCCGCGCCTTCGCCCGGTTGGCCACCAACTGGCTGATGAGCCTGGATTACGAGGAAGAGGTGGAATTCGGGGTGCTGTCCCCGGCCGACTCCGGGCTGGCGGTGTTCCTGCACGGCGGGATCACCGCGGTGCTGGCCGGGCCGGACCGGGTGGAGGTGCTGCGCGGGCGCGACGCCGGATTCACCGTCGACCGGGTGGTGATCCCGGCGCCGGGGATCGGGGCCGGGTTGTTCGTCGACGAGGCCGGGCAGAGTACGGAAGCGTTGCCGCCCAGGGGGATTCACGCGTTGGAGGCCGGTACCGCACCGGGCGCGGGAGCCGTGGTGTGGACGGGGGCCGTTCCGGATGTTCCTGGGGTACCGGCCGGGCCGGTGCTGGTGAAACAGGTGGATCATCCGGTCGTGCCGCCGGAACCGGTGCTGCCGGAGGCGGATTCACGGGCCGGTCGGTCGCGAGTGGACGAGTCCGCCGGGCAACAGTCGGCGGTGCCGGATTGGCTCGTCCGGCGAACGGAACCGATTGGGCGACAGTCGGATTCCGCGGCCGGTCGGCAGGATTCGGGGTCGTCCGCGGATCGGTCCATGTCGCGTCCGGAAGCGGTTGTGCCGCAGGCGGATCCTGCTGTGGCACAGTCGGAACCAGCGCTGCCGCAGCGGTCTGTCATCGGGTCGGAATCGGATTCGCCCGAGGCAGGGCAGCAGCAGGCGATGTCGCCGCAGGCCGATCGATCCGCCGCGCGACCGTCGCGAGCGGATCGGCCCGCCGAGCAGCCGGACGCCACACAGCTGGATCGGTCCGTCGTGCCGCCGGAACATGGTGTACCGCAGCAGGATCGGCCGTCATCCGGGTCCGGGCCGGGCGGACGCGCGGTGCCCAAGCCCGTATTGGGCAAGGCGGCAACCGAACCCGACGATCTGCCGGTTCCGGGTATCCGGGAAGCCGCCGAGCAGCCGACCATGGTGCACACCGAGCCCGACGAGCACACCCCGGTCGCCCCGGACGGCGAGACGGTGCTCGCCCACCCGACGGCCGCGCCCGAGGCGGCGGTGCACACCGGATCCGGCACGGTGGTCAAGGGTTTCAAATGCGCGCGCCACCACCTCAACGATCCGCGGGTGTCGTTCTGCGCCGTCTGCGGCATCCGGATGGACCAGCTGACCTGTGTGCTCACCGACGGTGTCCGCCCGCCGCTCGGCCTGCTGCTGCTCGACGACGGCAATCAGTTCGTACTCGACAACGACATCGTGATCGGCCGTGAGCCGGAACATTCGGAGGCGGTATCGCAGCGGGGCGCCCGGCCGGTGCGGCTGGAGGATCGGTCCGGCGGCATGTCGCGGGCGCATGCGGAGATCCGGTTGATCGACTGGGACGTCACGGTGGTCGACGGCGGATCCACCAACGGCACCCACATCCGGCAGCCGGGCGCGCAGGAATGGACCCGCGCCATCCCGGGGCATCCGGTGAAGTTGCAGCCCGGCGCGCAGGTCCTGCTGGGCGGCCGGGTGGCGACATTCGATTCGCAGCACGGGCAGCTCTGAGCGAAATAGCTTCGGCGGCAAGCAATTCCGGGCGACACACCGGCTACGGTCCGGCGGTTCGCCCGGTTCGTGGCGGATGATTCGGGTTGGCGAAGCGCGCACCTCGCCAGGCGCGGTCTCCTACCATGAAGGGCAGGCACGGAACTCGTGGACGAGGGTGTTGACATGGCCGATCAGCCGAACACGATAGACCAGAGCAAGCCGAGCATCGCGCGAGTTTACGACTACCTACTCGGCGGCAAGGATAATTATCTCGTCGATCAGCAGGTCGGCGACCATTTCAAGAACGAACTGCCCGGTTCGGTGGCGATCGCGCAGACGAACCGTCAGGCCCTGATCCGCGCGGTGCGCGATATGTCGGCCGCCGGGATGCGGCAATTCCTCGATTTCGGCAGCGGGTTGCCCACTGTCGACAATGTGCATCAGGTCGCCGAACGGCATGCGCCGGGCAGCCGGGTGGTCTATGTCGATATCGATCCGATCGTGCTCGCGCATGCTCGGGCGCTGCTGGCCACGAACAACAGCACCACCGTGATCCAGGCGGATCTGCGCGATCCGAAGCGGATTCAGGACGATCCGGAGGTCGCGCGGCTGATCGACTTCAGCCAACCGGTCGGGATCGTGTTCAGTGCCATCCTGCATCACCTCAACGACGAGGAGAATCCCGCCGAGGTCGTGCGCTACTGGACCGATCAGCTGGTGCCGGGCAGTCTGGTCTACATCTCGCACTTCCGGTCCGGGCACAATGCGGAAACCGAGGCGGCCGAGCGGAAACTGCACGACACCTTCGGGCGCGGCCGGTGGCGCGACGACAACGAGATCCGGGAGCTGTTCGGCGATCTGGAAATTCTCGAGCCGGGCATCACCTACTGCGTCGCCTGGCGGCCCGATGTGCGCGATGCCGCGACCGGTGAGACGGCGCGGCGGCCGACGGTGTGGGAACAGCTGATCGTTTCGGGGTTGGCGCGGAAGAACTGACCGGCGCCCGCGCGCAGCCGTCATGGGCATGGTGAGCGCGGGCCGGATGGAAACGTTCCTCGCCGTCGCCCGTCACGCCAGCATCCGGCGGGCGGCGGCGCAGTTGCACGTCACCGAGGCCGCGGTGTCGGCGGCGGTGGCGCATATCGAAAAACAGTTGGGCGCCAAGCTCATTGCCAAATCCGGTCGGGGGATCACGCTCACCGAGGCGGGCCGGGTCTACGCCGACTACTGCCGCAGCATCCTCGGTTTGATGGAGGAGGCCCAGGCCGCGGTGCGGCAGGCCGAGACCGGACGGCTGCGGATCGGGGTGGTCGCGACGGCCGGGGAGTATGTGCTGCTGCGCCCGCTGGTCTCGTTCCGCAGTCGCTATCCGGATATCGAGCTGAGCCTGTCGATTCATCCGCGCGATGTGCTGTTCCTCGAATTGCGGCATCACGAAACGGATCTCGTCATCGCGGGGCGGCCGCCGCGCGACGCGGGCCTGGTGACCAGGGCGCGCCGGGCCAGTCAACTCGTCGTGGTGGGCCCGCCACACGAGCGAGACGCGTTGCGCGCCACCTGGTTACTGCGCGGGCGCGGCTCGGGGACCAGGGAAGCCACGCTGAGCCTGTTCGAACGGCTGCAGATCAACCCGCCGACGCTGACCCTCGGCACCCACGGCGCGGTGCTGGCGGCAGCGCGAGAAGGGTTGGGTGTCACGCTGATTCACAGCGATGCCATCTCACAGGACCTGACATCCGGGGTGCTGCGGGTGCTCACGGTGCCGGGTACGCCGCTGGACCGGCCGTGGCATGCCACCACCACCCGCAGCCCGGCCCCGACGGCCCGGCTGTTCCTGTCGCACATCACCGATCCGGCGGCGGTCGGGAAAGACGCGTTCCGGGCCTGTGATCGGTGACACAACGTCGCGGCGTCACGGTCGCGGCATTCCCGGTGTCCATGAGGTATCGGCTTCGAACGAATCGGGAGGTGGTCGCGGTGACGCACGTGGTGGTGATCGGCGCCGGGTACGCGGGCGTGATGGCAGCGAATCGGATTGCGGCCAAAGGTAATTCGGATATTCACGTGACGGTCGTCAATGCGCGGCCGGAGTTCGTGGAACGGATCAGGCTGCACGAGCACGCGACCGGCGGTGCGGTGGCGTGGCGGCCGTTGAGCGAGTTGCTGCATCCCTCGGTGCGGCTGCGGGTCGCGACGGCGGAGACGATCGGTGCGCGGTCGGTGCGGCTCGACGACGGTGCGGTGATCGATTTCGATTATCTGCTCTACGCGGTGGGCAGTATGGCGGCGCTGGGGCCCGTCGGATGCGAACATGCCTGGAGCATCGCCGATTTCGACACCGCCGAGGCACTGCGCGCCAAACTGCGGCGGCTGCCCGCCGGCGCTCGGGTCGTCGTGGTCGGGGGTGGCCTCACCGGAATCGAGAGCTCCGCGGAGATCGCCTACCGGTATCCGGCGCTGACAGTCGAATTGGTCTCGGATACGGTCGCGGGATGGCTGCCGGAGGCGAGCAGGGCGACCATCGCGCGCAGGCTGGCGGATCTCGGTGTGGTGTTGCGTACTGGGTTGCGGGTCAACGGTATTCGCGCGAACGAAATCGTAACCGACGCGGGGCCGCTGTTCAGCGACTGCACGGTGTGGGCGGGTTCGTTCGCGGTGCCGGACCTGGCGCGACGCAGCGGACTACCGGTGGCCGCCGACGGACGGCTGCGCACCGATGAGACGCTGGTGTGCGTGGACCATCCGCGGATTGTCGGCATCGGTGACGCCGTTGCGCCGCCCCACGATGTCGGCGATCATTTGCGAATGAGTTGCCAGGCAGCGATACCGTTGGGAGCACACGGCGCGGACACCGTGCTCGCGCTGATCCGGGGCGCGCAACCCGCGCCGATCTCGATCGGCATGGGCGGGCAGGGGATCAGCCTCGGGCGGCGCGACGGGTTCATCCAGGTCTCGCGCGTCGACGACACCCCGGTCCGGATCGCGTTTTCCGGGCGGGCCGCGGCCGTGCTCAAGGAACGCGTCTGCCGCTACACGCTGTTCGAGCTCCGGCATCCGCGGTTGCACTGGTGGCTGCGCGGTCCGGCCGTAGCGGCCGACCCGGTCGGTGCGCCGGTATGAGCGAAGCGGATGTATTCGATCAGCTGCGGCCGCTGCTGTTCACCATCGCGTACGAGATCCTCGGCAGCGCCGCCGACGCGGAGGATGTGTTGCAGGACAGCTATCTTCGCTGGCGCGACACCGATCACGCCGAGGTCGAGCACCCGCGAGGTTATCTGGTCCAGATCGTCACCCGCCAGGCGCTGAACCAACTGCGGACGGTGCGGCGCAGGCGCGAGGACTACCTCGGCAGCTGGCTGCCCGAACCGATCCGCACCGAACACGACGCCAGCCACGATGTGCTGCTGGCCGAATCGGTGTCGATGGCGATGCTGCTGGTGCTGGAGACGCTCACACCCACCGAGCGGGCGGTGTTCGTTCTGTCCGAGGTGTTCGGGCACAGCCTCGTCGAAATCGCGGGCATGATCGGCAAATCCGATACCGCGGTGCGCCAGATCGCGCACCGCGCCCGCTCACACGTGCAGGCCCGCCGCAAACGCTTCGAACCCGACACCGACACCAGCGAGGCGGTGATCGGCCGCTTCCTGCTCGCCGCCCGCACCGGTGACGTCCAAGCCCTGATGGACGTCCTCGCCCCCGACGTCGTCCAGATCTCCGACGGCGGCGGTCGCGTCACCGCCGCCCGCCACCCCATCGTCGGCGCCGAACCGGTCGCCCGATTCCTCATCCGCCTCGCCCGAAACACCATGGCGGACATGGACATCGAATTCGGCACCTTCAACGCACTACCCGCGGTTCTGCTGCGCTCCGAAGGTCGTTTGGATTCCGTTCTGATGATCGAGGTGTCGGGGGAGCGCATCACAGGCCTCTACGCGGTCCGCAACCCTGACAAGCTGCGCACCGTGAACGTGGTGCGCACGCTGGAGCGAGGCGGGGACGACTGATCCCCTCGGCAACCGTCCATGGGCAGTCCGGTGGAGGGTACTCGAACCCGTACTGCCCCTTGCCTTTACGACGCGCCCCGGGAGACCGGCAACCTCGACATGATTGCGCCGTTCCCGTACCCGGCGTGGCCCGATGCGACACATCTGACGGTGATCAATGCGGTCGCGGCCCGTCTGGCGAACATCCAGATCGCGGCAGGGCGCGCTCTGGGCGTCGGCGGTGGACTCGTCATCTGGTGATCCAGTTTCCCGGGATTCGATCCGGCGTAACCGGTGGTCAACAGCGCCGCGGTGCCGGTGATCGCTAGAGCATTACTATAGCGAATCTCATTAGAGTGACACTCTAGTGAAGTAGCATTCGAGGCATGACAGGCAAAAACACCGGTGTGCGGGCGGCCAAGACAATGGCCAACCGAGCCAAGATGCTGGCGGCGGCACGGGAACTGTTCACCACCCGCGGCTATACGGCGACGACGATGAAGGCGATCGCCGAGCGGGCGGGGATGGCGGAGCAGACGCTCTACTTCACCTTCGCCACCAAACGCACGATCCTGTCCGAACTACTCGACATCGAGATCGCCGGCGACACCGAACCGGTCGCCACCATGGACCGTCCCTGGTTCGCGGCGGCGGTGGCGGCTGCGCCCACCGAGCAGATCCGGCTTCAAGTCGCCGCGGCGGCAACGATTTACGCCCGTGTCAGCCCGCTGCTCGAGGTGATCAGGTCGGCCGCGGCGACCGATCCCGAACTCGCCGAGCCCTGGGAAACCAATATCGCCCAGCGTCACCTGGTCCAGCTCCGCCTGGCCGAGGCCCTCGCCGCCAAGACACCGCTGTGCCGGGGTATCACTGCTGCCCGCGCTGCCGATATCGCGCTCGCCACGCTGGCCCCGGAAACCTACCGATTACTCGTCCACGAGCGCGGCTGGACCGATGCCGAGTGGACGTCCTGGGCCGCCGAGGCTCTCATCCTGCAATTGCTCCCATCAGGACGATCGAACGGAGACTCCGTGGAAACGTCCGCGCCGGAGGGGGCGCGGTGAGCGTGCTGGTACTGGGCGGGTACGGAGCCGTCGGCGCTCACCTGGTCCGGCTGCTGCGCGCGCGGAGAATCCCGGTGCTCGCGGCCGGACGCGACGCGGCACGCGCGGACCGGGTGATCGATGTAACCGCGATGGACAGTTTCACAACCGCGTTGGCCGGGGTATCGATCGTGGTGAATTGCACGGGCGCCGAAGACATCCGGCTCGCCCAGGAGTGCACCCGCCGCGGGGTCGTATTCGTCGAGATCTCAGCGACCTCCGACTATGTGCAGGCATTGGAGCACGTCGAGGGGCCGGTGGTACTCGGCGTCGGGTTGGCGCCCGGCCTGACAACCCTGCTCGCCGTCGACGCGCTCTCGGGCGACCTCGGCCCGGTCGATATCATGATCGGGCTCGGTTCCGGCGAACGCCACGGTCCCGCCGCGACGGCTTGGACCTATCGGCTGCTGGGACGGCACTTCGCCGACCACGACGGCACCAGCGTCCGCAACTTCACCAAACCCGCGCGCTTCACGGTCCCCGGACCGGCCGGCTACAAACCGTTTCCCGCGCTGCGCGCCGACTTCACCGACTCACCCGCGAATACGCGGTCCCCGTCCGCACTTATCTGAGACTGGATTCCCGGCTTGCCACCGCCGGGCTGGCGGCACTCACCTGGGCGCCGGCACTGCGGGCGCTGGCTCCACGGCGAATGCCCGGCAGCGACAGATGGGTGGTCCTCGCCCGACCCGCCGACGGACCGATTCGGTGGGCTACCGGCCGTGGACAATCCCTGGCCACAGCCGCGGTCGCCGCCACGACCGTCCAGGAGGTAACACACCACCGAATCACCGCACCGATATGGATCCACGAACTACTCGAGATCGACACACTGCGACACGATCTATCGGCAGTAGGTATCAGGCTCTGACATCCGACTCGACCAACAACCGGCGGCTCGCCGGTCGGCGTGGTTGTGCGGCAGGTCACACCGGCGCGGTGTCACGGTGTTCGTCTGGGCGGTGTCTGTGGGGTGTCGGGAACTTTGGAGGCGACATGGAGACCTTTACTGTCGAGCGCGTTATCGCGGCACCGGTTGAGCGGGTATTCGATTGGTGCTCGGTGACGTCGAACTATGAGCGCAGCGGGTGGGTGGTGCGTGATGTGCTCACCCGGCCCGGTGAGGGCGCGCCGTACGGGCTGGGCGCGATCCGGCAGCACACCTGGCTGATCGGCCGGTTCGTGGAGCGCATCACCCGGTACGACGCGCCGAAGGCGTTCGATTACGTTGTGGACCACAGCTTTCCGCCCGCCCGCCACGAGGGCGGCACCATGACGTTCGAGGCGGTGCCGGGTGGCACCAGGGTGGTGTGGAGCACCACCGTCGAGGTGCCGTTCGGCGGCGCGTTCGTGACGCGCAGAATCGCCGGGCCCGTCATCACTTACGTGTTCGGACGGATCCTGCGCGCCTGCGAAAGGGAGCTCGTCGCAGCGAGCTGAGCCGTGATCCGGCCGTTGTCGCGTACGGGAAAACGCAGGCGGCACAGGTGAATACGGCGCTGGTCCACAGTGCCGCGGTGGCTCGGCCGGTGTGATCGACGACGAGTCCGGCGAGTGCGGGGCCGAGGACCGCGCCGATATTGAGGGCGGTGGTCGCCAGCGCACCGGCGATATGTGGTGCGCTCGGCGCCGCGGTGCGCACGATCGTCGCGATGAGGGTCGAGCCGACACCGAATGCGACCGCGCCGGTCACCACGGCCAGCGCGGATACTCCGGCGAGCGTGTGGGCGGTGATCGCCGCGAGTACCCAAACCCCCACGAGCACAACGGTTCCTGTGTCGATGATCGTCCGGCCGTGGCGGTCGCCGTAACGCCCGGCGAGCGTCACACCGGCGAATGAGCCGAGCCCGAACAGGGCCAGCGCCAACGGAATCCACCGCTCGTCCGCGCCGGTCGCCGCGGTGATGGCGCCGAGGTAGGTGAACCCGGCGAACGTCGCGGCATTGACGAGCACCCCGAGCGCGACCGGGGTGCGGATTTCGCTGCGGCCCAACACTATCCACTCGCGGCGAATGGGCGATTCCGGCGGCTGAGCGTGATCGGATCCGGTCAGCGCCCACACCGGGATCAGGACCAGCGCGCTGAGGCCCGCGACGGCCCAGAACGCCGAACGCCAACCCCATATCTGTCCGAGCAGCGTGCCCGCGGGCACACCCGCGATACAGGCCACCGTCACCCCGGACACCACCACCGAGGTGGCGCGCCCGAGCCGGGCCGGGCCGATCAATCGGGGCAGCGCCGCCAGCGCGACGGCGAGGAATCCGGCATTGGACACCGCGGCGAGTACGCGTGTCGCCAGCAGTACGGTGAAATCCGTTGTGACAGCGCCGATCACGTGCGCCACACAGAACAGCGCCAGGAAGGCGGCGGTCGCGACGCGGACCGGCAATCGGCCCGCCGCCATCGCCATGATCGGCGCACCCACCACCATGCCCGCCGCGAACAGCGAGGTCAGCAGGCCTGCGGCGCCGACGGAAACGCCGATATCGGAGGCGATCGGTGCCAGCAGACCCGACACCATGAACTCGGATGTACCCTGCGCGAAGACCGCGACAGCGAAGACGAAAACCACAATGGGCAAGACAACTCCCGGAATACCTGGCGCCACAGTCACATTCGCGGCGCCGAGATGGTTGCGGAGTCGGGCGAACCCGACGGCAGAAACCAACAGCGTCCGGCGTTGTGAACGGCACGAACAGGAGCAATGGTTGGCTCACGACGACGCCTCGCGGGCGCTCGGCTCCGTCGCGGGTAAGGCAGCTGCGCCTATGGCTCGCTCACAACGCCGCCCGGCACAGCGGCCGAGCGGCTAACGTCTGGACGACTCCGGGGAGCTCATGGCCGCCACCATAACAAGCCCGTTCGATGCGGCCAAATGATTTGTGGCGTGGTCGAAATTGGCTGGCGACAGCCGGGACGGGGCGAGACGATGGCGGCATGTCCGACGACCGACCACATCGCACGCGCTGGGAGCAGTTGCCCGACGCGGTGCGCAACGCGGTCCAGCAACAGTTGCGCGACACGGTCATCGCGGTGGTCACACCGCAGGGTGGATTCACCCACGGCATGGCGGCGCTGCTCGAACTAGCTAGCGGCCGAACGGTTTTCGCCAAGGCCATCGAATGCGCCGATCCGTTGGCGGCGATGTATCGCGCCGAAAGCGCAACGGTCGCCGGGCTTCCGGTGCGGACGCCGACACCGCGGCCGCTCGGCACGCTGGAGGCGGACGGCTGGCTGGTGCTGTTGTTCGAGGCGGTCGCCGGTCGCCATCCACGGCTGGACGACCCGGCCGAACTGTCAACGGTCCTACGCACGGTCGAGGAACTGGCCGAAGTACTCACCCCGAACCCGCTGCCGGACGCGCCGACCATCGAGCACGCGTACGGTGTGGCATTCACGGGGTGGCGAGGATTCGCCGAACACGGCCCGCCCACCGACCTCGACGAATGGTCGCTGCGCAACCTGGACCGCCTCGCCGACCTAGAGGCCGGATGGTGCCCACCAGCAACTGGAAATACGTTGCTGCACACCGACCTTCGCCCCGACAACATGCTGATCCGATCCGACGGCCGAGTCCTGGTGGTCGACTGGGCCTGGCCGTGTCACGGCGCGGCCTGGGTGGATCTGGTGCTGCTGGGCCCATCCATGTTGGCGGCCGGGGTCGACCCGGAACCGATCTTCGCCGCCCATCCGCTCACGGCGGACGTCGACCCGGCCGCCATCCTCGCGATGATGTGCGCGATGTACGGCTTCTGGGCCCGCAACAGCAGACAACCCGCGCCACCCAAATCGCCGGGCCTGCGCGCCTATCAGGCTTGGCATGCCGATCTCACCCGGGACTGGCTGAAGCGACGGCTCTGATGCGAGATTCGTACACATGGACGACGATCTCCCGGCGGGCGGCCGCCGAATCGACCTGGCCGAGTGCGAGCGCCGATGGAAAGCGTGGACACCGGCTCAGGTAGCAGCGAAGCTCGCAGGCGTCTCCGTACCCTGGTGCGTCACCGCCGGATGGGCGCTGGACCTGTTCGCCGGTGAACAGACCCGCGACCACGGCGATATCGAAATCACTGTTCCCCGAGCCGCATTCGGCGAGGTGGTCGCCGCATTGCCGGAGTACGAATGGGATGTCGTCGGCGCGGGCACGGTATGGCCCTACGCCGACGCCGCCGACCACCCCGAACTCCACCAGACCTGGCTGCGAGACCCCGCCACCGGCGAATACCACCTGGACGTCTTCCGCGAACCACACGACGGCGACCGCTGGATCTGCCGCCGGGACAACACAATTACCCTGCCTTACGCGGAATTGATCGAGACCGGACCGGCGGGCATCCCGTACGTGATCCCGGAGGTGGCGCTGCTGTTCAAGGCCAGAGCCCGCCGCCCGAAGGACGACGGTGATTTCGCACGAATCCTGCCGCTGCTCAACGACTATCGCGCCGCGCGACTGTCGGAATGGCTCACCCGCCTGTACCCCGGCCACGCTTGGCTTCCCGCGCTGGCTCGCCGGACCCCGTGACCGCGTATCCGACGCGCACGCGCGAACCTGTGCCAGACTGGCGATCATGGCAGACCGGACAGTACCGACGAATGTGTCCGACACCGCCCGCTGGGTGGCCGCGTATCGGGCGCGGGAGACCGCCCGACCGGATGCGGTGTTCCGTGATCCGCTGGCCGACCGGCTGGCCGGGCCGCAGGGGTATGCGATCGCCGATGCGGCGCCGTCGCTGATGCGCAACGGGTGGCCGGTGGTGACGCGCACCAAGCTGATCGACGACCTGATCGCGAAATCCATTGCGGCGGGCTGTGATCGGGTGCTGAACCTGGCCGCCGGACTCGATACCCGCCCCTATCGGCTGGAGCTGCCGCCGGAGTTGTTGTGGATCGAGGCGGACCTGCCGGAGATGGTGGCCGAGAAGGATGCCGCGCTGGCCGGTGAAACCCCGCGCTGCGTGCTGCGGCGCCACGGCGTCGACCTGGCCGATGACGGCGCGCGCAAGGCGTTCCTGGACGAGGCGCTCGGCCCGCACGACCGGACCGGCGCGGCGGGCAACGCGCTGGTGCTCACCGAGGGGCTGCTGGTCTACCTCGACAACGCCACCGTGACGCGGCTCGCACAGGATCTCGCGCGCCCGGAAATCGCCTGGTGGATAGCCGATCTGGCGACGAGGATCACGAGGGGCCGGGCGGGCTCGGTGTTCGAGAACGCGCCGCTGCGCTTCGAACCGTCGAACGGCGCCGGATTCTTCGAGGAATTAGGTTGGCAGATAACGGATCTCGAACAGCTCATGGTGTCCGCGCGCAAACTGCGGCGGCTGCCGTTGGTGCTGCGCCCGTTCAGCTATCTGCCGCAACCGGATCCGCGTCGCCCGGGCCGCACCCCGTGGTCGGCCGTGCTGCGTTTCCGGCACCGCTAGTCCATCTCCGCCGCGTTGCGCGCGTTCACGGCGGCGATTTCCTGTAGCGCCGCCAGGTGGGCGGTGAGCCGCGCCCGGCCGGAGCGAGTGAGCGACAACCAGGTTCGGGGCCTGCGACCGATATACCCCTTGCGGATCTTGACGTGCCCCTCCGCCTCCAGCGCGGTCGCCAGTTTGCTGAGCGTCGGTTCGGAGATCCCGCAACTCTCACGGACAGCGCGGAATTCGGCCTCCGTGCAGCCGGAGAGGAAGGCGACCACCGCCAATCTGGTCGGATGGTGAAATCCCGGTTCCAG
The DNA here is from genome assembly GCF_020361265.1 of Nocardia sp. JCM 34519.1. Lineage (NCBI taxonomy): Bacteria > Bacillati > Actinomycetota > Actinomycetes > Mycobacteriales > Nocardiaceae > Nocardia > Nocardia sp. JCM 34519.1. The sequence goes on from NZ_JAIRBR010000018.1 coordinate 36,084, forward strand.
CCCGCTCATCGGTGCATCCGGGCCAACCGGAACCATCCGGATGCGCCACCGAGGACACCGGCGACGATGAAGGCCCAGCCGACGCCCGCGGTCAATCCGACCGCGACGGCAACCGCGACAACCGCCATATCGGGCGCATTGTCGATCCAGCGTTGAGCTTTCGGCCGCAGGGACGGCCGGCGCACGACGCCGCCGTGCCGGGCCATCACCACGGTGAGCGCGATCATCGCGACCCACGCGGTGGCCCACACGCCGTTGAGCAGTCCGAACCATGCCGTGTCCCGGCCGAGTAGGACCGAAGTCCCGAATGCCTCCGCGCCGATGGCCCACAGCGCCGCGAACAGCGGGGGATACCAACCGGGGGTGCGGTTTCGGGCGGCGGCCTGCTGTGCGCCCGCGGCGATTCCGAGTGCTTGGTGTGCGTCCATGTTGTTGATCCCTCCCGATGAAGCGGTCGATGCTGTGCCGTCGATCTTGGCATCTACTTTCCAAGTATGCAAGTAGATGCCAGCTGGCGTGGAGCGGCGGCACGTTGCGGCGGTCGGCGGTCGGTACCCATCGGCTGGTGAGACGAAACTCGAATTATTCGTTGGGTATTCGCAGAAACATTCAAATTGTTTGTCGCTGAGGCGGCCGTCATCCTGGAATCCACCAAGCGCCGAGGCGCCGGAAACCGGGAGGAACGATGGCCGCAGAAACCGAACGGGACCGCTGGGATCCGGGCGTCCAATCCTATGCGTCGATGGGATACTACGCGCCGGATTATCGGCCGTCCGATACCGATGTGCTGGCCGTTTTCCGGGTGACGCCGCAGCGCGGAGTGGATCCGGTCGAGGCGGCCGCCGCGGTGGCGGGTGAATCCTCCACGGCCACCTGGACAGTGGTGTGGACCGACCGGTTGACCGCGCATTCGCGGTATCAGGCGAAGTGCTACCGGCTCGACGAGGTACCGGGCCGGCCGGGCGAGTATTTCGCCTATATCGCCTATGATCTCGATCTTTTCGAGGAGGGTTCGATCACCAACCTGACCTCGTCGATCATCGGCAACGTATTCGGTTTCAAACCGCTGCTGGCGCTGCGCTTGGAGGATATGCGCATTCCGGTGGCGTATGTGAAGACGTTTCAGGGCCCGCCGCACGGAACGGTGATGGAGCGGGAATACCTGAACAAATACGGCCGCCCGCTGCTCGGTGCGACGGTGAAACCGAAACTCGGTCTGTCGGCCCGCAATTACGGCCGGGTGATCTATGAGGCGTGCAAGGGCGGCCTGGATTTCACCAAGGACGACGAGAACATCAATTCACAGCCGTTCATGCGCTGGCGCGATCGCTATCTGTTCGCGATGGAGGGTGTGAACCGGGCGATGTGCGAGACCGGTGAGATCAAGGGCCACTACCTGAATGTCACCGCGGCCAGCATGGAGGAAATGTACGAGCGCGCCGAATTTGCCAGGGAGCTCGGCAGCGTGGTGATCATGATGGATCTGACGGTCGGTTTCACCGCGATGCAGTCGATGTCGCGCTGGGCCCGGCGCAACGGGCTGCTGCTGCATCTGCACCGGGCCGGGCATTCCACCTACACCCGGCAGAAGACACACGGGGTGAGTTTCCGGGTGCTGGCCAAGTGGTGCCGGTTGATCGGGGTGGATCATCTGCACGCGGGCACCGTCGTCGGCAAGCTGGAGGGCGATCCGGCGACCACCCGCGGCTTCTATGACACGTTGCGGGAGAACCACATTCGCACCGAACCGGCGAACGGGATCTTCTTCGACCAGCATTGGGCGAGCCTGCCCGGGGTGATGCCGGTGGCGTCGGGCGGGATCCACGCCGGCCAAATGCACCAGCTGCTGGACCTTTTCGGCGACGATGTGGTGTTGCAGTTCGGCGGCGGCACCATCGGGCATCCGCTGGGCATCGCGGCGGGCGCGGAGGCGAACCGGGTGGCGCTGGAGGCGGTTGTCAAGGCACGCAACGAAGGTCGTGATCTGTTGCGGGAGGGTCCCGAGGTGCTGCGCAAGGCCGCCGAGTGGTGCCGCCCGCTCGATGTCGCGCTGGCGACCTGGGGCGATGTCACCTTCGAATACACATCCACCGACGCCCCCGATGCGGTGCCGACGGCCACTCGCTGAAATCCCTTGGAGCACAGTCATGTATCTGCGTCACGGCACCTTCTCGTATCTGCCCGAGCTGACCGACGCCGAGATCGCCGCTCAGGTGCGTTACGCACTGCTGAACGGGTGGCCGGTGTCGATCGAATACAGTGACGACCCGCATCCGCGCAACGCGTACTGGGAGATGTGGGGCCTGCCGCTGTTCGATCTCGACGAGCCCGACGGCGTGCTCGCCGAAATCGATTCCTGCCGAGCCACATTCCCCAACCACTACGTCCGTGTGCTGGCCTACGACGCCCGCTACACCCGTCAGACGACCGCGCTGAGTTTCCTGGTGCAGCGTCCCGCCGAGGAGCCGGGCTTCCTGCTCACCCGCGTCGAGGGCGCGGACCGGCGCCAGCGCTACGGTGTGCACTCCTATGCCACCGATGTGCCGCAGGGGCGCCGGTATGTCGGTTGACGGGGGATCGGCCGGTTTCCGGATGCACCGGCCGGGCGGCGACGGCCCCCGGTCGGTGCTCGCCGAAACGGCGCCGGAACCCGAGCCGCCGCTGGATGATGATGCGCTGCTGGATCTTTCGGCCGATATCGCCGGTGACCACGTGGCCGCGACGCTGGACCGGCTCGACGCCGAACTGGTCGGCCTGGCGAATGTGAAGCGCCGGGTGCGGGAGATCGCGGCGCTGCTGTTGATCGATCGGGCCCGGCAGCGGTTCGGGCTGAGCGCCTCGCGCCCGACGATGCACATGTCGTTCACCGGCGGACCCGGCACCGGCAAGACGACGGTGGCGCTGCGCATGGCCGAACTGCTGCACGCACTGGGCTACATTCGTAAACCCAAGGTGCACACCGTGACCCGCGACGATCTGGTCGGCCAGTTCATCGGCCACACCGCGCCGAAGACGAAGGAGGCGCTGGCCAAGGCGGCGGGCGGGGTGCTGTTCATCGACGAGGCCTACTACCTGTTCCGTCCGGAGAACGAGCGGGACTACGGGCAGGAGGTCATCGAAATACTGTTGCAGGAAATGGAATCCGAGCGGACCAGCCTGGTGGTCATCTTCGCCGGATACCCGGACCGGATGGAGCGGTTCTTCTCCGCGAATCCGGGATTGTCCTCGCGGGTGGCGCACCATTTGGAGTTCACCGACTACAGCCACGCCGAGCTGATGGCCATCGCGGATCTGATGGTGGCGCGGGAGAATTTCCGGTTCGACGCGGCGGGCCGGGCTGCCTTCGCCGAATACCTGACGCTGCGGATGACGCGGCCGCGGTTCTCGAATGCCCGCAGCGTGCGAAACGCCTTGGATCGCTGCCGCTTACGGCAGGCCAAGCGGCTGGTCGAGGCGCGCCGCCCGCTGTCGAAGCCGGATCTGATGACGCTGACCGACCGAGATGTGCTGGGCAGCAGTGTATTCGCCGCGACGGACAGCGAACGGGCATCCCCGTGAGGAGTTGAGCGCAGCCATGCCGGAAGGTTTGAAGACCCTCACCCGATACACCATCGAGGAGGAGCACCGGCATCCCGGATCCTCCGGTGAGTTCTCCGCCCTGGTGAATGTGGTCGCCACGGCCACGAAGATCATCGCGAACCAGGTGACCCGGGGTGCGATCGTGGGATCGCTCGGCGCGCACGAGGCCGATAACCTGCCCGCCACCGTGCATCGCAGGATGGACGCGATCGCCAACGACATCATGGTGGGCGAAACCCAGTGGACGGGCCATCTTTCGGCACTGCTGTCCGAGGAACTGCCGCAGGTGCATCCGGTGCCCGACACTCATCGCCGGGGCAAATACCTGCTGGCCTTCGATCCGTTGGACGGCTCGTCGAATATCGACGTCAACCTGCCGGTGGGCACCATCTTCAGCGTGCTCCGGGCGCCGGGCGAAACGGGTTGCGCGGCAACGGAACAGGACTTCCTGCAACCCGGCGAGCGGCAGGTGTGCGCCGGATTCACCCTCTACGGCCCGGCGACCATGCTGGTGCTCACCACCGGCAGCGGCGTCGACGGGTTCACCCTGGACCGGGAGATCGGGGCGTTCGTGCTCACCCATCCGCGGATGCGAATCCCCGACGACACTTCGGGTTTCGCGATCAATGCCGCCAACGAACGGTTCTGGGAGCGGCCGGTGCGCCGCTACGTCCACGAATGCCTCGACGGCACGGAGGGGCCGCGCGGACGCGACTTCAATATGCGCTGGGTGGCCTCCCTGGTGGCCGACACCTTCCACATCCTCACTCGCGGTGGGGTTTACCTGTATCCGCACGACACTCGCTCGCCGGGACGGGTTTCGCTGCTCTACGGCGCGAATCCGATCGCGTTCATCGTCGAGCAGGCGGGCGGTGCGGCGACGACGGGTCACGAGCGGGTGCTCGAGGTGCGACCGGATCGGGCGCATCAGCGGGTTCCGCTGATCTTCGGTTCGCGCAACGAGGTCGAGCGCATCGAGCGCTACCACCGCGAACCGGAGGAGGGGCCCAGCTTCGACAGTTCGCTGTTCGGCACCCGGTCCCTGTTCCGCCCGTTGAAGTGAGGCGCCCATGTCGGTCAAACATCCCGTTGTCGCGATCACCGGATCGTCCGGCGCCGGAACGACCAGTGTCACCAGGACATTTCAGGAGATCTTCCGGCGTGAGGGGATCAATGCGGTGATCGTGGAAGGGGATTCGTTCCACCGCTACGACCGCGGCGAGATGAAGCTGGCGATGGCCGAGGCCGAACAGCATCGCAACCACCGGTTCTCGCATTTCGGCGAGGAGGCGAATCTGCTGAAGGAGTTGGAGGCGCTGTTCCGCGACTACGGTGCGAGCGGGGTCGGCATGGTGCGCCGGTATCTGCACGACGATGCGGAGGCGAAACCCTATGGGCAGCAACCGGGTACGTTCACCCCGTGGGAGGAGTTGGCGCCCGGCAGCGATCTGCTGTTCTACGAGGGACTGCACGGGGCCGCGGTGACCGAGACGGTGGATGTGGCGCGGTATGCCGATCTGCTGGTCGGGGTGGTGCCGATCATCAACCTCGAATGGATTCAGAAGGTGATCCGGGACAAGACCGAGCGCGGGTATTCCAGTGAGGCGGTGATCGATACGATCCTGCGGCGGATGCCCGACTACGTCACCTATATCTGCCCGCAGTTCTCCCGCACCTATGTCAATTTCCAGCGGGTGCCGACCGTGGACACCTCGAATCCCTTTATCGCGCGGACGATTCCGACCGCCGACGAGAGCTTCGTGGTGATCCGGTTCGCCGATCCGAAGGTGATCGACTTCCCGTATCTGCTGTCGATGCTGCACGATTCGTTCATGTCGCGGCCGAATTCCATTGTGGTGCCGGGCGGGAAGATGGAACTGGCGATGCAGTTGATCTTCACGCCGCTGATCCTGCGGTTGATGGACAAGCGGCCCAAGCGAAGCCGGTGACCTTGCCAGTGCGGGGAAGCCGGAGTGGCCATCCGTGCCGTTAAGGTCGGGACGCCAGACGGCCGACGGCCGTGCTCGACAACCGAAGGTATTGGATGAACTTCATCGATCTGTCACTGAGTTGGATGTTCGGCCTGATCGGCCAGATCGCCGCGCCGGGAGCGACCGGATCGTTCGATCCCGGCGCGCCGGGATCGGTCGACCTGTGTCGGATCGGAAAGTCCTGCCTGCCGTAACAAGCGCCCGGATCACAACTTTCGCCAGCTCCAATTCGTCCGCATCGTCAACGGACTTTCCGGAGTGACCGGGCGGGGCAGTGTGTTGAGACCGTTGGGCGGGCCGGATTGCGGTTCGACGCAGACGGCGGCCTCCTGTTCGTCGAAGACCACGACCCACTCGGCCGGGCTGGTGACCGTCAATTCCAGTACGCCGGGCCAGCTGAGGGTGATCTCGACGCCGCCCGGCATGCCGAAGCAGTCGTCCCACGGTCCCGGCCGTGGGGCGATGCGGCGGCCGGTCGGCAGGTGATCGGCGCCGCGTTCCTCCTGCCAGGCCGGGGTGAATTCGATGCGCGCCGGTGCGCCGGCGCCGAGATCGCGGTTGAACCACGGATGCCAACCGGCCTGTGCCGGAAAGGATTCCGCGGCCGATTCCACCCGCATGGTGAGCGTGAGCGAGTCGGCGGACAGTTCGACGGTCTGGGTGACGCGCCCGCCATACGGCCAGGGGTCGGTGAGTTCGTAGGCGAAAGCGGCCGATCGGTCGTCGCGGCGCAGCACGGTCCAGGCGGTGTCGCGGCCGGTGCCGTGGATCGCGTGCGGCGGGTTGTTGATCGGCAGTTGTACGACGGTGCCGTGATTGTCGAAGCGGCCCAGTGCCGTTCGGCCGCACCACGGCACCATCGGGAAGGCGCCGTAGCGCGGGCCCTGGCGCAACAGTTCGATATCGCCGACGCGCAGGCTGCTCAGACGGCAGCCGTTGGCGGGGTCGACGGTGAGGTCGGCGTCTGCGGCGTGCAGCACTACGCGCTCGTCGATCATGGACCGACGATACGGCGGGATGGGCTCGCCTGTGCGGGCGGCCCGGCGTACAGTGAGTTAAGTTAATCGTGATTCACATCGTGATTGCCAGAACCCGCAAGGAGCGCCCATGACTTCCGCCGTCATCGTCGACGTCGTCCGCACCCCGTCCGGGAAGGGTAAACCCGGTGGGGGACTGTCGGATGTTCATCCGGCGACGCTGCTCGCCGGGGTGCTCGGGAACCTGGTGGAGCGCAACGACCTGGATCCGGCGCTGATCGACGATGTGATCGCCGGTTGCGTCACGCAGAGCGGTGAGCAGGCATTCAATATCGGCCGCACCGCGGCGCTGGCCGCGGGTTTTCCGGAGTCGGTGCCCGCCACCACGGTGGATCGGCAGTGCGGATCCAGCCAGCAGGCCGCGCATTTCGCCGCACAGGGCGTGCTCGCGGGCGCATACGACATCGTCATCGCCTGCGGCGTGGAATCGATGAGCCGGGCGCCGATGTTCTCGAACGCGCAGGGTAAGGACGCCAACCGCGCACCACTGGCCCACCGCTACCCCGACGGGCTGATCCAGCAGGGTATCGCCGCCGAAATCATCACGCAGCGTTGGAAATTGGACCGCGAGGCGCTCGACGCGTTCGCCGCGCGCTCGCATCGGCTCGCCGCGGAAACCGCCGCCGCGGGCGGCTTCGGGCGCGAACTCGTGCCCGCGGGCAGCCTGACCGCGGACGAAACCATTCGCCCGAGCACCACGGCCGACGGATTGGCCGCGCTGCGACCGGCATTCGTCGACGAGGCGATGAAACAGCGCTTCCCCGAGATCAATTGGTCGATCACCCCCGGCAACTCCTCACCGCTGACCGATGGCGCCTCGGCCGCGCTGATCATGAGCGAGACCGCGGCGAACCGGCTGGGCCTGCGCCCACGCGCCCGCTTCCACTCCTTCGCCGTCACCGGCGACGACCCGACGCTGATGCTCACCGCGGTCATCCCCGCCACCCGCAAGGTGCTCGCCAAAGCGGGCCTGTCCATCGACGATATCGACGCCTACGAAGTGAACGAGGCATTCGCACCCGTCCCGCTCGTCTGGCAACACGAACTCGCCGCCGACCCGGCCCGCCTCAATCCCCGCGGCGGCGCGATCGCCCTGGGGCACCCCTTGGGCGCCTCCGGCACCCGCCTGCTCACCACCCTCGTCAACCACCTCGACCAAACCGGCGGCCGCTACGGTCTGCAAACCATGTGCGAGGCAGGCGGACTCGCCAACGCCACCATCATCGAGCGGCTGTGATCCGTGAGGTCACGGGCAGGATGATGGATGGTGACCATGGTGGTGGTTCACCTTCTTGGCTCCCGTCGAGGTCCGCACCGACCGAACCCGATGGATAAAGTCCGGCGAGCGCGTTGTCCGAAATGCGGTGAGTCGCGGCATTTCGCGGACCTGGGTGGTTATGCCCTCGATTCAATCGGGCAGTAGCGGCACCGAAAGTCCTTCGCCACGGCCGAGCAGTGCCGCGCGAGTGACCGCGCCGGAACCGAAGCGTTCCCGCAGGCTGTCCAGGGTGGCGTCGAGGGTGTTGGTGGCGCGCGGGGTGAACGGGAGGGTGAGTTGGACGTGATCGGCGTCGTCGAGGTTGGTCAGCGCGAGGCCGATGAGGGTTATTCCGCGTTCCTGGATGAGCGGCATGGCCGCGGCGAGCAGCAGCCGGGCGGCATGCAGCAGGGCGGCGGTGTCGTCGGTGGCGGCGGGCAGGGTGCGTGAGCGGGTGGCGCGGGCGAAATCGTCGAAACGCAAGCGCAGCACCACCGTTCGGCACACGCGGTCGGCGGCGCGCAGGCGGCGGCCGAGCCGGTCGACGAGCCCGTGCAGGTAGGCCTCGATCTCGTCGGGCGGGCGGTAGCGGGTGCCGAGCGCGCGTTGGGCGCCGATGGAGCGGCGGCGCCGCCCGGTCTCCACCCGGCGCGGATCTCTGGCCCAGGACAGTGCGTGCAGATGCCGTGCCGCGGCCGGACCGAGGATGCCGCGCAGCGGCCCCTCGCCGAGTTCGGCGAGCTGACCCACTCGGGTGATGCCGTGTTCGTGCAGCGTGCGAGCGGTGACATCGCCTACGCCCCAAAGTCTTTCGACCGGCAGCGGATGCAGGAAGTCGAGTTCGCGGTCGGGTTCGACCAGGCGCAGCCCGTCGGGTTTGGCGACCGCGCTGGCCACCTTGGCGAGGAATTTGTTGCGGGCGATGCCGACCGAGATCGGCAGCCCCACCTCGCGGCGGATCCGGGCGCGCAGCCGATGCGCGATGTCCTCGGGCTCGCCCGCGATGCGACGCAGCCCGCGCACATCGAGGAAGGCCTCGTCGATCGAGATGCCCTCCACCAAAGGCGTTGTGTCCCGGAATATTTCGAATACCGCCCGGCTCGCCTCCGCATAGGCCGACATGCGCGGGCGCACCACGATCGCCTGTGGGCACAGCCGCCGCGCCTGCCCGCCGTTCATCGGCGTCCGCACCCCGAACGCCTTCGCCTCATAACTGGCCGCCAACACCACCCCGCCGCCGACGATCACCGGCTTCCCACGCAACCGCGGATCGTCCCGCTGCTCCACCGACGCATAAAACGAATCCAGATCCGCATGCAGGATCGAGGCATCCGAGCGCGCCACAATCCGCCCCCGCACCCCCGCACCACCTCCGGACACGAACATATGTTCGCATAGATCCGGATGATCCGCTCGCGGGACGGTGCCCCGCTGTGCAGCCGGTGGTCGTCACCGAAAGTGGTGCGGGCCGAGTACGCCGAGGTTGGCAAGCGACTCTACGTCAGCCGGTCAGACTGGACCGAGGATGTCCACTCGGACATCGAAGATGAAAGGTACGCAGTCTGGGCCACCCTCCAGCAACTCGGTACTGACGGTGGCGATGCCGTCCTTGACGTCCTCGATTACGCACCCGATGCTGGTCGGGCGGGGGTAGGCCGATGTGCGTCCCAGGTCACCACCGAAGTAGACGCTCTTGCCGACCAATTGGTGAGGTCGGCCGTATGCGTCGGCGAATTCGACCAGAACGATGCCCGGTTGTGGGTCGTCGGTAAGCCAAGCGAAAGCAGTGGCGGGCAATTCGCAACGATCGCCCTTGCCCAAACTCGGTTCCACGACGCCACCATACCGGTTCCAGCAACTACCGACAGTGCTCAGCGAGTCCGGCCGCCGATAGCCGATGACCACCGCGCCGTTGGGGCTCAAGCGTTTTCGCGTTCGGCTCGCTGACGCATCAGTTCTTCGACCGCGGTGGGGAGGGTGGTGTCGAAGTCGATGAGTTTGGCCCAGGTGGGGGATGAGCAGGATCTTCGGGGGATGCACCTCGGTGTCGATCGTCAACGCCACCATCGGATTACGGCGCAGCGAAGGCAGTTTCGGCGCGTTCTTCGAGGTGCACACCACGATCTGGGAACCGTTCCAGACGAAGGCGACCGGAACGTTGCGTGGCGTGCCGTCCTTGGCGACATAGGCCATTCGCAACAGGTCACGGTTCAGCAGTTCCTGGCTGATCGGCAGATTCAGGATCGTGCTGATCGCATTCGGTCCCATGATGGCTCCTTCGTATCGTCGAGGCCCGTTCGGCCGCTCGTACTCCTGGGACGGAGCCGCCCGAACGTTCTCGACATCGCCGACGTGGAATTTTTTCGGGGGCCGATCAGCTGATGCGCCGGGCGAGATACCGAGAGAAGTAGCCGCGATACTTGGCCTGCAGGTCGGGCCGCTGCCAGTCGCGGCCGTCGATCACCCGGCGGCATGTCGAATGCCCGCAGGAGCAGTCCATCGAACCGTCGTAGTCGTCGAACAGCGCGTAGTCCGTGGTCAGCTCCTCCCCCTGAACGATATCCCGCATGGCGACCAGCAGAATGTTTCCCGCGAACCCGACGTTGGGTTCGCAGGAGTGGTTGATGAAGAGCATCACGCGTTCGTATTCGTCATCGGTCTTCGCGACGAGGTGCAGATCGTCGTCGATCTGAATCTCCGAATTCTGCAGGCGTTCCGGCAGTCGGCGCAGATCGTCGGTGGTGACGATGTGACCGCCCTTGACCGCGACGGTCTCACTCGCAGCGATCGGTGCGACGGCAACGAGGCCCCGGCCGGAGATGGTGCTGTCCGCACCCTTGACCGCTTTCGGGCTGATCCAGGATTCCACCATGGCTGCATCCATTCTCAGGCGCCGCGAATCGTGCTGAAGGGGTCGGGCTCGGCGGGTGGTTCGGCGAACAGTTGACGCAGCCTGGCGTTGATCATGCGCAGCCGGGTGACCTCACCGGCTCGGACCGCGGTGTTGCCCTGTTCGATCAGATCGTCCGCCTGGCGCAGGTCGATCATCTGGTTGCGGTCTCTGGCAAGGCTTTCGAAGATGAGGATGGGCAGTTCGCCGGTGTGGTCGAGGATTTGGCGCCACAGCAGGCTCAGCTCCGCGGTGCGCTGGCGCAGCAGATCCGGCGCCCGGCTCTCGATCGCGTCGCGCACCGCGACCTCGAGGTTGTCGAACTGTCTGCGGTAGATCTCGTCGCGCACCTCGTCGACGGCGCGGCGGACGTATGCGAGCAGTTCCTTCGCCCGGACCACCAGGCTCGGCCACAGCAGCTCGTCCTCGGCCTCATCGATCGCGGCCCGCAGGTCACGCAAGCGCTGCTGGGCGGCGACGGCGGCGTCGGGATCGGCCGCGGCGGCCTCGACCAGTTGCTGGGTGTCGGTGGCGGTCTGCTCGTCGTCGATGCGGGCCAGCAGCAGCTCCGAGGTCGGGTTGCCGATATCGCGGTGCCGCTGCCGGACCGCGGCCAGCCGCGCCAACTCCTGCTCGGTCTCGCGGCGCAGGTCGGCGGCGTCCGGCAGGGTTTCGGTGTGCAGATCGATGACGTTCTCGAATTCCGCGTCCAGATACGGAATGTAGGCGCGGGCCACCATGATTCGGGACGCGTCGATCTCGAGCGTCACCTCGATCTCGCTGCCCTCCGGGATGCTGCGCTCCACCTGGTCGGCGGTGATGTCGAGCCGCCCGATCGTGCGATTGCGGTCGCCCCTGGCGTGTTCACCCTCCAGCACCGGAATCCGGATGAGGCCGGTGCGCCCGCCGCCACGGTGCACGGGGGCGGCGGTGCGCAGCCGCTTGCGTGCGCGAGCGGGCAGCGGGGTGCCGCGCTCGATCAGCCGGACGGTCGTGTTGTCCGCGAGGCCGACATTGAGTGAATGGATCAGCGGCGGTTGGGTTTCCACCGCGCCGACGGTGTAGGTCAGCGTATTCGGCGTGAGTTCGCGGCGGGTGCCGCTGGCGTCGGCGAGTTCGATCTCGAAGGTATTCGCGACCCCCGCTTGCGCCCACAGCGTGGTGCTGAACACGCCGGTCTCGGCGACGGCGACCTTGCCGCCGCGCCACGGTGGCCGCGATGTCGAGTTCACCAATTCCACTGTGAGCCCGGCCGGTACGGTGCCGTCGGCGGCGGCGATGCGGCCGATGATCAGCGGTTCGGTATCGGGGCCGACGGGGGAGTACTCCAGCTGGACGGTGAATCCGCCCGGTGCGGCCACCGGTGCCGCGCCGCCCGGAATCCGTTGTGTCCCAGCGAAGATCGCCGCGCCGCGGGCGACGACGGTGAGCGGGTCCTGGCTGAAATCCAGCGGGATGCCGAGGCCGTGCTCGGGGTGGGTGAGATGTTCCCGCAGATACGGTGACAGGGTCGGTCCACCCACCAGGATCAGTTTGGCGATATCGCCCGCCCCCAGCCGCGCCTCCTCTAACGCCTTGCGGCACAGGTTCACCGACCGGGTCAGGAACGGTTCGGCCAGCCGCTGCACATCTTCGCGGCGCAGTTCGTAGTAGAACTCGAAGCGCCGCCCGGTGCCGTCGTCGAGGTCGATCTCGATATCGGCGGACGTGCCGCGCGACAGCGCGATCTTCGCCTTCTCCGCGTGCAGCTTCAGCTTGTTCACCACCGGCCGCCAGCGCGCGGCGCCGCGGGCCAGATCGGTCAGCCCGAATTCCACACGCACCGCGGGGATCAGCAGCTCCTCGACGATGCGCCAGTCGATCTGCTTGCCGCCCAAATGATTATCGCCGCGGTGGTTGAGCACGGTGAACTCGCCGTCACGCAACTGGATGACCGCGGCGTCGAAGGTGCCGCCGCCGAGGTCGTACACCAGCCAGCGGGCGTTCTCGTCCGCGGACTGGAAGCCGTAGGCCAGCGCGGCGGCGGTCGGCTCCTGCAGCAGCGGGGCGAACCGCAGCCCGGCCGCCTCGGCCGCGACCCGCGTCGCCTCGCAGGAACTCATATCGAAGGCCGCGGGAACCGTGACGACGGCCGCCTCGATATCCTCACCGAGCCGCTGCGCGACATCGGCGCGCAGCGATTTCAGTACCTCGGCCGAGAGCTGGGGCGGGGTGAGTTCCCGGCCGCTGGCCGCGAAACGCACCTTCTCCTGGGCGGTTCCCATGCGCAGCTTGAATTCCGCGGCGGTGTTGTCCGGGTCGGATTCGGCGCGTTCCTTCGCGGCCCGGCCGACGCGCAGCTTGTCCCGCTTGTCGATCCAGACGGCGGACGGTGTGGTGTCGGCGTCCTCGTTGTTCTTGATCACCTCGGCGTCGACACCGCGCAGCACGGCGACGGCGCTGTTGGTGGTGCCGAGATCGATACCGAAGTCGACGGTCGTGCGGCTCATCACAGCGCCTCCGAATCGGTCTGCGCCGCACCGTTTTCCGGAACGGCGACGATGATCTGGCCGCGCTGGGACAGGTGACCGTCGATATACACGGTCGGCGTGATGGTCTCGGTGACCGTCTCGTAGGTCACCGCCTCCGAGGGCGCGAAGGCGACCACCTCCACCGACTGTCCGGCGTCGAATCGGTCACCGGTGTGCGTCTGCACGACGACACCGGCGTCGGCCAGCGCATCGCTGAGCGAGTTCACTTGCCGGGTAATGGATTTCAGCAGCTTGCCGGGATCATCGGCGTGCTGGTCGGCGCCGAGTTTGTCCCGCAGTCGCCAGACGCCGGTGGCCAGATCCACCAGCAGTGGGCGGAAATCCTTGTCTTGCATGCATTCTCCCCGTTACCGGCGGCCGTTACGGCCGCTCGCCTTTGCGCCAGCCCTCGGCCAGCAGTTGTTGGACGCGCGGATATTCGAAGGCGCGATTGGGCGCCTGGGTCGCGGTCTGCGACTTCGACATCGCCACACCGATGAGGATCGCCACGACGCCGATGACCGCGGCGCCGATCGCCCCCGGCGGGTGGCTGGCGCCGAGCGCGGCGATACCGCCGATGAACGCGGCGAGGAATCCGATGAAGCCGAGGAAGCCGCCGAATCCGCGCAGCCGCGCGCCCGGCGCGTGCTCGATGCGGCACTGCTCGCAGCGCGGCACGTCGATGTGCAGCGACTGCCAACGCGTCGTATTTCCGCGGCGGGTGACGTTGTTGTGCAGGCCGACACGGTATTTCGCCGGGTCGGCGCCGGGCTGTCGCCCGCAGAACCAGCAGTAGGTGCGGAGTCGTTCGGCCTGTTCCCGCTCGGCTCGGATGCGGGTGAGCACGGTGTCCTGTTCGCGCAGGTAGTCCAGTGCGTCCTTACCCCGTACCGTCGGCCGGATCCGATCCATCAGTTCCACGGTGGCGTCCAGGTCGCCGGTTCTGTTGAAATATCCCACCACGCAATGGATTACGGTGGTGGCGATCCGGTCGTGGGCCGCGTCGATTGCCTCGGTGTTCGGCTGGGGCGCCGAGCGCATGCGCGCCAGCGGTTCCTGGGTGTCGGCGAGCAGGTCGCGGGCCAGCTGGGCGCCCTTCGTGGGATCGGTGGCGGTCTTCTCCCGCGCGAGGGTGCACTGGTGTGCGACGTTCGCGCTGGAGGTGGTCGCCCATTCGGTGGCGAGCCGGTCCAGGATCGAGCGGGTGGTGGCAAGCGGAGTCAGCCGTTCTAGGATGCTCAAACTCGTAGGTACCGACCGTGTTTCGTTGAACTGGGCGATATCGCAGGAGATCGCCGTGCGCACCAGGTCGTCGTGGGCGCCGCTGCCGATCGGATCGGTGGCGGGCCGCAACCGATCGATGATCAGCAGCGGGAGCTTGGCGTTGTCGAGCAGGCGGCCGGCCACCGCGCCCGCCGCCCTGGGATCGTTCTGGGCGGCCCGGGACGCGTCGTCGGCGAGTGTTCGGGTGTGCGCGGCCAGTTTTCGGACCGCGAGATCACGCGCGCTGTCGACGGCGGCCGGGTCGAAGCTGCTCGGACGGCCCGCGATCTGCTCGGCGAACCGGGTGAGCACGTCGGTGTGCAGGTCGGCGGCCGGGCGGTCACCGGCGATGGCCGCGCGGACCATCAGGTCCGTGTGCAGACGCAGCAGCGCGGCGGGTAGGGCGGCGCGCAGTTCGGCCAGCGCGGCGGTGCCGACCCGGCTGTCGCCGATGGCTTCGGTCCTGGCGCGCAACCACTCCCACGAATCGGCGGCGCAGATGGCGGCGTCCCAGGCGGTCAGGGCATCGAGCCAGGTTTCGGCATGCCGCCCGAGCGGTGACTCCATCGCCTGAATGTGGCGCACGACGGCCAGGTTGTGGGCGGCGATACCGGCCCGCGGCAGCCGTTCCAGCCAGATCCTTTCCATACCGGCGAGATCACCCGGCCGCGGACCGTCCTCGCCCGGCCATATCCAGAACAGCTCCTGGATCAATCGCTGTGCGGGCTCACGCAATTGGTTCAGCGCAGTCTTGGCCTCGCCCGGCTCCGGTTGCGACGGCATCGGGAGCAGCGGCGCGATCGTCAGGGGCGCGCCGAGTCGTTCGGCGGCCTCGAATTCGGTGACCCGCTTGCGAATTCGGCGGCCGTCGGCGTCGGTGGGCAGGTCGGCGAGGCGGAAGGCGTTGCGCCGGTACGGCGAATCATCGATGGCCGCGTCCAGGGCGGCCGTCACACCGGTCGGCGAGCCCGCCGCGGCGAATCCGAGGGTGGCCAGCGACACCGGCGCCCGCACCACCTCGGGCGGGATACCGCGCGCGGGTGCGGATTCGTCCGGCGCCGCGACCACACCGATTTTCACGAGGTTCGACTTGGCCATTTCGAAACCGTTGGCGGCGCTGCGTTCGAACCAGGCGGTGGCGGCCGCCTCGTTGCGCCCGGACGGCCGCATCCACAGCCGATGTCCGAGGTAGTTCATCGCGGCGGCGCTGCCCGCGGCGGCGGCCCGCTCGTACAGCACGATGAACATCGGATCACCTTCTCGCTCAGCGAGTTCGGCGAGCGCGTAGTCGGCCCGGGAGTCGCCGTGGGCCGCGGCCTTCTCGTACCAGCGGCGCGCGCCGAGCGGATCGCGCGGCTCGATGCGCTTGTCGAGCAGGTTTCCCACCGTGAAATCGGCCTTGTCGTAGTTCGCCTCGGCCGCCTTCACGAACCAGGGCAGCGCGGAGGCGTAGTCCGGTGGATCCATGGCCTCGAACAGGCAGCCGATATTGAACATGGCGATGCCGTCGCCGTTTTCGGCGGCCTTCTCATACCAGTGGCGTGCGCCGGCGAAATCGCGTGGGGTGGTCCACTGGTCGAGGACGAACGCCAACCGGAAGTAGGCGTCGGCGTATCCGGCGGTCGCCGCCCGCTCGTACCAGTGGCGCGCGGACCGGTAGTCCGGCGGATCGAGCCGGTACTGGCAGATGATCCCGATATTGAACATCGCGACCTCGTCGCCGTGTTCGGAGGCTTTCTCGTACCAGCCGATCGCGGTGCGGTGATCCCGCTGATCCCGGCTGTCGTCGAGCAGATAGCCGAGCCGGAAGTACGCCGCCGTATGCCCGGCCGCCGCCGCCCGTTCGTACCACTCGCGGGCCCCGGAACGGTCGCGCGGCGTCGACGTCTCCAAGAAGTAGCCGAGGTCGTACATCGCTTTCGCGTCACCCGAGGCGGCCGCCTGCTCCAGATCGGCACGGTTCGACGGATCGTAGGTGGTGCTCACCGGATTTTCTCCCCCATATTTCCCGCCCGGGCCGCTCGGGCCCCTCCGGTTTGAACTCTACAATGGCACAGGCCATCCCGTGCACACACCTCGGGAAACTCCGCGAGGCTGCGCCGGGCGGGGAACCGGCCTGCGGCGGATCGGCCGCTACGGCAACACGATTCGCCGCCGATTCGGAATCACCGACGGCAGCGCGCTTTCCCGACAGCGGCCGATGCCCGTCGCAATCGCCAGGAGCTTGCCGGGCGACTAATTCACCGGCGCACGGCGGGACGTGCGGGCCCGGATGAACCCGAGCAGGTTGGGGCCGCCGCGCAGGCACCAGAGCGCGATCACCGGATCGCAGACCGCGCAGCCGAGCGAGGAATTGTGCGCGAAGGGGACGATCGGATGGCCTTTGAGGTGATGCAACACGTCGAGGGCGGTGTGCAGCAGCCACGCGATTCCGATGAACGTCCACGAATTCAGGCCGCGGAACGCGCAATAGGTGATGAGGGCGGTGCACAGGTACTCCCAGCCGCCCAGTCCGCCGCCACTGAGATAGGCGGCTCCGGCTCCGGCGATCATGATCGCGTTGAACGTACGTCGATGCGGTTCCCGGATCAGTGACATCAGCAGGGCATACACAGCGCCGATCAACAGCGGCGCAACAACATTGGCGATGACGGAATTCATGGGTGGGCGACTCCTCGTCGGGACGCATGGGTGAACCGGTCACGAAGGTATCCCCGCACCGAGGCCCGTCCCAGTGGCGTTTCTGCCACGTATCCACGGGAAAACGCCAACGCGAATCACCAGGGCCCGCCGCGGTTTTCGCTGGCTCGACCGGCATATTCACGGTCGTGGCGTAAATCCGGTGATGGGGTAGTTTCACGCCGTGCACACTGTCGCAGTTCTGGCCTTGGACGGCGTGATACCGTTCGACTTGTCCACTCCCATCGAGGTTTTCGACCGCACTCGGATACCGGACGGCCGCCGCGCCTATCGGGTCCGCATCTGCGCCGAGCGGCCGGAGGTGGATGCGGGCGTATTCGCCCTGCGGGCGCCATGGGGTCTGGACGCGGTGGCCGAGGCGGATACCGTGATCGTCCCCGGGGTCGCCGATCCGACCGCCCCGCTCTCGCCGAACGTACGCGACGCGCTGCGGGCCGCCGCCGCTGCGGGCACCAGGATCGCCTCCATCTGCACCGGGACGTTCCCCCTCGCGGCCACCGGACTCCTGGACGGGCTACGGGCGACCACCCACTGGATCGTGGCGGACCTGTTGGCGGCCACCTATCCCCGGGTCGAGGTCGATCCGGCGGTGCTGTATGTGGACAACGGCCAGATCCTCACCTCCGCGGGCGCCTGCGCCGGACTGGACCTGTGTCTGCATTTGATCCGTCGCGACTACGGCTCGGCCGTGGCGGCCGACGCCGCCCGGCTGTCGGTGATGCCGTTGGAACGCGAGGGCGGGCAGGCGCAGTTCATCGTCGCGCCGCACCCGCCCGCGCCGCGCGGCGCCACCCTGGAGCCGCTGCTGCTGTGGTTGCAGGACAACATGTCCGGTGATCTCACCATCGCCGATATCGCGGCCCAGGCGGGCACCAGCACGCGAACTCTGTTGCGGCAGTTCCGGACTCAGGTCGGCACCACGCCGCTGCGCTGGCTGCACGGCGCGCGTATCCGTCGCGCTCAGCATCTGCTGGAGACGACCGAGCACACGATCGAACGCATCGGCGCGCAAGTGGGTTTCGGCTCACCGACCGCGTTCCGCGACAACTTCAAGCGCACCGTCGGTGTCACCCCGAATGCGTACCGCCGCGCCTTCCGGTGAGGGTTCGCGAAAGACGTTGCGGGTCACTGCGGTGCTGTGGTTTCGCCCGCCTTGCGGGTGAGTTCGGTGAGGGCGGCGAGGTGGGCGTGGTAGGCGGCGCGGCCCTTGTAGGTGAGGGCGAGCCAGGTTTTCGGTTTGCGGCCGTCGTAGCCCTTGGTGACGGCGATGTATCCGGCGGACTCCAGCAGGGTCATCGCTTTGGAGAGGGTGGATTTGTTCAGGTCGCAGACGTCGCTGATGACCAGGAATTCGGCTTCGACGCAGCCGTCGAGGAATGCGACGAGCTTCAGCCGCGGCAGGGAGGCGAACAGCTCGTTCAGTTCTTCCATCGGGCCTTCCACGATGTGGGCCGCGGTCGGGCCTGGTCGAACCAGATCCATCCGCCCATGACGGCGCTGCTGAGGATTTGTAGCCACAGGTCCCACCGCGAACTCTCGAGGCCATGGGGCGGCATCAGCGCAATCGACAGTGCCAGCACCAGATAGAACTTCCACGACGGCTGCGGCAGCGGGACGATGCCGCGCGCCCGCCGGGTTCGGCGCAGCCATTGCAGAATTTTGTAATACACGAAGCCCGAGGCGATTCCGGGGATTCCGAAGATCAATGCGCGCACCGGATCATCGCTGTGATCGATCGCCATGCTCAGCAGAAATACGGCGAGCGCCGTCATGAATCCGGCCGCTATGGGTCCCCACGTCGGCAGGGCGGTGGCATCCTTCGCCTGCCGAGTGGTGGCGGCGGCGATGTCGAGCGCCTCCTGGGGTGTCTGTGCATCGTGCATGAGCTGACCGTATATCAACAAGTTTCCACTCGCCAACCAGTTTCCGCCGGTACTTCTAGGGGCGTAACAATTGCCGTACCCGGGCCGCCTCGCGGGTGAGGTGGTCGCGTTCGGGTACGGTGGTGGCCGCGCGAGATGCCTTGGCGTACAACGCGGCTGCTTGTTCGAGATCACCGTCGCGTTCGAGGAAGTAGGCGCGGGCCGCGACGTGGCGGGGCAGCTCCGGATCCAGTTCGGCCAGCGCGGCCAGTCCGGCCCGGGGTCCCTCGGCCTCACCGACCGCGACGGCGCGGTTCAGCCGCACCACCGGGCTGTCGGTGAGCAGCAGCAGTTCGTCGTACCACTCCACGATCTGCGGCCAGTCCGTCTCGGCGGCGCTCGGGGCGTCCGCGTGCAGGGCGGCGATCGCGGCCTGGGCCTGGTATTCGCCGAGCCGGTCGCGGGCCAGCGCGGTCCGCAGAATCGTCACGCCCTCGGCGATAAGATTTGCGTCCCAACGGGTTCGGTCCTGTTCGGCGAGCGGCACCAGGCGACCGCCCGGTCCGGTTCGCGACGCTCGGCGCGCATGATGCAGCAGCATCAGCGCGAGCAGCCCCGAGACCTCGGGCTCGTCGGTCGAGGCGGCGAGCTGGCGGGTGAGGCGGATGGCCTCGGCCGCCAGGTCGATATCCCCGCTGTAGCCCTCGTTGAAGACGAGGTAGAGCACGCGCAGCACGGTCGCGAGGTCGCCGGGCCGGTCGAGCGGCAGTCCCGCGATCCGCCGTTTGGCCCGGCTGATCCGTTGCGCCATGGTCGCTTCGGGTACGAGATAGGCCGTCGCTATCTGCCGGGTGGTCAGGCCGCCGACCGCGCGCAGCGTCAACGCGACGGCCGAGCCAGGGGACAGGCTGGGGTGCGCGCACAGAACGGTCCATCGGCACGTCGTTGGTCGCTGCCGGCGCGCCCCGATAGTGTTTGAGCAGCAGGTATTTCGCCATGACGGTCTACTCGGTTCGTTGCGGACCATTCTGGCCGGGTTGAGCTACGGACCGAGACTAGGTGGTGTCGCGCACCAGTGCCGACAATCGATCGGCGGTGTCGGCGTCGTCGGCGGTGCGCACGAGGATGTGCCGGGTCGGATCGTCGGCGGCGAGCAGCTTCGAATGCCGCAACGCCAGCCGCCCCACCTTCGGATGGTCCAGCAGCCGCAGCGTCGGGGTGAAGCCGCCGACGTCGTGGCCGTCCCACCAGTCGGCGAACGGCTCGATCGGGCGCAGCCGGGCCACGATCTCGGCGAAGCGGTCGTCGCCGGGATACCGATCGGCCTCGGCGCGGAATTCCGCCAGAATGCAGCGAGCGTGAATTGCCCAGTCCCGCAACATGGTTCGCATCGGCTGCCAGGCGAAATAGAGTTCGAGGGTATTCGGGTACGCGTCGCCGGTGTCGAACAGCGCGGATTCGGCGCGATTGCGCGCCAGGATATCGCCGTGCCGGTCGCGCAGGCTCGCCGGTGCCGGATCAAAGGCGGCCAGCACCGCGCGCAGGTGCGTATCCGCCGTCGGCGGCTCGGATACCTGGGTGTCATCGGGAGATCCGGCCAGCCGCAAGAGATGCCGATGCTCGAGCGGATCCAGTCGCAGGGTGCGGGCCAGCGCGTCGAGCACCTGCCGCGAGACGTTGATATCGCGGCCCTGCTCGAGCCAGGTGTACCAGGACAGGCTGACACCGGACAGCTGCGCGACTTCCTCCCGGCGCAGCCCCGGTGTTCGGCGGCGCGGCGAGCCGGGCAGCAGCAGGGATCCAGGATCGAGCCGCTCGCGGCGGGACCTGACGAAGGCCCCCAGGGTGCGGCGACGGTCGTGCTCGAGAGCCATAGCGGGTTCCAACCGTAGCAACCGCCGATGTCAATAGTCGTGACCGGTGGTGGATTTACCAGGATGACCAGTGACCTGGCTGGTCGTCCAGCACCTCGCCGACAGTGGGACGGTGACGAATACCCAAGTGCGCCAGGCGCCCACCGCACCGCCGCGGACGCTGCTCGCGGCCTGCTATTTCGCGGGCGTCGACCGATTCGCGATCGCGCCGCTGCTGGTGGCCGTCGCCGCGGCGATGCGCGTCCCGCTCGCGGATGTCGCGCTGGCCGCCAGCGGATACGCCTTCGCGTACGGGTTGTCGCAACCGATGTGGGGGATGCTGTCCGACCGCCTCGGACGGATACCGGTACTGCGGATCGCGCTGGTCGCGTCCGCGCTGAGCGGGCTGGCATCGACCTTGGCTCCGACGCTGGAGGTGCTGATTCCGCTGCGCGTGCTCACCGGCGCGTGCGTCGGCGCGATCGTGCCCGCCTCGCTCACCTACGTCGGTGACACGGTGCCCGCGCGGGTGCGGCAGCAGGCGCTGGCCGATCTCATGGCGGCCACCGGCGCGGCGACCGCCACCGCGACCCTCATCGCCGGCGTCGTCGCCCAATTCGCCGGCTGGCGTGCGGTTTTCGCGATTCCCGCGATCGCGCTGGGCCTGCTGACGCCCGGCCTGCGCCGGCTGCCGGAATCGCGACAGGAATCCGGCGGCAACCGCTACCGCGAACTGCTGCGCGGTCGATGGCTGCCGCTGGTGCTGCTGCTGGGTTTCGTGGAGGGCGCGCTGCTGCTCGGTGGCGTCACCTATCTGGCGCCCGCGCTGCAGCACGACGGGATGAGTCTGGCCGCGGCCGGTGCGCTGGCATCGACCTACGGCATCGGTGTGCTGGGCGGGACGCGGATTGTGAAACCGCTGTCGGTGCGGCTACCCGCATGGGCGTTGGCGGCCACGGGCGGAACACTGCTGGTGGGCGGTTTCGCGGTGATGGCGGTGTGGCAGCAGGCGGCAGCGCTCACCTTGGCGGCGGTAATCCTCGGTGGCGCATACTCTTTCCTGCACACCACCTTGCAGGCCTGGTCGTCGTCGATCGTGCCGCAGGCGCGCGGAACCGTTGTCGCCCTGTTCACCACGGCCCTGTTCGGCGGCAGCGCCGTCGCGACCGCGGCGGCGGCACCGTTTGCCGGTGCGGGCCGCTTCGGGACGGTGTTCGCGATGGCGGCGGTCATCGGCATCGCGCTTACGCTGGCCGCTGCGTTCGGACGAGCCCGGTGGCGGGAGTGAGGGTGGGCAAGCGTGGACGCTTGCCCACCCGACCCGGTTACGTCCGGTATCGGAAGAGGATCCGGCCGCGGGTCAGGTCATACGGGCTGAGCTCCAACAAGACCCGATCGAACGGCATGATCTTGATGTAGTTCCGCCGTACCTTTCCGCTGATGTGCGCGAGCACGATGTGCTTGTTGGCGAGCTCCACCCGGAAGGTGGCGTTGCGCAGGCATTCCAGCACGGTGCCCTCGATTTCGATGCCCTTGCTCGTCTTGGTCATCGCAGCACCAGTTCCAGGTTGCTGCCGACGCGCCGGGCGCCGATCCCATCGAAGAGTGCCGTTGCGGCGGTGTTGGATTCGTTCACCTCGGCGTATGCCGGGCCGTGACCGTCCCGGTGCAATGTGCCGAGCGCATGCGCCAGCAGCGCCCGCGCCACACCGGTGCGTTGCTCCCCGACCAGGACCGCGATCAGGCCGATGCGCGGCTGCCGGATCGCCCGCACCACGCGAATCAACCCGATATAGCGGCCCGATCGCACCGCGACCGCGTATTTCGACGGGTCGACGACGGTGTCGCCGGCGCGGCGGGGCAGCACTTCGGCGGGCATGCTGTGCCAGCCGACGGTGGCTTCGACCTCGTCGCGGATCGCCCGATCCAAGGCCCGCAGCGGGCGTTCGTCGGCGGCCGCGATCGTGATCCCCCGCGGCGGTGCGGTGGCGTCGAGTCCGGTGACCGCCGGATCGGTGGGCACGGAATACTCCCACTCGCGCCGACCCGACGCGAAGCCCGCCCGCCGCCAGCCCGCGATCAGATCGGACTCGACCTCGTCCACCACGGTGTAGAGCGGCCGTGGCAGTTCGGCCCGCACGGCCGTGGCGAGTTGGTCGAATACCGTTGCGTGCCAGGCGTCGACGCTGACGAAGCGCCGCCCGTCCGGCCTGCGGGACACATCGGCGCTGCCGACCACCCGGCCGTCCACCGCGGCATGCCACTCGGTGTCGGTGACCCGCGTGATGCTGGCGGCGGGCTCGCCTGTTTCGAATGTGAAAGGTTGTGCGTACATGGTTGTCGCCTTTCGGGATTGCCTTTGTTCAGGCGCTCCCGGCGACAACTACGACGTTCGCCCAACCGTGACGACGAGGGGGAGCACCCACTTCGATGCAGTGTTCATGGGTCTCACCTCCTGGGACGATGTCACGGTCCCGGCAGGTTACCAACAGTGCCGGTTTGTGGGCCACTTCTTTTTTCGTCAGTGCACCGACTGCTGGTAGCAGGCCACGTCGTACTGCGATTGGGATGCGTAGTGCTGGCCGCCGGTGCCGCCGTCGGCGCTGTTGATCCCCGGCTCGTTGAACGCTGAGCCCGGGCTGTTCGCCGACCGACCGGGTGTATTCGGTTCGACCTGTTGACACGACTGGTTCGGTTGCCCGGTATTTCCGGTCGGATTCGCGGTCGCGGGCGCGGCGAACAACACACCCGCGCCGATGGCGATTGCCCCGAGGGCCATAACCTTGCGCATGGCTTCCTCCTAGATGAAGCGATAGGGATAACTGTCATATCGCTACCCGGGGCCAGCTATTAGCAAGCAAATCGGTCTATCCGTTCGGGGCGCCCGAATCGTCATTGCCGCGGGTGCCGCTGACGTAGCGCACATCGCCCATGCGCATATCGTCCGTCAGGGGCGGAAGATCGTTGGCGCAGAACAGGTCCCGGACGCTGATGCCGGTCAGCGCCCAGCCGCGGGCGGTCAGGTAGGGGGCCGCTTCGTTGCGGGCACCGTAATATCGCAGCCTCGCCATATCGGTGTCGAAACCCTGTGCGCGCCAACGTTCGGAGATGCGGCGCAGGCTTTCCTTCGTCTTGTCCTCCTCGCCGGGGCGCGGGTTCGGCCTGCTTTCGGTGGCCACCCGGCTGCCTGGCGCGCTGAGTTCGGTGATGGTGTCCAGCAGGCGGTCCTGCGCCTCGGGTGGCAGGTAGCCGAGCAGCCCTTCGGCGCTCCACGCGGTCGGCCGGGCCGGGTCGAATCCTTTGGCGCGCAATGCGTTCGGCCAATCGTCGCGCAGATCGACCGCGACCACCCTGTGTTCGGCGGTGGGTGCGGCGCCGAGCTCGGCCAGCGTGCGGGTCTTGAATTCGATGACCTGCGGCTGGTCGATCTCGTACACCACGGTGCCGGTCGGCCACGACAGTCGGTACGCGCGGGAATCGAGCCCCGAGGCCAGGATCACGACCTGGGTGATGCCCGCGTTCGTGGCGTCGAGGAAGAACTCGTCGTAGAACTTCGTCCGCACCTTGGCCGCGTCGATCCAGATCTGCCCGACCAACTCGTCGGGCGGTGTTTCGCCGGTCGCCAGCCGGGTGAGGAGGTCGACGCCGACCGCCCGGACGAGCGGTTCGGCGAACGGGTCGTCGATGAGCCGACGGTCCGCGCGCGTCGCTATCGCCCGGGCCGCCGCGGCCATCGTCGCGGTCGCGCCGACACTGGATGACAGATCCCAGGCGTCGCCCTCGTATCTGCTGGACTGCGTTGAACTTTCGTCGCTGGATGACGAGGTCTCGGTCATGGTCGGCAATCTACGCGCGGCCACCGACATGGATTCCGTCTCGTTCAGAACGGGATTCTGTTGGGGTTCCGGCCCATTCGGTGCAGTAGCCGATTCTGTTGTGTCGCATCGTGTTCGGGCGTGCCCTCGGGGGCGGCGAAGAATCGGTGTGTGGTGTCGGCGGCGGTGGGGGTTTCCGGCAGTCCGGCGTAGATCTCGTCGAGGTGATGGTCTATCCAGGAGATCAGGGAGGTGTCGAGGGTGTCCGTCGTGCCGATGGCGCGCGCGAGATCCCAAGTGTGGACGGTGTTGTCGGTGGTGCGGACCGCGAGCGCCTGTTCGCCGGTCACCCGGCCCAGCGGGTAGTCGAGGATCCGCCGCAGCGCGCCGGGACGGGTGAACGCCTCGGCGCACAGCCGCACGGATCGGGTGTACGCCTCCGCCGGGTCCGAGCCCAGCGCGTCGGCGTCGCGCAGCCGCAGGAACTCCGCGCTGGTGCCTCCGTCGACGAGCCCGACGTAGTTGAGGTTCCCGCGGGTCACGTGATTGACCAGCTGGCGCACATTCCACTCCGAACACGGGGTCGGCCAGCACCACTGCTCGGGCCGGATCGCGCGCAATTTCTCCCCGAACTCGTTGCCGGACAGTAAGAATCGATCGACGATTCCCTCGAAACAGTTGGTCACGCCGGATAGCGTCTCCCACACCGGCGACCGCGGCTGGCGGGAATCGGACCTCGCACTGTGCCCGGCGGCGCGGGTTCCGGTCGCGTGGAACAGCCTGGCCGGCCCCACCATCATGCGCCCGCTGGTGGTGGAACGCGCACCGATCGCGCTCACCCGTGCAGCTATCGCCGAAGCACTACGGTCAGTAGATCTTGCGTGCGGTGCCGAATTGCAGCGTGTGCGGCAGTTGGGCTGCCGGTGGGGCGGGTTCGGCGTAGGTGGACGCGTAGCTCGTCGCGGGCGGCGATGCGGGCGACGATATTTCGAGCGTCCGATGGGCCGAATGTGGCGGAAACACAATGCAATCCGGCACGGGATGGCGGTATCGGGCGATCTTCGGCGGTGGTGTGGCCATGATGTCGCCTCGGCGTCGAGGCTGGAGTCATGAAAATCGTCATCGGCCTGCCGAACCATGTCGCCGGTGTGCCCGGCCCGGTCATCGGTGAATGGGTCCGCCGCGCCGAGCGGTGCGGGTTCGCGGGTGTCGGCACCATCGATCGTCTCGTCTATCCGAGTCTGGACTCGATCGTCGCGTTGGCGATCGCCGCCGGAACCGGCGCGGACCTCGAATTGGTGACCAATATCCTGCTGGCGCCGCTGTATCAGCCGACGGTGCTTGCCAAACAACTCGCGAGCCTGGCCGACGTCGCAGGAGACCGGCTCGTCATCGGTGTCGGCGTCGGTTCGCGGGAAAACGACTATGCCGCCGCGGGAGTCGATTTCACCGCCCGCGGTCGCATCCTCGACGAACAGATCGCGATCATGCGCCGGGCCTGGCGCGGCGAACCCGTCGCCGACGCCGCGCCGTTGTGTCCCGCGGCGGTGCGGATTCCATTGCTCGTCGGTGGCAAATCGAATGCCACGGTGCGGCGGGCGATCACCGTCGGTGACGGTTGGGTCGCCGGTGCGCTGCGCGACTATCCGGCCCAGTCCGCGTTGGCCGACCGGGTGCGGGCCGGTTGGAAGGAGGCGGGCCGAACCGGTGATCCCGTGATCCACGCCTCGGTGAACTTCGCGATCGGCGACGACGGCATCGCGCAGGCGGGACGCGAACATCTGGGCCGCTACTACGGATTCCACCCCCCATACGCCCAGCTCAACGTCGACGACATGCTCACCGACGCCGCCGACGCCCGCGAAACCGTCCGCGCCTACCGCGACCTCGGCTTCGACCGACTGATCTTCCACCCCACGGTGACATCGGTCGACCAGGTCGACCGCCTCGCCGACGCGATCCTCTGACGGTCGCGAATTCGTCTGCGGCGCAGGAACAGCGAGGCAGCTCGCCGCGCCGAACTGCGACAACGAGCTGCCACCGCGTGTGGGCCGGCTGACGATTCAGTGGCGGCTCAGGTCAGACCGCAGCAGGAGGGGATTCGACCGCCGGGTGCTCTCCCTGTTCCTCTGTGCCTTCGATTACCTTGGGCACGTCGCGCAGCAGATACAGCATGCTCAGCGCGAGTACGGCGATCACGCCTGCGCTCCAGTACATGGTCACGTGGATGCCGTCGACGAATGCCTGTCTGGCACTGTCGATGACCGGGCGACCGACCTCGGGCGGAAGTTGCGCGGCGGTGCCGAGTGCGGCGCCGAGGTTGTCGCGGATCGGCCTCTCGGCCCCGGCGGGCAGATCGCTGGGCAGCGTGAGGTCGGCGCGGTAGACGACGCTGAGCAGGGTGCCGATCACGGCTATGCCGAGTGCGCCGCCCAGTTCTTGCGCGGTCGAGGCGATCCCGGAGGCCGCGCCGGCCTGCGTTTTCGGGACGGTCGCGAGCACGGTGTCCGTGCATACGACCAGTGTCATCGGCAGTCCCGTCCCGAAGACGAACATCGGCAGGAGCAGGTATGGATAGTTGACGTGCACATCGACCTGGGCATAGAGCACGAAACCGGCGGTGAGCAGGGTTAATCCGATGGCGACCGTGGTGGCGCGACCGAGTCGGGCGACGAGTGGCGCGACCAACATGGGACCCGCCACCAGGGCCGGCAATCCGGGCAGTTGGGCCAATCCGGCCTTCAGTGGTGACCAGCCGGTGACGAGCTGCAGGTACTGGGCGAGCAGGAGCGACACCGACAGGCTGGCGAACATGGTGACCACCGTCGCAACGATGGTCGCGGAGTAGGCGCGTTGCCGGAACAGGCCGGTGTCGATGAGCGGTGTGGCGAGCCTGGTCTGCCGGTAGAGGAACAACGCCAGGCCGACGATGCCCAGTACTGCGGCCGCGGTGATATCGAGGTGGTCGATCCCCTTGTCGGATACTTCGGTGATCGCGTAGACGATGCCGAGTACACCGATGATCGACAGCAGCACGCTTGCCGGATCCAGCTTGCCCGGTGCCGGATTTCGTGACTCGGGTACCACGGCGATGCCGACCGCGACGATTACTGCGACCACCGGCACGTTGATCAGAAATACCGAGCCCCACCAGAAGTTGGACAGCAGTGCACCGCCGACCAGTGGGCCGACGATGTACCCGATGAGACCGACACTGCTGTAGATGCCGATCGCGGCGGTGCGTTCCTTCGGGTCGTCGAACACGTTGCGGATCAGTGACAGTGTGGAGGGCATGAAGGTGGCGCCCGCGATGCCGAGCAGTGCTCGCGCCGCGATCAGCCATGCCGGGTTGGGGGCGAATGCGATGGCCACCGAGGCGAGGCCGAAGCCGGTCGCTCCGATCAGCAGGAGCTTTTTGCGGCCGATCCGGTCGCCGAGGTTGCCCATCGTGATGAGGAACCCGGCCAGTAGGAAGCCGTAGATGTCGACGATCCACAGGAACTGGGTCGCTGTGGGTTCGAGGGCTTCGGTCAGTTTGGGTACGGCCAGGTGGAGCACGGTCATGTCCAGCGCGATCAGCAGCATGGCCAGGCAGGCGATGGCGACCGTGCCCCATTTCCGGCCCGGGGTGATGGTCTCGGTCATACGAGGTGCTCCGTTTCATGATCAGATCGAGTGCGTTACCCGCACCGCCGTATGAGCCGCCACGTCCCGCACATGTGACAGCCTGTTTCGAAACGCCAAGCCGCCCGCCGCTGTACACCGCGCTGGTTCGCGGCGAGCGCGACGTTCTCGGTTGCTGTCACATCCGTGCGAGACGGCGGCTCATGTGGGTGAGTTGTGACGATCGGAGGGTGTGGCGGATGGACGAGACCCAGTGGCTCGCAGAGTGCTTCGAGAAGGAACGTCCCCGATTGCGTGCCGTGGCGTATCGGATGCTGGGCTCGATGGACCAAGCCGAGGACGCGGTACAGGATGCGTGGCTGCGGTTGAGCCGGACCGGCCCTGCCGAGATCGACAACCTCGGCGGGTGGTTGACCACCGTAGTTGCGCGGGAGTGCTTGCACCAGTTGCGATCTCGTCGACAGCGCCGCGAAGTTCCGTTCGATACCCAATTGCCGGAACTGCTCGTCTGCGACGCAGGGCTCGATCCTGAACAGGAGATGATGCTCGCCGACACGGTGGGAGTGGCGCTGTTGCTGGTGCTCGAGCGGCTCGCTCCGGCCGAGCGGGTGGCGTTCGTACTGCACGACATGTTCGACCTGCCTTTCGCCGATATCGCCGACATCGTCGGGCGCACTCCGGCGGCCACGCGGCAGCTCGCCAGCCGTGCGCGGCGGCGCGTCAACGGAGCCGAGGTTCGGCGACCTGATCCGGATCTGGCCCGGCAACGGAGGGTCGTCGATGCGTTCTATGCGGCCGCCCGCGATGCCGATCTCAACGCCCTGCTTCGAGTTCTCGACCCCGACATCGTGCTGCGGACCGACTACGGCGTCGGCCGTCCCGCGAGTGTTGTCACCGGTCCGACGGCTGTGGCTGAACAAGTGCGGGTTCCGCAGGGCGGCCGGTTGCGTCATCTGGTGGTCAATGGGGCGATCGGTGCTCTCAGCATCCGCGACGAGCAGCCGTTTGCGGTGATGGTGTTCACTGTCGCAGGCGACAGGATCGTCAGGATCGACGTCATCCGTGACACCGACCGTGTCCGCCGTGTCGCAGCCGAAGTCGACGGCCGACCGAACCGATCCTGATGCCCGGCGTGTGAAAAGCACGCCGGGCCCGGCCCTTTCAGAAGAGACTCACCGACGGCCGCACCGGTTCGGGACACTTGTCCGGTGAACTGCGCCAACACGTTTGTGGCGCAGTCGCATTGGATCCACCGGTCCGCTAGGAATTCGGAGGGGGCTTGTGGCGCTGGTAGTAGCGGGCGACGCGGGTTCGGTTGCCGCAGCGGTCGGGTGAGCACCATCGTCTGCGTGGGTGGTTGGGGAGGAATAGTAGGACGCAGTCGGCGGCGGCGCAGCGCTTGAGTTCGGTGATGCGGGGGTCGGTCAACAGGTCGGCGGCGGCGTCGGCGAGGACGGCGGCGAGGCGGGCGCCGGGTGATCCGTTGCGGCGGACGATGGAGACGACGGATCGGCCGTTCCATTCCAGGTGCGGGGTGGCGGGTGCGGCGGATCGGGCCTCGTCGAGCCCGCGTAAGGCGGTGGCGGGCGGGCGGCGGGCGTGCAGTAGAGCTTCGAGTGCGGTGGTGGTGTGCTCGCGCACGGCCAGCACCAACGCCAGGTCGTCCCGGGTCGGGCGGCCGGTGGCTCCGGGTATCCGCTCGGTTTGCAACCGCAGCCAATGTGCCAGTTGCGCGGGCGTTTCCAGTAGGTCGCCGGCGGCGGATCGGGTGTTGACCAGGTCCAGGGCCAGCGGCTCACCGATCAGCGGTTCGGCATCAATCACGAGCTAATGGTAACTCGATGTGTTGACGCATTAGAACAGGATGGTCTAGTACTAATGCATCATCCTCTGAAGAAAGCATGTGAAGAAATGGTCGAGCTGCCTCGGGTCCGGTACGGTCGCGTCGACGTCGACGGCGTCGACGTGTTCTACCGGGAGTCGGTGCCGGAGCGCCCGGACGCGCCGGTGTTGTTGCTGCTGCACGGTTTTCCGTCCGCCTCACACCAGTTCCGTCGGCTCATCGACGCGCTCGGCGCCGAATACCGGCTCGTCGCACCCGATTACCCGGGCTTCGGAAATACGGTCGCGCCAACGGATTTCGAGTACAGCTTCGACCGTCTCGCCGAGGTCGTCGATGGTTTCGTGCGGCGGCTCGGACTGTCCCGCTTCGCCATGTACGTCTTCGACTTCGGCGCACCGGTCGGGTTCCGGCTCGCGGCGCGCGACCCGGAACGGATCACCGGTCTGGTGGTGCAGAACGGAAATGCCTACGAGGCCGGATTATCCGATGGCGCACGCGAATTCATCGCGCTGCGCCCCGGCCGGGATGGCGCCGAGGACACCATCCGCGGGCTGCTCACCCTCGACGGCACCCGCGGTCAGTACGAGCACGGCGTCACCGAGACCGCCCTGTTGTCACCGGACGGCTGGACGCTGGATCAGCACTATCTCGACCTGCCGGGACGCGTCGATGCGCAGCTGGCGCTGGCCTTCGACTACCACTCCAACGTCACCGCCTATCCGAGCTGGCAGTCCTGGTTGCGGCAGCACACGCCGCCCACCCTGATCGTCTGGGGCGCGAACGACCCCTTCTTCCCCGCGCCCGGCGCCCACGCCTACCTCGCCGACCTGCCCGATGCCGAACTGCACCTGTTCGACACCGGACATTTCGCGCTCGAAACACATCTCGCCGAAATCGCCCCGCTCATCGCGGATTTCCTCGACCGGCACTCGGTCCGCCACTAGGTGTCACCGTGGTCGATTCGAAATCCGTTTGCGGCGTATGCGGTCGGTATCCGCCGTAATCGACGTTCGGTAGTTCCGGACGCTAGTGAGATCGGTTGGCGGCCAACGACCCACCCGAATGCTCGGCGCGGGTTCTGTGCCACAGCCGATGTCGAACGTCCGGTCGGACCGTTCGGCGTTCGGTTGTTCTAGGTGGGGGCGGCGTGGAGGGCGGGTTTGATCGCCCACCAACGCGGACCTCGCCGCGGACTCGGACGTCGTTCTGGTCGTCGAGCCGATGGCGCATCGCTTCCCGCCCGAACAGGTTCATGCCGAACTCGCGACCACGCTGACCGATACCGTCATGCGATTCGGCCCGGACGTGGCCACGATCGACGTATTCAACACGGCCGCAACCGATCCGGACGTGCTGGCGAGCTGGCCGTCGGCGTTCCGGGCGGGCCTACGCCAGGCGGACGGCCTCGCGCAGCAGTTGATCGACGCGGGCTGGTTGTCGCGGAAGCGTTGCTGCCCACCCCCGTCAGTGACGCAGTCGGGCGGCCGCGGCCAGAATCGGGGTGCCCAGGGTGGTGGCCGCGGCGCCGAATGTGGTGTCGGTGGCCAGGATCCATCGAACGGTTCGCATGGCCTGGGTGAGGACTTCGCTGCCGCGCCGACGCATACCCGCCTCGAAGTGCGCCACCGCGTCGGTGAGGGTGGTGGTGCCGTCGTCGGCGGCGCGCAGGTGTTCGAGCAGGCTGGCGGCGTCGCGGATGGCCGCGCCCGCGCCCATTCCGGCGGTGGGTGGTGTGGCGTGCACGGCGTCGCCGAGCGCGGTGATCCGGCCCGCGCGCCAGGGCGCGAGATCGTCGGCGCGGGCGGAGGCGGCGTTGAAGCGGAACGCGGCCACGCTGTGCGGGTCGGCCTTGGCGATGACCTCGAGCGTGTGCTCGGCCCAGCCCCGTGTGCGGAACCGGCCGAGCAGTGCCGCCAGCAGCTCATCGCCGCGCAGGTCACGCAGGGAATCCGTGGCCGCGGATTCGGGGAACATAGCACCCCAGATGTAGGTGGGTCCGGTGGTGACCGACATCCGCAGTTCCGGAGCGTCGAGCGCGGCGTTGCCGACCGGGTCGAGGAAGCCGATGTAGAGCGCTGCCCCGCGCGGGCCAATCGCCGTCCCCGATCGTGGCCGCAGCCGCCGCCGCTCGCCGGGACCGAGGTCGCCGAGGAGGGTGCGGCCGGAGAACCCGATGATGCCCGCCGGGCTGTTGGTCGGGCCGCCCGCCAGGTGGCGGGCCACCACCGAGTGCGCGCCGTCCGCACCCACCACGAGATCCGCCGACACCGGCGCCCGGTCGGCGAACAGTACCCGGGGTGCGCCGCGATCGTCATATCCGACGCCGGATACGCGGCGACCGAGGCGCAGGCCGTCACCCGTGGCTTCGGCCAGCAGCAGCCGCAGGGTGATCCGGTCGACGTCGACGCTGCCGCTGCCGCGCAGATCCGGCCCGTGACCGAGCAGCCGACCACGGCGGTCCCAGAACGCGTCGCGCTCGCGCAGCCGCAGCGCCGAACCAGATGCCAGCAGCCGCCGCATGATTGCCGGTTCCACCAGTTCGTTCAGCGCGGTCTGCGCCCGCTCGTCCAGGGTGATGTGGTAGCCACCCGTCGCCGCCACATCGGTGTCCCGGTCGAATACCGCGACATCGAATCCCCGGCGCCGCAATCCCGCACCCAGTGCAAGCCCGCCGATTCCGCCACCGACCACGACCACCCGCATACCGACCGCCCTTTCCGTCATTTGCTGAACGAGGCAACCTTGGCACCGGTAGTGGACATCGAGTGGCCACTACCCGGTCATGATGGGACGATGGCGAATACCGCACACCGGGCGTTGCGACTGCTGTCGCTGCTGGGATCGGGACGGTGCTGGCCGCTGCGCGAGCTGGCCACCCGGCTCGGCGCCAGCGAACGCACCGTCCGCCGCGATATCGAAACCCTGCGCCTGCTCGACTACCCGATCACCACCGTGCACGGCCCCGACGGCGGCTATCGGCTCGGCGCCGGGCGCACCCTGCCGCCGCTGCTGTTCGACAACGACCAGGCTCTCGCGGTCGCGGTGGCCCTGCAGACCGCGCCGAGCACGGTATTCGGGCTCGGGGACGACGCGGCGCGGGCGCTGGCCACGCTGCACCAGGTGATGCCGCCCGCCCTGCGGGCATCGATGGAATCCCTGCGCCTGACCCGGTTGCGGAACTACTGGGAGTTCCCCGCGCCGCCCATCGATCCGGCCGCGCTGACCGTGGTCGGCACGGCGGTGCGCCGCCGTCACCTACTCGCCGTCGAGACGTTGCGTCCCGACGGCACCCGCCCCGAACCCGGAGATCCCGACTTCCTGCCCGCACATCGGGTCGAGCCGCATCACCTGGTCGTCTGGGCCGCGCGGTGGTATCTGGTCGGCTACGACCGCACCGACGGCGAGTGGTGGGTGCGGCGCGTCGATCGATTGCACGCCCGCCCCACCACGCAGCTTTTCGGTCCTCGCCCGCTGCCCGGCGACGACCTCGCCCAGTTCGTGATGAGCACCCACAACCGCGGTGACACACCGGCTCCCTGGCCGTGCACCGGCACCGCCCGGCTCGGCCTGCCCGCTCATATCGTGGCCCGTTGGGCGCCGGGCGGCTCCGTCGTGGAATATCTGGACGCCGAGCACTGTCGGCTGACTCTCGGCGCCTGGTCCTGGGCGGGTATCGCGGGCATTCTCGGCACGTTCGACACCGAACTCACCGACCTGCACCCGCCAGAGCTGGTCGAGGCCTGCCGCCGGCTGGCGCGCCGATGGGCCATGATCGAGGACACCTGAGCGGCAGCGTGGCCGTTGTTCCGCGCACCGGCGACTCGGGGAACCATGTGCGGCGTCGAGGCGGAACGCGCGCGGAAGCCGGAAAAACGTTGCGGTGCAAGCCATTTCGCCACGCACCCGAGAAGCGGGATTTGCTGTAAGTTTGTCAGCCGATCGCAGAGCAGCGAAAAAGGGAATGCATCGCCCCTTCCACCTTCAATCTATAGCGGACCCCGGGGCTTGCGGCAAGGCCGGGGTGGTGCCGCAGAATCGCTGGCCGAGACCATAACTCGGGGTCGTCCCGCCGGGTCGGGAAGTTGAGGTTGTGATGATTGATGTGATCGTCGTCGGTGCCGGACCGACCGGGGTGATGTTGGCCGGCGAGTTGCGGTTACAGGGCGTCGACGTGCTGGTGCTGGAGCGGGACGCGGAGCCGACGAAGGTTGTCCGCGCGCTCGGCCTGCACGCGCGCAGCATCGAGATCCTGGATCAGCGCGGTCTGCTGGATCGGTTCCTCGCGCTCGGGCAGCGGTACCCGGTGGGCAGTTCCTTCGCCGGAATCGCCAAGCCCGTGCCGGAGGGGTTGGATACCGCGCATCCATACGTGCTCGGTATCCCGCAACCGGTCACCGACCGCTTGTTGACCGAGCACGCCGTCGAACTCGGGGTGGAGATCCGCCGCGGCCGTGAACTGGTCGGGCTGAGCCAGGACGAGCGCGGCGTCACCGCCGACCTGGCCGACGGCACCCGGATGCGCTCGCGCTATCTCGTCGGCTGCGACGGCGGCCGCAGCACGGTGCGCAAACTGCTGGGCGTCGGTTTTCCGGGCGAGCCGACCAGGGTGGAGACGCTGCTGGCCGAGGTGGAGCTGGACGCGGCGCCGGAAACGGTGCGCGCGGTGATGGCCGAGGTGCGCCGGACTCAGCTGCGGTTCGGTGCGGGTCCGCTCGCCGACGGCGGCTACCGCGTGGTCGTGCCCGCCGCCGGGGTTTCCGAGAATCCAAGGGTCCCACCGACTTTGGACGAACTCAAACAACAGCTGCGGGCGACCGCGGGCACCGACTTCGGCGCGCACTCGCCGCGTTGGCTGTCCCGCTTCGGCGATGCGACCCGGCAGGCCGAACGCTACCGGGTCGGGCGGGTGCTGCTGGCCGGTGACGCGGCGCATATCCATCCGCCGGTGGGCGGGCAGGGGCTCAACCTCGGGATCCAGGACGCGTTCAACCTGGGCTGGAAGCTGGCCGCCGAGGTCGGTGGCCGGGCGCCCGCCGGGCTGCTGGACACCTATCACACCGAACGCCATCCGGTGGCCGCCGACGTGCTGGACAACACCCGCGCGCAGATCGAGCTGATGTCGCTCGAACCGGGCGCGCGGGCGGTGCGCAGGCTGCTGTCGGAGCTGATGGACATCCCGGAGGTGAGCCGCCGATTGACCGAGCAGATCACCGCGATCGGGGTGCGCTACGACCTCGGCGACGACCACGACCTGGTCGGCAGGCATATGCGCGATGTGGTGTTGAAGCGGGGCCGCCTCTACGAGCTGATGCGCGACGGCCGCGGACTGCTGCTGGACCGGACCGGCCTGCTTTCGGTGGCGGGCTGGGCCGACCGGGTCGATCACGTCGTCGACAGCACCGAGGAACTGGATGTCCCCGCGGTCCTGCTGCGCCCCGACGGTCATATCGCGTGGGTCGGTGACGATCAGCCGGAGCTGTTCGAACGGCTGTCGAGGTGGTTCGGCGCGACCTGAACGCGTTCGAGATTGGTCCAGCCGGTCCAGCCGCGTTGCCGGAGCAGTTCGATGAGTCTGCGGGCCGGGGGTGCGGCGTCGAAGGCCTGTGCGTCGAGCAGTTCGGCGAACAGCGGTTCGAGGTCGGCGTCGCCGACGTAGTCGTCGCCGTGCTCGTCGGCGAGCTGGGTGAGGTAGCCGGCCATGGTGTCGGCCAACTCGACGAGGCTCGCATCGTCGACGGTTCCGTCCAGCACCCGGCCCAGGGTGCGATAGAAGTCGACGAGTCGCGGGTCCGCGATCTGTACTCGCTTGCGCGCCAACCATTCCGGGATTCGGTGGGGTGCGTGCGCGGCCAGCGGGATCCAGCCGTCGCGTTCGATGCCGACGACGCGTTCGTCGATTCCGAGCGCCCGGAGGTGGTCGAGGAATTCGACCACCTCCGGCGGCAGCGCCAGGCCGTCTCCGGCGACGAGGCGGGCGATCCGCTCGCGGTGCCGCTGCCGCTGCCGGATCTCCATTCGCAGGCGTTTGTCGATATCGGCTGCGGCAGCGGCGAATTCGTCCGCGTCGGCCTGTAGCAGCTCCCGCACCCGGGCCAGTGGGACACCGGCCGCGGCGAGGGTCCGGATCTTGATCAGCTCGAGCACGGCGGCCGCGTCGTATCGGCGATACCCGCAGTGGTCGCGTTCCGGCTCCGGCAGTAGGCCTTTCGCGTGGTAGTGCCGCACCGCACGCACCGTCACCCCGGCGTATGCGGCGAGTTCGCCGATGGTCAGTGTCGAACCGGTCGTCACGATACGGTCCGGATGATCCGGGCGATGTCGGTGGCGTGGGTGACCAGCAGGCCGTGCCCGGCGTCGAGCCAGAACGTGCGGATATCCGGCCGCTCGCGGACGAGTCGTTCGACGCCGGCCCGCCAGTTCCCGTTGCGCCACACCGTTTCTCGGTCGTCGCCTGCACCGGCCATCGAGGTGGACATGATCATGCTGATCGGCCGGTCGATGCGGCGGTATCGGTCGAGGATGCCGGAACGGACCGTATCGATCTCCAGGTTCAGGTCCACGAACTGTTCGGCGGTGAGCAGCACCTGATGCGGTGTGCCCGCGGTCGGTTCGGCGGCGCGGCACAGCTGCTGCGCCATCGCACGGAATTCCGGCAGATCGGCTGCGGTGATGAATGGTTCGGGCACCGGATTCGCCCCGTCGATGAGGACGAGTTCCGCTGCGCTCGCGGGGTTTTCGGCGGCGTAGTGCACGATGAGGTCGGCGCCCAGCGAGTGGCCGGCGAGCAGCGGCGGCGCGGGCAGGTCGCGGTTGAGCCGCGTCAGCACCGCGCCGAGATCACCGAGGAATGCCTCGAAGGTGTATCGGTCACCGGCCGAGCTGCGGCCGTGGCCGCGCAGGTCGAAGCCGATCACCTCGAAATCGCGCCGCAGCAGTTCGATCAGTTCGGCCAGGTCGGCCTGGGTCGTGAACAGTCCGGGGCACAGCACCAGCGGCCTGCCGATGCCGCCGCGTGTCACCGGGATGGTGACGCCGTCGTGGTGAATCGTGAACTGCCGCATCGTCTTGTCGCCGGGCGTTCCGGTATCGGTTTTCGTGGTCACATCGACCATGGTGGAGGATTGCCCCTGCGTCATGGTCAAGCCGGTGGGCGCGCTCGACCTGCGCCGCATCGGAACCGGCGTGGTGGTTACCCGAAAGCGTTGGGACGCTGCGGAACTCGGGGTGTATCGGTCCCGGTGGCTCGCGCCGAGCGCGTGGAACATCGGCGAGACATCCGGGATGTGTTCTGGTGTATCGGTCCGGCGGCTGGTGCCGAGCGTGTGGAGTATCGGCGAAATTTGGGATGTGTTCTGACGGAACGTCATCGCTGAAGGTCGCCGCGACACATCGGTGAATCACATTGGCGGATGCCGAAAGGTCCGGGTGCGCGGCACACTGTTTATCGGGGATAAGAAGACGCTCGACGCGCAGCACAACAACCCGCACGAATTCCCTCTATTTAAACCTATACCGCACCCGGGGGCTTGCGGCAAGACCCGGTTCGTACCGCACAATCGCTGGCCGAAGCCGAAGCGGATATGGGAGTTGGGTATGCGGGTGCCGTCGTCGACGGATGGGGCGGGATCGTCGAGCCAACAGAAGGAGGGGTACGTGTCGGTCGACGGGTACGAGGACGAATTGCGTTCCGAGCGCGACTATGTGGCCGGGCTCTACGCGCGGCTGGACGCCGAACGCGCACGGGTGAAGGGCAGGTACACCGCGGCGCTGCGGGGCACGGGCGGTACGCCGATGGAACGGGATTTCGAGGTGCGCGCGCTGGCGAAGGAGGCCAAGCGGCTGGACGTGGCCGATAACGGTCTGTGTTTCGGCCGGTTGGACACGCTTTCGGGCGACCATCTGTATATCGGCCGCATCGGCATTTTCGACGAGGACGATGAATTCGAACCGCTGCTGCTCGATTGGCGGGCGCCCGCGGCGCGGCCGTTCTATGTGGCGACCGCCGCGAACCCGGAGAACATGCGCAGGCGGCGGCAGTTTCTCACCCGGGGGCGTCGGGTGGTCGATTTCACCGATGAGGTTCTCGGCCGTCCCGGCGGCGGCGAGCGGGGAGATGCGGCGCTGCTCGCGGCGGTGAACGCGCCGCGGGGCGCCGGGATGCGCGATATCGTCGCGACGATCCAGGCCGAGCAGGACGAGATCATCCGGCTGGAGCATCCGGGTGTGGTGGTGATCGAGGGCGGTCCCGGTACGGGTAAGACCGTGGTCGCGCTGCACCGTGTCGCCTATCTGCTCTACACGCGGCGCGAGCGGATGGAACGCGGCGGCGTACTGGTTGTCGGGCCGAATCCGGCGTTCCTGAACCATATTTCGCGGGTGCTGCCGTCGCTGGGGGAGACCAACGTGGTGTTCATGACCACCGGTGATCTGCTGCCGGGCCTGCGGGTCACCGCCGAGGACGCGCCGGCGGCCGCGCGGATCAAGGGCTCGTTGCGGATCCTGGATGTGCTGGCGGCGGCGATCGCCGATCGGCAGCGGCTACCCGCGCAACCGCTGCCGATCGAGCTGGACGACGTCACGGTGCGCATCGACGCCGAGAGCGCGGAGTGGGCCAGGGCGGAGGCCCGGGCGAGCGGTTTGCCGCACAACGAGGCGCGGGCGGTGTTCACCGAGATCGTCACCTATGTGCTCGGCGAGCGGGCGGTCGCCCGGATCGGCCGGGGCTGGCTGACCAGGGACGACCGGGAGGCGTGGGCGGCGCTGCGGGTGGACGTGCTGGCCGAACTCGCCGAGAACGCCGCGTTCGCCGCCGCGCTCGACGAACTGTGGCCGATCTTGACGCCAGAAGAACTGCTGGCCGAGCTGTATGTGTCGCCCGATCGGCTGCGGGCGGCGGGTGCGGATATGGCGCTCGCCCGCACCGACGGCGCGGCCTGGACGGTATCGGATGTGCCGCTGCTCGACGAGTTGGTCGATCTGCTCGGCCGCGACAAACCGGCCGACGACTCCGCCGAGCGGGAGCGCCGGGCGGCGGCCGAGTACGCGGCCGGCGTGCTGGATCTGATGATCGGCCGCGAGGACATGATGGACGACGAGGACCATCTGATGGCCGAGGACCTGCTGTACGCCGAGGATCTGGCGGAGCGTTTCCTCGAGCGCGACACCCGTGAACTGGCCGAGCGCGCCGCCGCGGATCGGGAGTGGACCTACCGGCATGTGGTGGTGGACGAGGCGCAGGAACTGTCCGAAATGGATTGGCGGGTGCTGATGCGGCGCTGCCCGAGCCGGTCTTTCACGGTGGTCGGCGATCTGGCCCAGCGCCGGTCGGCCGCCGGCGCGACCTCGTGGGACGAGATGCTGGCGCCGTATGTGCCGGGCCGCTGGGTGTACCGGTCGCTGTCGGTGAACTACCGAACTCCGGCGGAGATCATGGCCGTCGCCGCCGCGGTGCTCGCCGAATTCGCGCCCGCGATCCGGCCGCCGGAGTCGGTGCGCGCCTGCGGTGTGCCGCCGTGGTCGAGGCGGGTCGCCGCGGACGAAATCCCCTCTGCTATCGAGGAATTCGTCCGCGACGAGGCCGGGCGCGAGGGAACCAGCGTGGTGATCGGCCCGCCGGATGTGCCGGGCGCGGTGACGGCGGCGCAGACCAAGGGCCTCGAATACGACGCCGTGCTGGTGGTGGAACCGGAACGGATCCTCGCCGACGGGCCGCGCGGCGCCGCCGAACTGTATGTCGCCCTCACCCGCGCGACACAGCGCCTCGGCGTGCTGCACCAGGGCCCGTTGCCGCGGGCGTTGCGCGGACTCGTCGAACTCGGCGCACCGACGTAGCGGTCCGCCTGCTTCGGCAATAGCTAACTTCTGCTAGGCGATATCTGAAACATAGTCTGCTGCAACGACATTCGAGGTGCTACTTTTGTGCCCACATTCCTGATCATCGACGGGGGCTGTTGTGGGCGAAATAGTTGGACTCGACTTGGCGACCTTGTACCGTCTCACCGACGAACTGTCCGGGCATGCCACGACCATTGCCGGGATCACCGTTTCGAAGAGGGTGACCATGCCGGGTTCGCCGGTGCAGTCGGCGTGTGATCAGGCCGTCGGGGCGGTGCACAAGGCATACGGCCTGATCGGCAAGAACATCGAGGCGATGGCGACGGCCGCCAAGTACGGCCTGAAAACATACGAGTTCATGGAGAAGACGAATACCGATCAGCTGCGCCGCTACTCCAGCGGCGCGGGGGTCTGACCGTCATCGATGACGAGTATCGCTGCTGGGTAACGGTTTTCGATCGCGGGTGAGGTTAATGACAACGATCAGCCATGTGCGCGGCTGCAATCCACAGTCGATGCTCGACTTCGCACAGGATCTGACGACGAAGAACGACAAGTTCACCGGCGAGGTGGGCGGGATGGCCCGCGACGTCGACGCCGCCATGGACAGCTGGCAGGGCAAGGGCGCCGCTGCGGCGGCGGAACGCGCGCTCGCGCATGAACTTTCGGCGAACCACCTGAGCGAGACCGTGGTCTCGCTGATCGATCACACCAATGCCTTCGGCACGGAACTGTTGACGCATCGCACGTCGCTGCTGGATATCGTCGACCGCGAGGTCAAGCAGGCGGGGATGACCTACGACGACAACGGTAATGTCACCGCCCCGAAATATCCGCAGGGCGGCCCGGACAGCGCCACCTTTCGGCTGCTGCAGCAGATCGTCGACGGACGGGCCGCGGGTCTACAGTCGCGGATCAAGGCGCTGCTCACCAAGTTCGGGGACGCCGAAAGGAAAGCGGCACAGGCCATCACGAGCGATATGCGGCTGCTGCGCGGCTACGAGAAGTCGCCGGACAAGGCGCCGATCGGTCCGCGAGTGCAGTCCATCCTCGACGAAAAGACGCTGTTGCCAACGGATCCGAAGCAACTGCACGACTTCTGGCAGACGCTCACCCCGGCGGAGAAGGACGCGCTGTGGCAGCACGACAAGAACATCGGCAACCTGGACGGCCTGCCGGCCGCCGATCGCGACCACTACAACCGGATGAACCTCGACTACCAATTGTCCCGAGCGCAAGCCGGTGACCCGAAATACAAGGACAAGCTCGACGATCTGACCACCCTCTCGGCGCTGCTCGCCGACAAAGACAAACAGGACCGCTATCTGCTGCTGTTCGATACCGAGTCGGGCAAGCGGACGCATGCCGCGGTGGCGGCGGGCAATCCGGACACCGCCGACCACGTCACAACCTATGTGCCGGGCACCAAGGCCACAGTGTCCAGTATGACCGGCGATATGAACGAGCGGGTGGAGGGCATGCGCGACCAGGCCCGAAAGAATGGCGCCGCCAACCCATCCGGCATCGCGTGGTTCGGGTACGATACGCCGCCAACCTACCCGGACGCCAGCCACCTGACCTATGCCGAGAATGCGGCCGACGCGCTCGACAAGTTCCAGACCGGTCTGCGGGTTTCACACGACGGCCCACCCTCGTACAA
Source organism: Nocardia sp. JCM 34519.1 (assembly GCF_020361265.1). Lineage (NCBI taxonomy): Bacteria > Bacillati > Actinomycetota > Actinomycetes > Mycobacteriales > Nocardiaceae > Nocardia > Nocardia sp. JCM 34519.1. The sequence goes on from NZ_JAIRBR010000018.1 coordinate 77,803, forward strand.
CGCCGTGGTCGGGCACAGTTACGGCACAACGGTGATCGGCTACGCCGCCTCGCACGGGCACAGCCTCGACGCCGACGCGGTCGTCTTCGTCGGGAGTCCGGGGACCGCGGTCCAACACGCGAGCGATCTCAATCTGACGGGTGTTCCGCACAACCAGGTCGCGAACCACGTCTACGCGACCTCTGCCTACAACGACCCGGTCAGCCAATACGGGGGCCACGGCGTCGGCGGCATTCTCGATGAGGTGGACCGGCGACTCCGCCTGCCGGTGCCCGGTCCCTACGGCGGTACTGTCGGCCCACCCGCTGATCAGGACTTCGGCCCCGATCCCACCCAGAAGGGTTACGGCGCACAGGTTTTCCATTCCGACATCGGATCCATCGGCTTCGGCTCGCACTCCGAGTACTGGGATACGCACAACAGATCCTTGCACGGCCTCGGCAGCATAGTCGCGGGCCATGGTGTGCCCGCGGACGATTCGGCTCCCACCGCCGACGAGGACGCCCAGCGCGAGCGCCTCATCGAATCGGTGATAGCTCCAGGGCTCGGCATCCTCGGGCTCTGACCCGGGCCGCGCGAATCGCCCCGGCCCCGAGACCGATCAGTGGCCGTCGCTCATCGGGCGGCTTTGCGTCGCGGTGACCGGGCCGAGGCCAGGGTGCGCTCGAGGAGATGGTCGAGCAGGGCTCGCGCCTCGTCGGGGGTGTGCAGGTAGGTGAGCATGCCTTGGCCGAGGCCGAAGACCGCGACGGCGAGCAGTTCGCCGTCGCGGTCGGCGTCGGGGCAGCCCGCGCGGTGCAGATGTTCGGCGAGCACCCGGGCCAGCAGGCGGGCCCCGCCGACGGTGTCTTCGGCCACCACGTCCGGGCCGGTGATGGCGGCGGTGTGGAAGTTGGCCAGGACGATCGAGTTCGCGCGGCGCGCCTCGTCGAGCGGTAGCAGTTCGTGCATGATGACGCGCAGTGCGGCCCGCGGCTCGGGTTCGTCGCCGAGTGCGGCCAGATGCCGCATGAATCTGCCTGCGGCGTCGTCGAGTACGGCACGGTGGGTGGCCAGCAGCAGTTCGCGTTTGGTGCCGAAGTAATACTGCAGCAGCCGCACGGAGACACCGGCTTCGGCGGCGACCGCTTGGAAGGTGGCCGTTTCCAGGCCGCCCGCGGCGATGACGCGCCGCGCGGCGCCGGTGATCTCCCGGCGTCGTTGTTCGTGATCGGCCAACCGCGGCACACGCACCTCCCAGACGAGACGGACAGGGGTGCGATGGTACGCCCATATCACGGCCGGATATCCCGGGTTCCACCCACTCGCCGGGACAATCTACGCTTCCACTACGTAGAACGATCGGCTGGCCGTTAAGCTGGCCGGACAGTGTTCCGGCAGGATGAGGGAGCGGTACGGTGCGAGAATTCGGCGATCTGGAGGCGGTCATCATGGATCGCATCTGGGATCGGGATGCGGAGACGACTACGGTCCGGGAGATATACGACGAGCTCGCCGCCGAACGCGGTATCGCCTACACCACGGTGATGTCGACGATGGACAACCTGCATCGCAAGGGCTGGCTGGCGCGGGAACGCGCGGGCAAGGCCTACCGGTACTGGCCGACGATGACCCGCGAGGAGCACGGCGCCCGGCTGATGCTGGAGGCGCTCGGTTCGGGCGGGCGTTCGGATCTGGTGCTGAGCCACTTCGTCGACCGGATCAGCGCCGAGGAGTCGGCGGGTCTGCGCGCGGCGCTGCGCCGGTTGACCACCCGCAAAACCCCCGAGGCGCCGTGACGCTCGCGTTCGCGCTGATCTGTTACGGCAGCGCCGTCGCGGTGTTCGGGCCGCCGGTGCTGCGCAGGCTCACCCGCCGCGGCAGCGCACCCCGGCTCGGGGTGCTGGCGTGGCTGGTGGCGATCGCGGGCGCGCTCGGCGCCTGGGTCGCGGCCACGGTGGTGCTGGTGGTGGAATTCGCGGCGTTCTGGGATCACCCGGTGGACGCGCTGCGCGCCTGTCTGGCGATGCTGTCGGCGCCCGCGCACGTGCACGGCGGCACCGCGGTGCAGGTGAGCGCGTTCGCGGTGGCCGCGGTGGTGGCCGCGGGTTCGGGCGGGGTGCTGTTGCGGGCCGGACATCTGGTGCTGCGGCTGCAGCGCAGCACCCGCGCGCACGGGCGGGCGGTGCGCATCGTCGGGCGCCGGGTGCCGGGGGTGGCGGCGCTGGTGCTGGATTCGCCGGAGCGGCAAGCGTATTGCGTGGCCGGGCGCCCGGACACCATCGTGGTGACCAGCGCGGCCCTCGACGCGTTGACCGGTCCGCAGTTGAACGCGGTGCTCGCGCACGAACGCGCGCACCTGACCGGTAAGCATCCGTATCTGATGGCGGTGCTGCGCGGGCTGGCCACCGCGCTGCCGGTCGGGCTGTTCACCGAGGGCGCGGCGCAGATCGGGCGGCTGCTGGAGATGTGCGCCGATGACAGGGCGGCCCGCGAACACGGCCCGGAATCGCTGCTGGGTGGCCTGCTGGCGTTCGCGGGCGGCGCCGCGGTGCCGGTGGGTGCGCTCGGCGCGGCGGGCACCGCGGTGCTGGCCAGGGCCGAGCGGTTGGCCGATCCGGTGAGCCGGATCCGGTTGGCCACCAACCGAACCGCGCTGCTGGCGGTGATCGCGGTGACGGTGGGTGGTCTGCTCGAGGTGGCGCTCGGAATATTCTTCTGCAGCACGATATTCGGCTGACGGACATTGGGAGGGACGAAGGTGGGGGTCACCCGCGATCAGGTGTGGGCGTGGCGGTTGCGGCGGCAGTTCGTCGGGGCGCAGGCGCAGGCGGGGGCGGTGGCCGTCGTCGAGCGGCTGTGCGGGGTGCAGGCCCAGGTGAGTTCGGCGGCCGAGCTGGCGGTCGCGGTGCGGTCGGCGACGGTGACGCCGAATGCGGTGCGCGAGGCGTTGCGGTCGGGCCGGTTGATGAAGACCTGGGCGATGCGCGGCACGTTGCACGCGGTAACGCCGCGGTTCGGCGCGGCGGCGCTTTCACTGCTCGCCTCCGCGCGCACCTGGGAGAAACCGGTGTGGCAGCGCAATTTCGGGGCGAGCCCGGCGGAGGTCGCGGCGCTGACCGATGCGGTGACGCGGGTGCTGGCCGACGGCGCGGTGCTGACCAGGGAGGAGCTAGTCGGTGCGCTGGTCGCCGACGCGGCGTTCCGCAGGCTCGGTGACGAATTGCGCTCCGGGTGGGGTGCGTTGCTGAAACCCCTGGCCTGGCAGGGCGCGCTGTGTCACGGGCCCGCGCAGGGCAGCAAGGTGACCTTCGCCAGCCCGGCGCGGCTGCTGCCGGACTGGCCGGGGCTGCCGGAGCCGGAGGCGGCGGCGCCGATCGCGATCACCGGCTATCTCGCCGCGTACGGCCCGGCGACGCCGGAGGCCTTCGATGCCTGGCTGACCCGCGGCGCGCTGCGGAAAACCACGGTGCGCCGATGGTTTTCGGCGCTGGGCGACCGGTTGACCACGGTGGATGTCGAGGGCACACCCGCCTATCTGCTCAGCGAGCACGCCGACGAGCTGGCCGCCACCGCACCGGATTACTCGGTGCATCTGCTGGGCGCCTTCGACCAGTACGTGCTGGGTCCCGGCACCGCCGACGCCGATCTGCTGCCCACCCGGCACCGCGCCGAGGTGAGCCGCGCCGCGGGCTGGATCTCCCCGCTGGTGGTGGTCGGTGGCCGCATCGCGGGCACCTGGGAGCTGTCGGACGATACGGTGCTGCTCAGCATGTTCGACGGTGCGCCGCTGCCGGGCCCCGGCCTGGACGCCGCGGTGGACCGTCTCGCGAAGGCTTGTGGCAGAACGAGTTTGGCGGTCCGCGCCGGATAACCACCCATCCTCGGGTGATGCACATCACAGCGGATCGTGTCATGTTTCGGCGGTGCGCGGTGTCTCGAGGGCATGACTGAACAAGACACCCTGCACAAGGTGGTCGTCATCGGCGGCGGTTACGCCGGAACGCTGGCGGCCAACCGGCTGCGGCTGCGCACCGACGTCGGCATCACGCTGGTGAATCCGCGCCCGGAGTTCGTCGATCGGGTCCGGCTGCACCAGTTCGTCGCCGGAACCGGCGACGCGACGGTCGATTACGGCACGCTGCTCGGCGCGGGCATCCGGTTGGTGGTCGACACCGCCACGCGCATCGACACCGCCGCCCGCGTCGTGCGGCTGGCCTCGGGTGGTGCGCTGGACTACGACCACGTCATCTACGCGGTCGGTAGCACCGCGGCGATACCGGCCGTGCCCGGCGCGGCCGAATTCGCCATCCCCATCGCGGAATTCGAGTCCGCGCGGCGGGTGCGCGCCAGGCTGGACGAGTTGCCGCCCGATGCTCCGGTCACCGTCGTCGGCGGCGGCGCCAGCGGTATCGAGACGGCCGCCGAACTGGCCGAACAGGGACGCGCGGTCACGCTGGTGTGCGGCGCACGCCTGATGCCGTCACTGAGTGCGCCCGGCCGCCGCTACGTCGCCAAGTGGCTGGGCTGTCACGGTGTCCGCGTCGTGGACAACACGGTCGCCGAGGTGCGGCCCGATGCGGTCGTCCTCGCCGACGGTGCGGTGCGCCCGAGCGCACTCACCATCTGGACCACGGGTTTCGGTGTGCCGGAGTTGGCGGCCGAGAGCGGGCTGCGCACCGACCCGCTCGGCCGCCTGCGCACCGACGAGACGCTGACCAGCATCGACGACGACCGTATCGTGGCGACCGGCGATGCCGCCGCACCGTCGGATCAGCCGCTGCGGATGTGCAGCCAGGGCGCCGGTGCACTCGGTGCACAGGCCGCCGACACCGTGCTCGCGCACATCGCCGGGACCGAACCCACCGCGCTCGACCTGGCCCTCACCGGAACATGTGTCAGCCTGGGCAGGCGCGTCGGCATCCGGCAGCTGGCCCGCAAGGACGATGTGGCGGTGAACCTCTACGTCGGCGGGCGGGCCGGCGCCCGGATCAAGGAGCTGACCTGCAAGATCGGGGTGGGGAAGATCCGCCGCGAGGCCAGGAAACCGGGTTCGCTGATCTGGTTGAAGGGCGGCCCGCGTCCCGCGCGGCGCGCCGCGGCTGTGTCGGCATGAGGTCCGACGAGCATGCCGAGCGATTCACCCTGCTGCGGCCGCTGCTGTTCACGATCGCCTACGAAATCCTCGGCTCGGCAACCGAATCCGACGATGTGCTGCAGGACAGCTATCTGCGGTGGGCGGAGGTGGATTTGGCGACGGTGCGCGACAGCAAGTCGTATCTGGCGCGGCTGGTGACCCGTCAGTCGCTCAACGCGGTACGGGCGGGTACGCGTCGCCGCGAGGAGTACATCGGCCCGTGGCTGCCCGAACCGCTGCTGCTCGACGAACGCGACGCATCGGCGGATCTGGTGCTCGCCGAATCGGTGTCGATGGCGATGCTGGTGCTGCTGGAAACCCTCACCCCCGACGAGCGTGCGGTGTTCGTGCTGCGTGAGGTGTTCGGTTTCGATTACGACGAGGTCGCCGCGGCGGTGGGCAAATCCGTGATGACGGTTCGTCAGGTGGCGCACCGCGCCCGCTCGCACGTGCGGGCGCGGCGTAGACGTTTCGAGCCGGTGGACGCGGCCGGGATCGCGCGGATCACCGAGCGGTTCATGGCGGCGGCGACCACCGGCGACGCGGCCGGACTGCTCTCGCTGCTCGCCCCCGATGTCACGTTGACCGCCGACAGCGGCGGCAAGGCGACCGCGGTGCGGCGTCCGGTGGTGGGTGCGGAAAAGGTGGCCGCGGTCCTGATGAACCTGCTCTACGAGCGGCGGCGGGCCTCGGATATGCGGATCGAGGTCGTCAACTGCAACAGCACGCCCGCGATGGTCGCCTACCGCGGCGAGCGCCTGGAAGGTGTGTTCCTCATCGAGATCGCCGACGGGAAGATCACCAACTTCTACGCCGTCCGCAACCCGGACAAACTCGCTGCGGCGACGATCCCGCGCCGGATCAGCCGATAGCCGCCGCAACGGTTTTCGGATCAGCGCGGCCCGGACCGGGCGGCGCGCAGCAGGTCCCGGTTCAGTCGTCCGATGACGTCCTGCGGGATCTCCTTCGGGCAGGCGACGGTGCATTCGCCGGTGTTGGTGCAGCCGCCGAAGCCGAGTTCGTCGTGGGTGCGCAGCATGTCGGCGACGCGGGAGTACCGCTCGGGCTGTCCCTGCGGCAGCAGCCCGAGGTGGGTGACCTTGGCGGCGGTGAACAGCATCGCCGAACCGTTGGGGCAGGCGGCGACGCAGGCACCGCAGCCGATGCATTCGGCCGCTTGGAAGGCGGCGTCGGCGTCGGGTTTGGGCACCGGCACCGCGTGGGCATCGGGCGCGGTGCCGGTGGGCGCGGTGATGTAGCCGCCGGCCTGGATGATCTTGTCGAAGGCCGAGCGGTCGACGACCAGGTCCTTCACCACCGGAAACGCCTTGGCCCGCCACGGTTCTACGGTGATGGTCTGGCCGTCGGTGAATTTCCGCATATGCAGCTGGCAGGTGGTGGTCGCCCGCTCCGGGCCGTGCGGGGTGCCGTCGATGACCAGCGAGCACATGCCGCAGATGCCCTCGCGGCAGTCGTGGTCGAAGGCGATGGGCTCGCCGCCCTCGAGCACCAGGCGCTCGTTGAGGACGTCGAGCATCTCCAGAAATGAGGCGTCGGAAGAGATTTCGACCTGGTAGTCGACCAGCCCGCCCTTGTCCCGCGGACCCTGCTGCCGCCAGACGCGCAGTGTGAGCTTCACCGTTGACTCCCTACTTGTAGGACCGGGTGGTCGGGTGGACGTATTCGAAGGTCAATGCCTCGCGGTGCAGGGTGGGCGGTTCGCCGGGGCCGTTCCATTCCCATGCGGCGACGTAGGAGAAGTTGTCGTCGTCGCGGCGCGCCTCGCCGTCCTCGGTCTGGGATTCGGCGCGGAAGTGGCCGCCCGCGGATTCGGTGCGGTGCAGGGCGTCGATGACGATGAGTTCGGCCAGTTCGAGGAAGTCGGCCACCCGGCCGGCGCGTTCCAGCGACTGGTTCAGGTCGTCGCCGGAGCCGGGCACGTTGACCCGCTCCCAGAACTCCGCGCGCAGGGCGGGGATGAGGGCGAGCGCCTTGCGCAGGCCCGCCTCGGTGCGTTCCATACCGCAGTACTCCCACATGAGGTGGCCGAGTTCGCGGTGGAAGGAGTCGACCGTGCGGTCGCCCTTGATCGAGAGCAGCCGGTCGATCATCGCGGTGACCCTGCCCTCGGCCGCCGCGACCGCCGCGGCCGGCACCTCCCCGACGGGGCCGCGGGCGAGATAGTCGCCGAGGGTGGTGGGCAGCACGAAGTAGCCGTCGGCGAGGCCCTGCATCAGCGCCGACGCGCCGAGCCGGTTGGCGCCGTGATCGGAGAAGTTGGCCTCGCCGATCACGAACAGTCCGGGGATGGTGGACTGCAGGTCGTAGTCGACCCACAGGCCGCCCATCGTGTAGTGCACGGCGGGGTAGATGCGCATGGGCATCTCGTAGGGGTTCTCGCCGGTGATCCGCTCGTACATCGTGAAGAGGTTGCCGTACTTGGCTTGCACCGCGTCCAGGCCGAGGCGTGCGATCGCGTCGGCGAAGTCGAGGTAGACGCCGAGCCCGCCGGGTCCGACGCCGCGTCCCTCGTCGCAGACGTTCTTGGCCGCGCGGGAGGCGATATCGCGCGGGACCAGGTTGCCGAAGGCGGGGTAGATGCGTTCGAGGTAGTAGTCGCGTTCATGCTCGGGGATATCGCCGGGCCTGCGGTGATCGCCCGCCTTGGCGGGCACCCACACGCGTCCGTCGTTGCGCAGCGATTCCGACATCAGCGTCAGCTTCGACTGGTGTTCGCCGGAGACCGGGATGCAGGTGGGATGGATCTGGGTGAAGCACGGGTTGGCGAAGTACGCGCCGTGCTTGTGCGCACGCCATGCCGCGGTGACGTTGGAGCCCATGGCGTTGGTCGACAGGAAGTAGACGTTGCCGTATCCGCCGGAGGCCAGCACCACCGCGTCGGCGGTGTGCGAGGTGATCTCGCCGGTGATCAGGTCGCGGACCACCACACCGCGGGCCGCGCCGTCGGCGATGATCAGGTCGAGCATTTCGTGGCGGGCGTGCAGTTCGACGGTGCCCGCGTCGACCTGCCGCATCAGCGCCTGGTAGGCGCCGAGCAGCAGCTGCTGCCCGGTCTGGCCGCGAGCGTAGAAGGTGCGCGAGACCTGGGTGCCGCCGAAGGAGCGGTTGTCCAGCAGGCCGCCGTATTCGCGGGCGAACGGCACGCCCTGGGCGACGCACTGGTCGATGATCTGGGTGGAGATCTCGGCGAGGCGGTGCACATTCGATTCGCGGGACCGGTAGTCGCCGCCCTTGACGGTGTCGTAGAAGAGGCGGTGCACGCTGTCGCCGTCGTTGCGGTAGTTCTTGGCGGCGTTGATGCCGCCCTGCGCGGCGATCGAGTGGGCCCGGCGCGGGGAGTCCTGGAAACAGAACTGGATGACGTGGTAGCCCTGCTCGCCGAGGGTCGCGCCGGCCGAGCCGCCGGCCAGCCCGGTGCCGATGACGATGACCCGCTTCTTCCGCTTGTTCACCGGGTTGACCAGTTTGGCCTCGAATTTGCGGGTGGTCCAGCGTTCGGCGATCGGTCCGGCCGGGGACTTGGTGTCGGCGATCGGTGCGCCGGTGTGGAAGAGGTTGTCGCTCATGTTATTTCACCCATCCGACGGTGACGGAGATCGGGACGGCCAGGAATCCGGCGACCAGCAGCACGGAGACGGCGGCCGCGAGCAGGTCGTAGCGGTGGCCGTTGCCCAGGCCGAGTGTCTGGAAGGCGCTGCGGATGCCGTGCCGCAGATGCAGGCCGACCAGGAGCACGGCGGCGAGATAGAACAGCGTGATGTACCAGTGCGCGGGCTGGAAGTCGGCGACGACCTTCGCGTACGGGGTGGCGCCCGCACCACCGGGGTTGACCGCGCCGACGGTCAGGTCGAGCAGGTGCCAGACGATGAACAGCGCGATGACGATGCCGCCGTAGCGCATGGTGTAGACGGCGTAGCCGTTGGCGTGCGACTTCCTTTTGGCCGCGTACTTGACCGGCCGCGCGCGAATTGCGGTGCGGGCCAATGAAATCGCCGACCACATGTGCAGCAGCACGCTGGCGCCGAGCACGATCTCGACGCCGGTGAGCAACCAGCGGTGCGGGATCGCGGGTTCGCCGATGGTGCGCAACCAGTCGGCGTAGTGGTCGAAGGTCGCCGCGCCCAGGAAGATCTTCAGGTTCCCGGCCATGTGGGCGACCAGGTAGAGCACGAGGACGGTGCCGGTCACCGCCATGACGGCCTTCTTCCCGACCGTCGAGCGGTACAGCACCGGAATTGCGATAGCCACCAGCGGAAAGTACGTCCGGGCCGTTCGGCGGGTCCAAGTCCGCGGCGGACTGGTCTCGATGGCCGTGGTCTATGACGGCAGCTGTCGCGGTAATTACTACGGCCTGTAGGGAATTCGCGGAGTGAGGGCTTTCACAGGCCCGGCGTGATGGTCGTCTCGGGAATCGAGATTCCCGGCTCGATAGCCGTACGTTATCGACTGTGCAGTTGCAGCAGTTGTCGTATTTCCTGGCCGTCGCGCGGACCAGACATTTCACGCGGGCGGCCGAGGTGCTCGGTGTCGCGCAGCCCTCGCTGTCCAAGCAGATCCGGGCGTTGGAGACCGAGCTCGGTGCGGCGCTGTTCAGCCGGGCCAGGGGCAATATCACGCTGACACCGGCAGGTGAGGCGCTGTTTCCGCTGGCGAACCGGATTCTGGCCGATGTGGATACCGCGCGGCGCGAGGTGCAGGAATTGGCGGGGTTGCGGCGCGGGCGGGTCCGGGTGGGGGCGACGCCGTCGCTGTCGTCGGGTTTGCTGGCCGATGTGCTGCGACGCTTCCGCGACACCTATCCCGGAATCGAATTGCTGGTAGAGGAGAGCGGCTCGCGGGATCTGGTGCGGGAGCTGACCCGCGGCGCGCTCGACCTGGCTTTGGTGATCCTGCCGCTGGCCGACGACACGCCGCTGGTCACCGCCCCGATCCTGCGGGAGGACCTGATGGTCGCCGCGCGGGCGGGTGCGCTGCCGAATCGCCGGTATCTTCGGATCACCGATCTGCGGGATCGTCCGCTGGTGATGTTCCGGTCGGGTTACGACCTGCGCGAGGCGACGATCAAGGCGTGCCGCAGCGCCGGGTTCGAACCGCGTTTCGCGGTGGAGGGCGGGGAGATGGACGCGGTGCTGCGGTTCGTGGAGGTGGGTCTCGGGGTCGCGGTGGTGCCGAGCATGGTGCTGGCCGGACGCCCCGCATTGCGCGGCATCCCGCTGTCGATCGACGGCGGCTCACCCGGCCTGCACCGCACGGTCGCGCTGGCCCACCGCAAGGATGTCGCGCCCACCAACGCCGCCACCGCCTTCCGCGCGACCCTCGAGGGTTTCCTCATCGAGGCGGCCGCCGACACCAGCCTGCCCGCCGGTGTCGAATCGCTGGTCGTCACCGGCGGTTGAGCGCCGAATCCGCAACCAGCAGGGCGCCTTTCGGGGATGTCCTAGATCGGCGACAGCTCATTCCTGTTCGATGGCCACCGGGTGGCCCCCGCCTTTCGCATGGCCTTTACCGTCGCCGCGAACGCGGTAATGCCTGGCGATCGGGATTTCTTCCGACCACGCGATCCGCAGGGTTTTCGTGGTCGAGCATTGGTTGTGCCAGTAGACGGTCGTGGTCCAGGGGCCGGGCTTCCACGACCATGAGAAGCAGCCGGATTGGCCCCGGTGCATGGAGTCGAGTTGGGCCGGGTCGGGCTCTGCCGGGTCGGATGGATCCGCCGAATCGGTCGGCTCGGTTGGCTGGGTCGGCTCGGTCGATTCGGTCGGCCCGGTTGGCTGCGCCAGCGCTGTCGGCGCCAGGGCGATCGTTGTCGCGAGGACGGGGGCGGTCAGCAGTATCGTCATGAGCTTGCTTGTCGACGACATGGTCGGATTCCTCGTCTGTCGGGTCCGGAGGGGAAATGGCCTGAGCAGGCCGGTAATTGAGGTGGTCAGCGAGCTGACCGGAATAACGGTATCGATCGAGCGAGCGGCCGGTATTCCCAAAGCTGAGTAGCTGGCGCGCCGTTCGGGTCGGTGGCTCGGACCCCGGCTGCGCCGATTACGCTGCGCGGGTGGCACTGACCGAAACCGAGTTGATCGATACCGTGGCGTGGGTGCGGATCGAGTCCGGGCGGATCCTGTGCGCGCGGCCGCGCGGCAAGGATGTGTTCTATATTCCCGGCGGGAAACGCGAAGGGGCGGAGACGGATCTGCAGACGCTGCTGCGGGAGATCGAGGAGGAGCTGACGGTGTCGCTGCTGCCGGACACCGTCGCACACGTCGGCACCTACGAGGCCCGCCACGGCGCGCGGACATTGGTGCGGATGAGCTGCTACACCGCCGACTATCGCGGAACCATCGCCGCCAGCAGCGAAATCGAGGAGCTGGCGTGGTTCGGGTACGCCGACCGGGCGGCGGTGCCGCCGGTGGACCAGCTGCTGTTCGACGACTTGGTCGCGGCGGGCCGACTCGACTGAGACCTGCCGCCGGAACCTCGGCCACCGCGGTGCACTGTATCCGCGAGCGATTTCGGCGACAGCGCCGGGTACGGCGGAAAAGCGCTGTACACCAACTCTTTTCGCTGTCAGATCGGGAGGGCGCCGCGGCGTAGGAGGTGGCGAAGCGAGCGCGGTACGGCGAGTACTCCCGTGCCTACGACCGTGGTGTGGGGGCCGAGGGATTGGAGGTCTATCGACAATCGCTGTGCCACCGAATGTGCTCCGAAGACCAGATCCTGATCCCGATTTGTCGCGTAATCGTCATTCCGGTCGGTTCGGGCGTAGTCGGGCTCCTCGCCTTCAGGAGGTAGGCGATCGTCGCCGGCGCGCTCGTCCAGCACGGCCGCATATGCCGCTGCCCGATCCCGGTCTTCCTGCGCCGAGCAAGGCACCAGAGTGTTGGCCTCGATCCACTCGTTCAGCTCGCCGAGTGAGTCCACGGGATCGTCTTCCTCGCACCGGTAGACCCAGACGTCGTCGGAAGACACACAGTGCATGCTGATTTCGCCGTCTCGGGCGATGCACCACTGGCTCGACACGAACTCGCCATAGCTGTATTCGCCGAAGCTTTCGTACCAGTGCGCGATTCCGAACCGCTGGCTCAATTGCTCCATCCGCCGATACATCGCGTACCGGCTCTGTATCGAGGTCGAGCCAGGCGTCGCCGCGCCGAGCGCGTCATTGCAGAAGACCAGGGTCCACCCGTCCAGTGCCGGTGTGACGAACACTTCCGGGTACCGGTGGCCGCGCGGCCCGTACATGGTTGCGTCCCACGGCCACGCGAATCCCATGCGCATCGTCGCGGGAACCGGATCGGTGAGGTCGAGCGCGTCCAGGACCGCGGCCTGATCGGTGGTCCGCAACGCATACCACGCTCCGTCCGGAATCCCATCCCGCGGTTCGGGTTCCTCGATCCGTTGCTTCATCCGGATCAACCGCCGCAGGATCAGCAGATCCTCCGCGGGGATGTGCTGCCACCCGAATTCGGCGAGCACAGTCAGTGCCGCTCGCCGCATGGACGGATTCGACCGGCGCACCGACCGCAGGAGATCGACTGTGCCCAGGCCCGAACGATACAGTGCCCGCATCGCGTCCTGTCGAACCGATTCGAACGAACTACCAAGCAGCGCAACAACAACGGGCAGGTGCCTGCATTGGTGCGTGGTCTCGGCGCCGCACTTCCACGGCAAATACGGGCATTCGATGGGCGAGGCCGGCAGCTCGGGTGGGATCTCGGGCAACCGAGTCGAGGCGGGTAGGCCGAGCGTGACCAACAGTCGCGCGGCCAGCTCATCGCTCGCCGCATCCGTCAGCGCTTCGAGCAAGCGGTCGACGTCGATCGGCCTGCGCAGTACCTCGATGCATTCCGGCCAGGCATAGGCGAAACGTTCGTCGGCCAGCAACCCCAGCGCCATCGTGACGAGCGGCCGGTTGTAGCTGCGGGTGTCCACCCAGCGCACTCGGGTTCGAACCACCGGATCCGTGTCGGTCAGCAGCGTCCGGAATTGTTCGATGTCGAGATGGTTGATCACCACACCGAAAAAGCCATCCCGGGTGCTGTCGTCGACAATCAGATCCAGGGCATCCCATGTCTGTCGCCGGATCAGCGGATCGGCATCGGTGGCCAGCATTCTCACCTCGTCCAGTGACCCCGGCATTACCGACCACCAGTCCCGCGGATATTCGGCAAGCAGAAACCGCAGACTGTCCGAGTCGAGCTTTATCACCGTCGCAACATTACGGACCGTATCCGACAACAACGATGCCCAATCGGCCCCACCGCGGGTCGAGATCTCTACTGCGCCGGTGAATTTCGGGATGAAGCAGATCAGTGGGCCGGCTCCTGGCGGCTGTTGGGCTGCTCAGCTGATCGGATAGTCGATGCTCCGGCGTCGCGGTGAATTCCAGCCGGGCAACCTCGTCGGTTACGGTCGGCGGCGTGATCACTGTGGTTCGCTTGCTGAGGTTGGCAGGGTACGCGTTACTCGCGCTGCCGTTCGCGTTCGCATTGCCGATGGCGCGGTCGGAGCGCCGGATGCTCGGCGAATTCGGTGGCGCCGACGATATTTCGGCATGGCGTGCGATCGTGCATTCGGTGCTGAGCGGCATCGTCGGCCTGTTGAGCTGGTTTCTGGCGTTCCTGGCCGTGTTGGGGTTCACCCGCGGCGCACTGTATCCGCTGATCGCCGACCACGACTACCAGAATTCCTGGGGCGGGCCGACTTTGGCGGGCGCGTGGGCGGTACACGCGCTGCTCGGTGTGGGATTGTTCCCGCTCTGGGTGCTCCTGCTGGCCGGAATCGGCTGGTACCAGGTGCGTTTGCTGCGCGCGTGCCGCGGGCGCGGCGGGTGGTGGCCGATTCCGGTGGCGGTGCTGCTGGCGGTGGGCGGCGCGTTGTTCTTCGACGCGTGGCTGCATCAGCTGAACTGAGCGCCCCCGCGCTACGTGGCGACCGGGGCGCGGCCCGCGCGTTCGATGAGGTGCTCGACCAGGCTCATGAGGACGGCTTTGGCCGATTCGCGGTTGCGGGCGTCGCACAGCAGTACGGGGGTGTCTGGGTCGAGGTCGATGGCTTCGCGGACTTCGGCGACGGTGTATCGGGGTGCGCCGTCGAAGCAGTTGACGGCCACCAGGAACGGCAGGCCGCGGCGTTCGAAGAAGTCGACGGCGGCGAAGGAGTTGCCGAGCCTGCGGGTGTCGGCGAGCACGATGGCGCCGAGCGCGCCGCGGGCCAGTTCATCCCACAGGAACCAGAACCGGTCCTGGCCGGGTGTGCCGAACAGGTAGAGCACCAGGTCGCGGTCGATGGTGATGCGGCCGAAGTCGAGCGCGACCGTGGTGGTGGCCTTCTGTTCGACGCCGGACAGGTCGTCGACGCCGGTGCTGAGTTCGGTGATCAGCTCCTCGGTGCGCAGTGGCGCGACCTCGCTGAGTGAGGACACCATGGTGGTCTTGCCGACGCCGAATCCGCCGGCGATGAGGACCTTGACCGAGGCGGCCAGGTGTGGGGGGTCAAAGTTTTCGGATGCCATCCAGTACCGCTCGCAATACGTTGAGATCGCCGGGTCCGGCCTCCGGCTGCACCGGAGCGCGGAAGGTCAGGTGTCCCTCGCCGATGAGGTCGCCGACGAGGATCTTGGTCACCACCAAGGGCAGTTTGAGGGCGGCGGCCACCTCGGCCACCGTTTGGGGTTCGCGGCACAGCCGGAGGATCTGCGCGTATTCGGGTTCGGCGCGGCGCAGGGTCGGCGCCCGGTCGGCGACGACGACCACGGTGAGCATGTCCAGGTCGTGGCCTGCTCCGATGGTGCGTCCCCTGGTGACGGCGTACGGCCGGACCAGGGGGCCGGCCGCTTCGTCGAACCAGGGCTCACCCAAGCGACGCGTCATGGTGGTTCCTACAATTCGGCGAGTCCGTGCCGGGGGCTGGTGGACAGATAGGTGCCGACCCGCTGCACGGTGAGGTTCATCTCGTAGGCCACCATGCCGAGGTTGGCGGTTTCGGCGGCCTGCAGTGCCAGGCAGGCGTTATCGCCCGCGGAGGTGACGAACAGGACCGCGCGGTCGAGTTCGATGACGGCCTGGCGCACGCCGCCGCCGTCGAAGCGGCTGCCGGCGCTGCGGGCGAGTCCGTACAGGGTGGACGACATGGCGGCGAAATGTTCCGCGTCCTCACGGTTCATGGTGGAGGAGCGGCCGAGCAGCAACCCGTCGGTGGACAGCACCACCGCCTGGCGGACACCGGCGAGCCGGTCCACCAGGTCGTCGAGTAGCCAGTTGAGATCGCCTGCGCTGGAAGTGGACACTTAGCCTTCCTGTTCGTCCGGGGCCGTGCTGCCGTTGGCCGGGAATGTCGTGTCGGACAGCGGCTTCCGGCCCTGGCGGGTTCCGTTCTCGATGGCGGACATGAGGTCTCTGGCTTGTTCGGCCGAGCGCGCACGTTCGGGTCTTTCGGTGGCGGCCGGCTGTGGGTCGGCCGGGTCCGCCAGCTGTGGAGCGAGACTAGCCTGCCGGTTGCGACGCGGCAATGCCGGTCGGCCGTCGGGTGTCGTGGTGGGCGTCCCGTTTGTTCCGGAATCGTTGCCCGGCAACGGGTTCGGCGGGTCGGCGAGCAGGGTCGCGGCGGGTGTCGCGGCGACGGCGGGTTCGGCGGTGAACGGCGCGGTTCCGAGTGCGGCCTGCGGTGCGGGTTGCGGGCGGCGGCCCGGGTCGGTGAGTTCGAGTGGCGTGAAAGCCGTTGCCTCCCCGGCCAACAGCGCCGAGGGGATGAGGACGATGGCGCGGATGCCGCCGTAGTCGGAGTCGACCAGCCGCACCTGCACGCCGTGCCTGGTGGCGAGTCTGGCGACGACGAACAGGCCGAGCCGGGAGTCGGCCGACAGTGCCGCGACACCGAAATCGGGTGGGTCGCTCAGCATTTCGTTGACGCGCGCCTGTTCGGTCCCGGGCATGCCCATGCCCTGGTCGGTGATCTCGACGACGACGCCCTTGCCGACGATATTGCCCGACACCTCGACCCGTGACTGCGGCGGGGAGAAGGCGGTGGCGTTGTCGAGGAGTTCGGCGAGCAGGTGGATGAGGTCGGCGACGACACCGCCGGCGACCTGCACCTCGGGTAGGCGGGCGGCGCGGACCCGGGCGTAGTCGAGGGTTTCGCCGATGGCGCTGCGCACCAGGTCGACGAGGGGGACGGGGTTGCGCCACTGGCGGCCCGGTCGCCCGCCGCCGAGGATGATGAGGTTTTCGGCGTTGCGGCGTTCTCGGGTGGCGAGGTGGTCGAGCCGGAACAGGGTGTCCAGCAGCGCCGGATCCTCTTGGCGCCGTTCGGCTTCGTCGAGGATCTCGAGTTGCCGGTGCACCACGATCTGGCTGCGGTGGGCGATATTGAGGAAGACCGCGCGCACGCCTTCGCGGGTGCGGGCCTCGGCGACGGCGCCCGCGACGGCGGCGGCGTGCGCGTGCTGGAATGCCTTTGCCACCTGGCCGATTTCGTCGTGGCCGTAGTCCAGGCGCGGGGATTCGGCTGTGGGGTCGATGGTTTCGCCGTCGCGCAGCCGCTGCATCATCTCGGGTAGTCGTTCGTCGGCGAGCAGCAGGGTTTGGCCGCGTAGTCGCTTGAGCCGCCGGATGATCCGGTTGGCCAGCAGGACGGAGACGAGGAAGGCGGCGAGGCTGACCGCGACGACGCCCGCACCGGCGTAGAGGGAGCTTTCGATATTGTCGGCGGCCTTGTCCTCGGCCAGTTTCTGGGTGGCCTTGTTCTGGGCGATCCAGGTGTCGATGAGTTTCTTGTTGACCTCGGTGGCGGCGTTCTGCCATTCGGTGATGCTCATCGGCAGCGGCGGCAGTGGGTCGGACTGTTTGCCGCTCTTGCCGGTCGACGCCGGGTTGGCCGCGGCATTGGCGGCGGCGTTGGCCTGCACGGTGGTGCGTTGCGCGATGGCATTTTCCATGGCGGTGAGCTGCTGGAAGGCGGGGCTGGTGGTGATGGCCTTGGTGCCGTCGTGCTGCAGTTCGTCGAGTTCGGGTGCGAGGTAGGCGATTTCGGTGTGGTAGAAGCCGGCCTGGCGCAGGAATTCCTCCAGCGGCACCAGTCCCTGACCGTTGCCGTTGACCAGCGCGAGGCCCAAAGCGTTGCTGCGGGACATGGATTCGGTGACGTAGAGGATTTCCATGCCGGTATTGATCTGGTTGGTGATCTCGGCGTCGGGCGCGGTCTGTTCGGCGATGCGGGTGCCGACCTGGATGACGTCGAGCAACCGGTTGTAGAAGTTGTAGGCGTCCAGCGCCGGGAGCAGGCCCGCGTCGACCTGGGTGCGGATCGCGGTCATGCTCTGGGCCAGGGTGCTGAAGCCCGCGACGTTGTCGCCGATCTTCTCCGAATCCAGGCTTTGCAGGCCGCCCGCGGCCTGGACGAGCCCGCGCAGCGCGGCGTCGAGGCGGACGCGGGCGGCGGCGAGCGCGGGGCCGACGGTGTCGTCGCCGGCGAGTTGGGCGAGGGTGAGCTGGCGTTCCAGCTGGACCGCCTCGAGCAGTTCGCGGGTGTTGGGGACGGCTTTCTGCATTTCGGCGGCCCACTGTTTGGCGTGGTAGCCCTCGGCCACCAGATATCCCGCCGCGCCCACGCCGACCACGAGCAGCGTCAGGCTCGGGACGAGCGCGATCGCCAGTATCCGCGTGCGGACACCGAGCCTCGCTCTGAACATTCGCCGAACGTAACAGAACGGGTTCCACATACCGACCCGTCGATTACCCGTGTCCCATTGAGCGAGACCGGATTTGACTTTTCCCGAGCGGCGGTGCCGATGAGTTTCATTGTTTCAGCAACGAACCCGCCAGGCGCTCGGCGGTTTCGGCGTCCAGCGGGGTGCGGGCGACGGTCAGGCGGTACCAGAGAACGCCGTAGACCTGGTCGATCACCAGTTCGCGGTCGGTGTCGGCGGCCAGCTCGCCACGGGCCTGCGCCCGCTCCAGGATTCGATGCAGAACGCCGCGGCGATCACGCGCGAACGCGGCGAGCAATTCCGCGGTGGCGGAATCGGATTGGGCCTCGGCGAGGACGGCGCGCAGCAGGGTTGCGGCGGGTGGCGCGGCCGCCGCGGCGAAGGTGGCGGTCAGGAAGATTTTCAGGTCTTCGGCGAGTGTGCCGGTATCCGGGGCGGGGGCGCCCTCGCGTGCCCATTCGGCCATCGCCTCCAGCAGCAGCATGCCCCTGGACGGCCACCAGCGGTAGATCGTATGCCTGCTCACGCCCGCCGCGGCGGTGATGTCGCCGATGGTCACGGTGGTGCCGCGCCGCGCGAGCAGATCGGTCGTCGCGGTCAGGATCGCTTGCCGGGCAGCGTCGTTGCGACGGCGTCCGGTGTGGGGGCGAAGCTTCGGGTTCGGCGGCACGGATGCCAGCTTAGCCATTGACGGAACTTCCAGTACCTACAACAATTGTCGGCACTGACAGTTCCGACAAGAATCGAGGTCGCGGCAGATGATCGGACGTTCGAAATCGACCACCCCCGAACGGGATTCGGCAACGGTGAAGCGCAGACGCGTCGGCTGGTATCACCGCCGCATCGCCAACCCGCTGATGCGCCATGTGGTCGGCTACCTGCCCGGTCAGGCCCTGCTGGAGACGAACGGCCGCCGCAGCGGGTTACCCCGCCGCACACCGGTCGGCGGTCGCCTGGTCGGCGGCTCGTTCTGGCTGGTCAGCAACCACGGGTATGCCAGTGACTACGTGCGCAATATCCAAGCCGATCCCCGTGTCCGCCTTCAGATCCGCGGCCGCTGGCATACGGGCACCGCCCACCCGCTGCCGGACGACGACGCCCGCGAACGCCTACGTCGGCTGCCGCGCTTCAACAGCTGGAACGTCCGCGTGCTCGGCACCGACCTGCTGACCATCCGCATCGACCTCAGCGCCGACCAGCGGTGAATATGCCGCAGGGGCAATGAGATTCGACGGCCCGGGCGGCTTTGCACGGTGGCGCGCGCCTGGGATCGATATCTAGTGTTCTCGCCATGACATCGCAGGCGCCCGATGGGGTGCTGTTCGACGGGGACGAGTTCGCGGTGACCGCGATCGACGGCACGGGCCTGTTCGACCCGGTCGCGCACGGCCTCGAGCCGAGGGCATTCAGCACAGGCTGCTACCGCGGCTACGTCTGCGAATACGCCGTCGTCGAGCAACGGTTGGTCCTGCGGGAGCTCGAACTCGGGTCGACGGATGAACCGGCCCGGCTCGCTGGCGTACAACCAGAGCGGGATCGCGACGGATGGTCCTCCGGATGGTCCTGGCATTACCGGGGGCTGGATATTCCGGTGGCTTTCACCGGGCGCCTGCTGATCGGGCGCGGCGACATCCCGAACCGCCCGTATCTGCACATGGGATTCTGGCCGGCCTGGATGTACTGGGAAGTCCACGAACTGACCTTGCGGACCGGGATGCTGCTGTCCGCGGTGGACTGCTCGGCGGCGGTGGCCGCGACAAGGGCGGACATCATCGAGACGGCCGCCAGGCCCGCGCCGGGCGAATCGACCGAGGACTGGATCAGACGCACCTTCTCCCTGACATACGACTACAGCTGGCCAGGGCGACGCGACTGACCCGACAGTCGAATGTCCTGAGGAATTCCCGAGCCGCCGGACATCGGGCAGTTCCCGCCGATCCGCCCCGCGGACGATGTGTGGGCGGCGGGCTGGGGCGTATGTTGTGTGTATCTCTCGGTTACTGACAAGTAGGAGGCAACGATGCCGGCGCCGGAACCCGCCGTTTTCGACCGTCTGAGCGCGCTCGCGGCGATCGACGATCCGAAGGCGCGCCAGAGCAGGACCATCGCCGAGACCTTCACCGGGCGGGCGCTGGGCGAGGTACCGGTGGGCACCGCGGACGATGTCGAGGCCGCGTTCGCGAAGGCCCGTGCTGCGCAGGCGCGTTGGGCCGCGCGCACGCCGCGGGAGCGGGCTCAGGTGTTCGAACGCTATCGGGCGTTGATCGTCGAGCAGCGCGAATACCTGATGGATGTGGTGCAGGCCGAAACCGGCAAGGCGCGCTGGGCGGCCCAGGAGGAGATCATGGGCCTGATGTTCGCGGCCCGCTACTTCGCCAGGGTGGCGCCCGGCCTGCTGGGGACCGAGAAGGTGACGGGCGCGTTCCCGGTGTTGAACCGGGCCACGGTGCATCATCAGCCCAAGGGGGTGGTCGGGGTGATCGCGCCGTGGAACTATCCGATGCTGCTGTCGGTGGGCGATTCGATCCCGGCGCTGCTGGCCGGTAACGCGGTGGTGGTGAAACCGGACAGCCAGACACCGTATTCGTCGCTGGCCAACGCCGAACTGCTGTACCGGGCGGGGCTGCCGCGGGATCTGTTCGCGGTGGTGCCCGGCGCGGGCACGGTGGTGGGTACCGCGATCGTCGACGCCTGCGACTATCTGATGTTCACCGGCTCCTCCGACACCGGCCGCACGCTGGCCGAACGATGCGGGCGGCGGCTGATCGGGTTCTCCGCCGAGCTGGGCGGCAAGAATCCGATGATCGTCACCCGCGGCGCCGATCTGGGCAAGGCCGCCAAGGCGGCGGTGCGCGCCTGTTTCTCCAACGCCGGGCAGCTGTGCATCTCCATCGAACGGCTGTATGTGCAGCGCGCGGTCGCCGACGAGTTCACCGAGAAGTTCGTCGCCGCGGTGAACGCCGCGAAAATCGGTGCGGCATACGACTATTCGACCGATATCGGCAGCCTGATCTCGGCGGCGCAGCTGGAGACGGTGGCCAAACATGTCGCCGACGCCACCTCCAAGGGCGCGCGGATCCTGGCGGGCGGCAAGGCGCGCCCGGAGCTGGGCCCGCTGTTCTTCGAGCCGACGGTGCTGGCCGAGGTGACCGACGAGATGGAGTGCGGCCGCGACGAAACCTTCGGCCCGCTGGTGTCGATCTACCCGTTCGACGATGTCGAGGAGGCGATCCGGCTGGCCAACGACACCGAATACGGGCTGAACGCGAGCGTGTGGGCGGCGAGCAAGGCCGACGGCGAGGCGATCGCGGCGCGCCTGCACGCCGGAACCGTCTGTGTCGACGAGGGTTACGCGCCCGCGTGGGGCAGCACCGCCGCCCCGATGGGCGGTATGGGCATCTCCGGTGTCGGCCGCCGCCACGGCCCCGACGGTCTGCTGAAGTTCACCGAACCGCAGACCGTCGTGGTCACCCGGTTCCTGAATCTCGATGCGCCCCCGGGATTTTCGCAGGACAAGTGGCAGCGTTTCCTGATGACGGTCGCCCGCAGCCTGCGTTTCCTGCCCGGTCGCTGAAAGAGCTGAAAGAGACGTCCGCCAGGTGGGTCTGCGTGCCACCTGGCGGACGCCGTCGCCGGTTCGTCTGTGTGCCTGGGCTCCCAGTACCTAGGTCATACGATCGGCGCCGGTGCGTGGCGGGGGTGCAGCCGCCAGCGCCTCGGTCTCCGCGTCGGTCAACAGCCGCGACCGGATGATGAAACGCACACCGTCCGGCGCTTCGAGCGAGAAGCCGCTGCCGCGGCCGTCGACGACATCCACCGTGAGGTGGGTGTGTTTCCACAGTTCGAATTGGTCGGCACTCATCCAGAATTCGGTGTGCCAGGGCAGATGCCCGAGCAGCACGTCGGCGGCGCCGACCCGGAATTCCTTGGCGGGGAAGCACATCGGTGAACTGCCGTCGCAGCAGCCGCCGGACTGGTGGAACAGCACGGGGCCGTGCTGCTCGATCAGCCTGCGCAGCACGGTGCGGGCGGCGTCGGTGAGGTCGACGCGATGGATGCGCTGGTGCATCAGAAGAATCCGAGTTTCGCCGGGGAATAGCTGACCAGCAGGTTCTTGGTCTGCTGATAGTGCTCCAGCATCATCTTGTGGTTCTCCCGGCCGATGCCGGACTTCTTGTATCCGCCGAACGCGGCGTGCGCCGGGTAGGCGTGATAGCAGTTGGTCCAGACCCGGCCGGCTTTGATCGCGCGGCCCATCCGGTAGGCGGTGGAGATGTCGCGGGTCCAGACGCCCGCGCCGAGCCCGTAGAGGGTGTCGTTGGCGATGCGCACCGCTTCCTCGACGGTGTCGAACCGGGTCACCGCGACCACGGGTCCGAAGATCTCCTCCTGGAAGATCCGCATGGTGTTGTCGCCCTCGAAGATGGTCGGCTGGATGTAGTACCCGCCGGGCAGGCCGTCCACCTTGCGTGCTTCCCCTCCGGTGAGTACGCGGGCGCCTTCCTGCCTGCCGATATCGATATAGGACAGGATCTTTTCGTATTGGTCGTTGCTGGCCTGCGCGCCGATCATGGTGGTGTCGTCGAGTGGGTTACCTCCTTGGATGGCCTTGGTGCGTTCGATACAGCGGGACAGGAATTCGTCGTAGATCGACGAGTGGATCAGCGCCCGCGACGGGCAGGTGCACACCTCGCCCTGGTTGAGGGCGAACATGACGAACCCTTCGACGGCCTTGTCGAGGAAGTCGTCGTCGGCGGCCATGATGTCGGGCAGGAAGATGTTGGGGCTCTTGCCGCCCAGTTCCAGACTCACCGGGATGATGTTCTCGCTGGCGTACTGCATGATGAGCCGACCGGTGGTGGTCTCGCCGGTGAAGGCGACCTTCGCCACCCGCGGGCTGGAGGCCAGCGGTTTACCCGCCTCGACACCGAATCCGTTGACCACGTTGAGGACTCCGGGCGGCAGCAGGTCGGCGATGAGCTCGACCACCAGCAGGATCGACGCCGGGGTCTGCTCGGCGGGTTTGAGGACGACGCAGTTGCCGGCGGCGAGGGCGGGTGCGAGTTTCCACGCCGCCATCAGGATCGGGAAGTTCCACGGAATGATCTGGCCGACGACGCCGAGCGGTTCGTGGAAGTGGTATGCGACGGTGTCGGCGTCGATTTCGGCGATGCTGCCCTCTTGCGCGCGGATCGCGCCGGCGAAGTAGCGGAAGTGGTCGACGGCCAGCGGCAGGTCGGCGGCGAGGGTTTCCCGGACGGGTTTGCCGTTGTCCCAGGTTTCGGCGACGGCGAGCGGTTCGAGGCTGTTCTCCAGCCGGTCGGCGATCTTGTTGAGGATGTTGGCGCGTTCGGTGACCGAGGTGGCGCCCCAGGCCGCGGCGGCGCGGTGCGCGGCCTCCAGCGCCATATCGACGTCGGCGGCGGTGGAACGCGGTACCGCGCAGAAGGTTTCGCCGTCGACGGGGGACGGGTTGTCGAAGTAGCGTCCCTCGATGGGGGCCGCCCAGTCCCCGCCGATGAAGTTGTCGTAGCGGGTGGCGTAGCTGACGATGCCGGTTTCGGACCCCGGTTTGGCGTAGATCATGGCGGTCGCTCCTCGGGCGGACATCTCCTGACGGGGGTCACTATGGACCGCCGAGGTTGGTGCGAGGTTGGTGCCGGTGTTCAGGAGCGCAGCGCGGTGTGCAGGCGGGCGGTGACGACGGCGCGGCGCACGTCGTCGGCGGGCAGCAGGCGCAGCGCGTGTTCGTGGATCTCGATATCGCCGGGTGCGCGTTCGCCGAAGGTGATGGCGTGTTCGGCGCGGTCGCTGGCCAGGACCGCGTTGCGGACGCCGACGTCGAGGTGGGCCCGCCATTCCACGACGCCGGGTGTGTCGGAGCCGGGCAGCAGCGGACCCCGGTACAGCCATACCGCGGAGGTGGTGTCGCCGGCGGAGATGGCGGCGAGCAGGTCCACCGCGTCGCAGGAGATGGGTCCGGTGAGCATGTACCGGCGCGGCGCGATTTCCCCGCCGGTGGCCCGGCGCAGGTGGGACACATCGGCTTTGAGGGTGCTCGCGGAGACGGTGCGGTCGCCGTAGACGGCGGCGTGCAACTGTTCGGGGGTGAATCCGTCGGGCGCCAGCGCGAGCAGGGTCAGGATCTCGAGTTGCCGCGGCGGCAGCGGTATGGGGCGGCCGTCGCGCAACAGCCTTGTCGCGCCGAGACATTCGAGCCGGACGCCGGGGGTCGGTGCGGGCGCGGAGGCGCGCAGGATGGTTTCCACGGCGGTGACCAGCGCCCGCACCGTCGACATCACCAGCGGATGTGAGCGTTCCCAGGTGCTGGACAGGTCGAGCACGCCGAGGGGGCGGCCGTCGGGTCCGTGGATGGGCACCGAGTAGCAGACCCAGCCGTGCAGGGCGGCGACGAGGTGTTCGGCGGCGAAGACGGTGGCGGGTTTGTCGGTGTGCAGGGCCAGCGATAAACCGTTGGTGCCCATATGGCTTTCGTCCCAGCAGCCGCCGGGCGCGAAGTTCACCGCCTCGGCGTGGCGGCGCAGCGCGCGATCGCCGCGCGACCACAGGATGGTGCCGTCGGTGTCGCTGACCACGGCCAGGTAGCCGGAATCCTCGGCGATACCGCGCAGTTGGTCACCGATCTGGGTGATCGGTTGGCGCAGCGGCGATTCGGTCCAGCGGGCGCCGATATCACCGACGCCGGGTGCGACGGTGGTGGCCGGGTCGACGGTGTGCAGCGACCGCTCCCAGGATCGGGCCACCTCGGTGCGCAGCAGGGAGGTGGTGCGCGGTGGCCGGGCGGCGAGATTCGGTGTCGCGGCCCAGCGTTCCCATTCCTTCTCCAGTTCGGCGCGCTGCCGGGTGAGGGTGCGCACGGGTGCCACCTCGCAAACCCCATCGTCGTTGTGAACTCGGTTTCGCTCTCTCATGATGGCGTATGCAGGGGGGCGCTGCGGGGGTTTTACCGGGACGGGTTCCGTTTTACTTCTTGATGAAAATCCCTGCCACGTCGGCGTTCTTGATCGGGGTGTCGGCGTTGGCCTGTACGCCGCACAGCACGCCGACCGAGGCCATCGTCAGATCGACGACGGTGCCCGCGGGTTCGTGATCGTCGTTGGTCTGCTGTTTGACGAATTTGGTGATGGTGACGCGCTGGGTGTCCTGATCCTGTTTGACGTATTCGCTGCACGGGGTGTCGCCGCCGCGGTTGAGCGCGGTCTTGACCTCGGAACACCCGGTGAGCGCCGCCGCGATCGCGGCGCAGAGCAGTACGGCGGCGCGGGTTCGCGGGCGCGGGAAGTCTCGCGTCATCCTGGTTTGTTCCTCGGGGTCGGTCGGACGGGTCGCCTCAGCCTATGTCAGTGCCCGGTGCACCGGCCGACCAGGCGCGCCGGCCGTCTACCCGGCCGCCTTTGCCGACCAACCGTAGTAGGTGCCTGAAGTACCCCACGGCACAACGGCACTGGGTGCACCGGTGCAGTCTTTGGACGCATACACCAGGACGTTCCGTGTGCCGAGGTTGTGGAAGTCGATGTCACGCGGGAAGCCAGTGGCCCAGCACGAATCCAGATGGCTCCGCGCGGGCGTGTCGCCGCCGACGATGACCTCTTCCGGCGGGTTGCCGACGATGATCACTTCCAGGTTCAGGAACCCGGACGAGTCGGTCGGGACGGCGGAGGCGGCGGGAGCCGCTACCGCAATCGCGGTGGCGGCGAAAGCGCCGATAAGGCAGTGAATTCCGTGTCTCACAGGGCGATGCTACGTGGGCTGATCCGATCACTTACCCGAAGTCTTCCCTCGGGTGGGCCGAACACCGAATCAGGCGCGGAAGGTGCGTAGCGGGACGTTCATCTCGGCGGCGGTGAGCGAACCGTGGTGTGCGGCAAGGGCGGATTGCAGGGGTTCGACGCCGGTGCGCACGACGCCGCGGCTGCCGTGCGCGACGACGACGAGATCGCCGATGCGGTCGGCGACGTGGGTGGCGACGGCCGGGCCGAACCAGCCGCGGGCGATGGCGGCGTCGCGGGTGAGCACCTCGAAGTCGGCGCCGAGGGTGGCACGCCAGGTGTCGGCGACATCGGCGGCGGCGCCGTCGCGGGTGTAGACGTGGCGGGCGCGGGCCTCGCCGCCGAGTTGGGCGACGCCGTCGCGCAGGGCGACGGTGGTGTCGAAGTCGACGCGGTCGGTGAGCGCGACCATGCCGTGGTCGGCGGTGACCACGAGAACCGCGTCGGGCGGCAGGTTTTCGGCGATATCGGCGGCGAGCCGGTCGACGTGGGTGAGTTCGTGACGCCAGGCCGGTGAATCGGGGCCGCGCATATGCCCGGTGGTGTCCAGGTCGGGGTGGTAGGCGTAGACGAGGGCCCGGTCGCCGTCGCGGATGGCGGTGGCGACCTGGGCGATCAGGTCGCCGTCGGACACCTTGGCGCGGAATACGCAGCCGCGCAACACCGCTCTGGTCAGCCCGGAGTCGGCCTGCCCGCGCGGCGCGACCTGGGTGACGGCGACACCGTCGGCGGCGGCGCGTTCGAAAACCGTTGGGGTGGGCTGGAACTGCTCGGGCACCAGGCGGGCGCGCTGATCGGTGCCGTCGCCGTGCAGCCGCCAGGCCAGCGGTGCGAGCGGTTTGTCGTGGCCGGGCACCCGGAACAGGTAGCCGACGATGCCGTGCGCGCCGGGCGGGACGCCGACGCCGAACGAGGCCAGGCTGGTCGCGGTGGTGCTGGGGAAGCCCGCGGTCATGGTGGCGGGGGCGAGGCCGGACAGGAACGGCGCCGCGGCCGGATGCGCGGCCAGCGCGTCGGCGCCGAGTCCGTCCACCAGCAGCACGCAGATCCGGCGCGCGGTCAGGCCGAGGCCGAGCCGGTCGGTTTCACCGGGCACGCCGAGGCAGGCCAGCAGGGACGGCAGCAGATCCGCGAGTGACCCGGTGCCGTAGCGGGGCGCGACGAACACGTGCGCAAGATATCAGTCCGGGCGTCGGCGGGTGGGATGTGTTCAGGCCTGGCCGGTTTCGAATCGGCTGATCTTGCCGTCGCGCACGGTGAACCGCCAGGCGGTGCGCATGGAACCCCAGCGCGAGTTGGTGTAGTCGGCGACGAGTTCGGTGCCGCCGGGGCCGACGGATTCGACGTTCATCCGGCCGTTGGCGCCGAAGATCTCCGAATCGGTCCATTGGGCGAGGTTGCGTTCGACGCCGTCGTCGGACATGGTGGCGTCGTCGGTGAGCGTGGCGAAGAAGCGGTCCGGATCGTTCTGGTTGAGCGCCTCGACGAACTCCTGCACCGCGGGATCTAGCTGTGTGGCCATCGGTTAACCCTCTCGTATCTGGTGAAACGACATCGGGCGACATACAGCGAACACTCGGCGACCACTCTATTGCACAGTTGGTCACTCGGCCTGTTTTGGCGTCACGGCGCGGCTTTCGGTAGAACCACGAGGAATTGGGTTCAGGCCTTGTCCGGACGGTGACGTCACTGTGACATGGCGGGATGGCGTGTCTCAGGGTAGAACGGCGGCATGACTGTGCGGTCGTTCCGGTTCGGGGTGAATATGACGGTGCCCGAGTCACGGGCCCGGTGGATCGAAAAGTGCCGTAGGGCCGAGGAATTGGGTTACGACGTGATCGGCGTGGCCGATCATTTGGGGATGGCGCCGCCGTTTCCGGCGATGATCCTGGCGGCGGAGGCCACCGAGCGGGTCCGGTTGACCACGTTCGTGCTGAATGTGCCCTTCTACAACCCGGTGCTGCTGGCCCGGGATGCGGCGGGTGCGGACCTGTTCACCGACGGCCGGATCGAATTGGGTTTGGGTGCCGGATATGTGAAGGCCGAATTCGACGCGGCGGGTATCGCGTTCGAATCGGGGCGGCGACGGGTCGAACAACTCGCCGAGACGGTGGTGACGCTGCGGAAGTCGTTCACGGGTGCGGGATTCCAGCCGCATCCGGTGCAGCCGGACGGCCCACCACTGCTGATCGCGGGCTGGGGTGAGCGGCTGCTGCGGCTGGCCGCCGAGCACGCCGACATCATCGGATTCACCGGCGCGGCCAGCGCCGCGGACGGCCACGGCCTGCGCATCGCGGGCCCGTCGGAGTTCGACGCACGCGTGGCATATCTGCGCGGGCTGCTCGGCGGACGCGATGTCGAGCTGAATGTGCTTGTGCAGCGGGTGATGTCGCGGGACGAGCAGCAGGAGTTGCTGCGCCAGCACGCCGCGCTGCTGCTCGCGGAACTGGTCGAGCATCCGGGTGAGTCACCGATCTTCCTCACCGGCTCCCCGGCCGAGATCGCGGAACGGGTGCGTGAACATCGGGAACGGTTCGGGTTCAGCTACATCACGGTCCTCGAGGACAGCATGGAACGATTCGCGCCGGTGATCGAGCTACTGCGATGACGTCACAGTGACGTCGGCCGGGGTATAGAAGACACGTGACGGTGGCGCGTGATTTCCGGTTTGGCGTGACGATGATGGTCGCCGAATCGCGGTCGCGGTGGCGTGAGAAGTGCCGCCGGGCCGAGGAATTGGGGTTCGACGTGATCGGAGTGTCCGATCATCTCGGCACCCGGCGGCCCGCGCCGTTCCCGGCATTGCTGGCGGCGGCGGAGGCGACCGAGCGGGTGCGGCTGACCACCTTCGTGCTCAATGCCGCCTTCTACACTCCGGCGCTGCTGGCCCGCGACGCGGTGACGCTGGATCTGTGCACCGACGGCCGGGTGGAGCTGGGTTTGGGTGCGGGCTATGTGAAAGCCGAATTCGACGCCGCGGGTATCCCGTTCCGGACCGGCGGGCAGCGAGTGGCGCATCTGGCCGAGGTGGTGACCGGGCTGCGGTCGGCGTTCACCGGCACGCCGCCGCGGATTCTGCTCGCGGGCTGGGGCGACCGGCTGCTGCGGTTGGCCGCCGAACAGGCCGATATCGTCGCGCTGCCGGGCGCGTCGGCCGTGCACGACGGCGGCCGGTTGCGGTTGGCCGGGCCCGGGGAACTGGATGCGCGCATCGCCTATGTGCGCGGGCTGCTGGGTGCACGCGCGGCGACGGTGGAGTTCAACAGCATGATCCAGCGGGTCGCGGGCCCGGGCGAACGGTCGGGACTGCTGGACCGGTATGCCCGGATCTTCGACCCCGAATTGGTGGCGGCGCCGGAGGAGATGCCGACGCTGCTGCTCGGCACGCCGCGCGAGATGGCGGCGCGGGTGCGCGAGCGCGCCGACCGCTACGGGTTCACCTATTTCACGGTGCTCGAGGATGCGATGGAGACGTTCGCGCCGGTGCTCGAGCTGCTGCGTTGAACGCGGCGTTGCACAGGCGCGAGGGCGATAGACAACCGACAGTTATGTGATTTGCGTCACACTTACGCCCGCATTTTGCGGGTACGGGATGGCATGGTTGTCGGCATGCCATTCACCGATGCCACCGTCCCCGACGTGATCCGCGTGCTGGGGGCCAGCGAGCACAACCTGCGTGACGTGTCGCTCGATATCCCGAAGAACAAGATCACCGTGTTCACCGGGGTGTCCGGCTCCGGGAAGTCCTCGATCGTGTTCGACACCGTCGCCGTGGAGGCGCAGCGGCAGCTGTACGCGACGTTTCCGGCGTTCATCCTGAATTTCCTGCCCCGCTACGAGCGACCGCACGCGGAGGCGATCGACAATCTGACCGCGCCGGTGATCATCGATCAGCAGCCGGTGGGCGGCGGCCCGCGCTCGACGGTGGGCACGATGACCGATATCTATTCGATGGTGCGGGCCATGTTCGCCCGGTTCGGCAGCCCGTCGGCGGGGTTCGTCTACCACTATTCGTTCAATGTGCCCCAGGGCATGTGCCCGGAATGCGACGGACTGGGTGTGACGGTGCGGGTGGATCCGGACCGGCTGGTGGATCGCACCCGTTCGCTCAACGAGGGCGCGATCCTGCTGCCGGGCCACGGTCCAGGCGGCAACGAGTGGAAGTTGTACGGCGAGTCGGGGCGTTTCGATCCGGACAAGAAGCTGGCCGATTACACCGCCGAGGAATTCCACGATCTGCTCTACGGCAGCGGCGGCACGGTGGAGTTGACCTTCGCCAAGGGCACCTGGAAGGCGAATTATGAAGGGGTGGCGGCGAAATTCACCCGCACCCGGCTGCAACGCGACACCTCGGCGTTGAGCGAGAAGACGCGCGAGCAGATGCAGCGGTTCCTCACCGAGGGTGTCTGCCCGTCCTGTGCGGGCGCCCGGTTGAACGCCGCGGCGCTGGCCACCCGGATCGACGGCCGCAATATCGCCGACTGGTCGCGGATGCAGATCACCGATTTGATGACGGTGGTGGCGGGAATCACCGATCCGGCGGCACGCGGGCTGGCCGACGCGATCGTGGCCGCGCTGGGCCGGGTCGCCGATATCGGGCTGGGCTATCTGAGCCTGGACCGGCCGACGTCCACCCTGTCCGGCGGTGAGGGGCAGCGGTTGAAGATGGTGAAGCATCTGTCCAGCACGCTGATCGGGTTGACCTACATCTTCGACGAACCCAGCGTCGGATTGCATCCGCGCGATGTCGGCCGGTTGAATACGCTGCTGCGGGCGTTGCGGGACAAGGGAAATACGGTGCTGGTGGTGGAGCACGATCCCGATGTCATCCGGATCGCCGACCATATCGTCGATGTCGGGCCGCGCGCGGGCGTGCACGGCGGGCGGATCGTCTTCCAGGGCGGGTTCGCGCAGCTGCGGGCCGCCGACACCCCGACCGGGGCGGGGCTGCGACGGCCGTTCGCGGTGAAGACGCGGTTCCGGGAACCGCGGGGCGAGTTGCTGATCGAGCATGCGGACGTGCACAACCTGAAGGATGTGACGGTCGGCATCCCGGTGGGTGTGCTCACCGCGGTGACGGGGGTCGCCGGGTCGGGGAAGAGCAGTTTGATCCGGGATGTGTTCGTGCGCCGGTATCCGGAGGCGATCTTCGTCGACCAGTCCGCGATCGGTGCGTCGTCGCGGTCGACGCCGGCCACCTATCTGGGGTTGCTGGATCCGATCCGGAAGCTGTTCGCCAAGACCACGGGGCAGTCGGCCGCGTTGTTCAGCTTCAATTCGGCGGGCGCGTGCAAACAGTGTGAGGGGCGCGGGGTGATCGTCACCGAGATCGCCTATATGGATCCGGTGACCACGCACTGCGACGCCTGTGACGGCCGCCGGTTCTCCGATGACGTGCTCGCGCATACGGTGCGCGGCGCTTCGATCGCCGATGTGCTGGCGATGTCGGCGGAGCAGGCGCTGGAGTTCTTCGCGGAGAAGGCGATTCATGCGAAGTTGCGCACGATGAACGAGGTGGGTCTGGAGTATCTGAGCCTGGGCCAGGCGATGAGCACGCTGTCGGGTGGTGAGCGGCAGCGCATCAAGTTGGCGACCCAACTGGGGAATGTCGGCAGTGTGTATGTGTTGGACGAGCCGACCACCGGCCTGCACATGTCGGATGTGGATACGCTGCTCGGTCTGTTGGACGGTTTGGTGGATCGCGGCAATACGGTGGTGGTGATCGAACACAACCTGGATGTGGTGGGTCACGCCGACTGGGTGATCGATCTGGGGCCCGACGGCGGCAAGGACGGCGGGGAGGTGGTGTTCACCGGGACTCCTGCCGAGTTGCTGACCCACCCGACCTCGCTGACCGGTGAGTATCTGCGGAAATACAAGGCCGCGTAGGGTTTTCGCGGAGGTCAGACGGTGCGGCCCAGCCAGCGGTCGATCTGGTCGAGCCCCGCGGGCAGCGCCGAGCAGGTGAAGTGTTCGCAGGGGAATTCGTTGAGCACCACCGACGCGCCGCCGGCCACCCATTCCCGGGCGAGGGTTTCCGCGCCCTCGACCGGGATCCACTGGTCGAACCGGCCGTGCCACAGGTAGATCGGCATGGTCGGGATGAGCCCGCCCGCGCGGGTTTCCCGCAGGATCTGTTTGGCGATCGGTGTTTCGTACGGGTCGACCTTGGTGAACAGCGATAGCGACAGCGGCACCGGCTCGGGGATCAGGCCGAGCGGGGCCGCGCTGGCGCAGAAGTTCTTGATCAGCCGCACTCCGGCGGCGCCGAGGTCGTTGACCAGGTCCAGGGCGCCGGGGGTGACGCGCGCGACCCCCACCACCGCCATCAGATACAGCACGGAGGCGGGGGTCCGGCCGTCCATGGTGGCGCGGGTGAGGCCGAGGTCGGCGGGGGTGCCGCCGGCGGCGGCGCCGCGCAGCACCAGGTCCGGCGCGTATTGCGGTTGTAGTTGCGCGGCCCAGACGGTGGCGGTGGCGCCGCCGCTGTAGCCGATCATCGCGGCGGGGCTGCCGTCGAGTCCGGCGGGCGGGAAGTGCAGTGCGGCGCGCAATCCGTCGAGTACCTCGCGGCCCATGGTCGGTCCGTGCGCGTAGGCCATTTCGGGTCCCTGGTAGTCGGTGATCACCACCGCGTAACCGCGCCACAGCAGTTGGCGGGTGATGTCGGGGATCTCGAGTACGAGGCCGTGCACGAATTCGTAGGACGGGTTGCATTTCAGGCCGAGGCTGTCGATGGCGTAGTTGTCGGCGACCACCCGCCCGTTCCACTCGAGGGGTTTGAGGATGGTGGTGACCGAGGCCTCGGGGGCGCCGTCGGCGGCGGTGGTCCGGAACCAGGCCTGCCAGGCCTGGAAGGTGGCGGTCAGTTTCAGCGGCGCGGTGACGGTGATGGCGCGGCTGGCCAGGATGGTGCTGTTGGGGAGGTCGTCGAGTACGCCGTCGGTGTGCGGCGCGGCGGTGGCGCGGGTGGGGAACTTCAGGTCGAGGAAGGCGTCCCCGGTCGGGTCCGGGTACAGATCACTGGCCTGGACGGGGTCGGCCCCGGCCGGGGTGGCGGCGAGCACCAGCAACAGCAGTGCAGCGATGGCCGACCACGCGCGCCACGGCCGACGGGGCAGGAGGGTCACGCTCCGACGTTAACCGAAGGGTTGCCACGGTTCCGGGATTTGCCCGGGCGAGCCGGATACCGATCGGATCGCGGCCCGCCGCCCAGACCTGTTGGAAATGAATACATTTCGCTTCGGTGGCCCGGTTACTTGTGGCCCTTCTCGGCGGCCGACTCGTGGTAGAGGTCGGCGAAGGTTCGGGAATCCTTGATCAGGTCGTCGCAGAATCCCGCGACGTCGGGGCCGATGAGCTCCATGACTCCTCTACCGGACCGGACTCCTTCCTCGAAGAAGTCGAGGATGCCCTGGAGCAGCTTTCCCTCGATCATATCGACCGGGCCGACCTTGAAATAGTATTTTTGAATCTCGTTGTAGACGATCTGGTAATCCTCCGGGAGTTTCTTGACCCGCGCCGTGTGCGCCCGCCACTCCCGTTTTCCTTCGATGATCTCGCGGATACCCACGTTATGCCCCTAACCGGCCCAGTTTCTTTGCGACATTCTTGTTCAGCTGCTTGCGCCACTTGTCGCGATAATCCGTATAACCCTTGGTTCCCTTCGCGCCGGCGATCGCCGCGCAGAAGCCCTTGATATCGTCGCCCAGCGACTCGTGGACGCTCTGGCCCTCCGCGGCCACCTCCTCGAGGAACCCCAGCGTGCTGTCGAGGATCGGCATCAAACCGCGGCCGGTGAAATCCCCGTACGGGTAGAGGTTGGCCTTGATTTCCGCCCATGCCGCCTGATATTCGGCGGGCAGGGCCGCGGCCCGTGCCTCGAACGCTTCGCATTCCCTGCTGAGATCACTACCGGTGATCTTCTCCCAGAAATTCATTTCCCGCTTTCCCTGAGCTCATTGATCCGCGACGAAATGTATTCCCATTTCGCCCAGAATTTCGCGAGTTCGCTGCGCCCCGCGTCGTTGAGTGTGTAGAACTTGCGCGGCGGGCCGACCTCGGACCGCCGTTTCGAAACCTCGACCAGCTTGTTCTTCTCCAACCGGAGCAGGATCGTGTAGACCGTCCCCTCGACCACATCCGCGAACCCGAGTTCGTTCAGCCGCCGCGTAATCGCGTAACCGTACGTCTCCTCGCTGCCGATGATCTCGAGAACGCACCCCTCCAACGTCCCTTTCAGCATTTCCGTCAAGTTGTCCGTGACACCCTCCTTCGATCCATCTACTCGGTGCTACCGAGTACTACTAGACTGTAACACAGAGTAGATGGCGGAGCACACCCGCCGAAAATCCCCTCGGATTCGCATACCGCACCGCTATGCCGAATGGCCGAAAGAGCAACTGTCGCAACAGAGGTTGCCCCGCAACGGGTTTACGTGGTAGAGCGCGCCGTTGGCGATGCCGGTGGCGGCGGCCTGCAGTTTTGTCCACTGCCGTGAGTGATTTCGGCCCGTGCCGCACACCGGGCGCGACACTCCGTTATCCTTTCGCGAACCAGCAAAGGCGCGGGCGATCCGGGAGCTTCCGAGGGGAGCCGGTGTCCGCCGCACGGCCTGCGGCTCACGCGGATACCCGACCCGAACAGAACGGCGATCGGCGATGTCACGTGTGGTCAGCAAGGAGCAATATTTCGACACCGCGCTGGAGGTGCTGGCCGAATTGGGCTTCAAGGGCCTCAATATCGGGTTGCTGTGCCGCAGGCTGGGGGTGACCAGCGGCTCGTTCTACCACCATTTCGGCAGTTGGCAGGGTTTCGTCGACGCGCTGCTCGAGCACTGGGAGCACCGGCAGGTCCGCATCCTGCGCAATATGAACTTCAACCAGGGCAATCCCGACGACGATATCCGCGCCATGTCGGATCTGGCGGCCGGCCTGCACCATGCCGCCGAGGCCGCCATCCGCGCCTGGGCCGCCAACGACGAATCGGTGAACGTCGCGGTCAAACGGGTCGACGAATCCCGCAGGCGCACCGTGCACAAGGCGATCATGGGCGTGGTGCGCGACGAGGACACCACCGCCGCGGTCACCGCGCTCGGTATGGCGATGCTCATCGGCTACCAGCAGATCGCCGCCGGCGGGCAGGATCTGTCGCTGGACCGGCTGCTCGCCCAATACGCGCGACTGATCTACTCCTACCGCCGTCAGCCGAGCAGTTCGTCCACATAACACCAGCGCCACGCCTCGCCGGGTTCGACGCTGCGCATCACCGGATGTCCGGTCCCCGCATAGTGTTTGGTGGCGTGGTTGCCCACCGACGAATCACAGCAGGCGACATGCCCGCAGCTCAGGCACATCCGCAGATGCACCCAGACCAGACCCTCGTCGAGGCATTCCCGGCACAGGTCGGGTTCGGTGGGTTCGACCACCAGCGGCGCGGCCCGCAGATGCGCGCAATCCGAGGCCGCGACGGTCGGCGCCTCCAGGGTTTCGGTGCGTTCCTCATCGGATTCGGCGTACCGGTCGATCATCGATTCCTCGAGATCCAAACGGGCCAGCACATATTGGAGGATCTCGTAGTCGGCGCCACCCGAATCCCGCACGCGCAGCACGGTTTCGCGTTCGGCGCGCAGCATTTTCAGCCGGAGCCTGCGGTATTCGGCGGTGGGCGTCGCCAATTCCGATTCCGAGCGACCCAGCCGCTCCCACGCGGAGTTGGTGCGCCAGGCCACCCGCTCGCGCAGCGAATCGATGACGCTGGACGGGGTTTCGGGGGTGATGTGCTCCTCGAGCGCGGCCAGCCCGGCGGCGGTGGCCTGCTGCAACAGATTCGCCTTCTGCAGCGCGTCCTCGGCGCGGCTGGGCCCGCGCAGCTTCAGCCGCCGCACCAGCCACGGCAGCGAAGTCCCTTGCAGCAGCAGCGTTCCCGCGACCACCACCAGCGCCACCAGTTTCAGCACCGGCAGCTGCGGGGTGTCGGCGGGCAGCAGCAGCACCGCCGCCAGGGTGACGACCCCGCGCATCCCGGCCCACGACACCACCGCCGAATGACCAAGGCGCTCATCGGCTTCCAGCGATCCGAACCGCCGGAACAGCGCCGCGGTGGGGAACACCCACAGCGGCCGCGACACCATCACCGCCAGCAGCGCCCCGGCCACCGCGACGACCAGCGTGCGATGGTCCAGCCCGCTGCCCCACGCCTCCTCCAGGATCGCCCGCGTCTCCAACCCGATGATGAAGAACACCGCGCTCTCCAGGATGAACTGGATGGTGCGCCAGTTGGTGCGCTCGGAGATCCGCGACGCCGCGCTCTGCCACACCGGCGCGTTGTGGCCGAGGATCATCCCGCACACCACCACCGCGATCACACCGGACGCGCCGATCGCCTCGGCCGGCAGATACGCCACGAACGGCGCCAGGAACGACAGGGTGGTGTCGAGCACCGGATCGCTGATCCGCCGCCGCAGCACCGCGAGCAGATACGCCACCACCACCCCGACCGCGGCGCCGCCGCCCGCGGCGAGCAGGAAATCCCCGCCCGCCTGGAATACCGAGACGGTGCCCGCCGCGGCCGCGATCGCGGTGCGCACGGTCACCAGCGCGGTCGCGTCGTTGAACATCGACTCGTCCTCGAGGATGGTCACGATCCGGCGCGGCATCCCGATCCGGCGCGCGATACCGGTGGCGGCCACCGCGTCGGTCGGCGCGACGATCGCGCCGACCGCCACCGCCACCGCGAACGGCACCGGCAGCAGCCACCACACCACCGCCGCCACGGTGAACGTGCTGAACAGCACCAACCCCACCGACAGCAGCGCGATGGTGCGGATATTGGCCCGGAAATCCACCAGCGAGGTGCGGATCGCGGAGGTGTAGAGCAGCGGCGGCAGGAAGCCGAGCATGATGATCTCCGGATCCGGGCGCACCTGCGGCACGAACGGCAGATACGACGCCACCACCCCGGCCAGGGTCAGCAGCAGCGGTTCGGAAATGCCGAACCGCCGCGCCGTGGCCGCCAGCGCGGCCGCCGACGCAACGAGTACCACCAGGCCGATCGCGACATGCACCGTCGCATTCTGTCAGAGCCCCCCTCGGGTACATGACATGTGCTGGGACCGCGGAACCGGTGCGTCTTTCTCGTTCCCGCGCAATGCTTGTCGCCATGGACGAGTTCGCTCACTGGCGCGCGCGAGGACACCGGCACACCCACCGCGGACACCAGATCTTCCGGGCCGAGGGCGGCGCGGGCGCCGAGGGCACGCTGCTGTGCCTGCACGGCTTCCCGTCCGGTTCCTGGGAGTGGCATGTCCTGTGGCCGGATCTGTGCGCGCGGTTCGCCCGGGTGCTGGCCCCCGACATGATCGGCTTCGGGTTCTCCGCCAAACCCCGCCACTACGACTACCGCATCGCCGATCAGGCCGATCTGCAGGAAAACCTGTTGCGGGAGCTGGGGGTCGGGCGGGTGCATCTGCTCGCGCACGACTACGGCGACACCGTCGCCCAGGAACTGCTGGCCCGCGACGGCGAGCGCCGCGCCGCGGGCGACGAATCCCTGGTGATCGAGTCGGTGTGTCTGCTCAACGGTGGCCTGTTCCCCGAAACCCACCGCCCGCGCCCGATCCAGCGGCTGCTGGCGAGCCCGGCGGGCGGGCTGGTCGACGCGCTCACCACCGAACGCGCCTTCGCCCGCAGCCTTTCCGCGGTGTTCGGGCCGCGCACCAAACCGGACGCGGCCGAACTGCGCCGGTTCTGGTTGATGTGGTGTTCCCGGCACGGACATCGCAACGGGCACAAGCTGATTCGCTATATGGCCGAACGCCGCCGGTACCGGGAACGCTGGGTGGGCGCGCTGTGCGCGGCGCGGGTGCCGGTCCGGCTGATCGACGGACTGCTCGACCCGGTGTCCGGTGCGCATATGGTGGCCAGGTACCGGGAGCTGGTGCCCGACGCCGACGTGGTGGAGCTGCCCGATGTCGGTCACTATCCGCAGCTGGAGGCGCCCGCGGCGACGCTGGCGGCCTTCCTGGAATTCCACGACACCCGGGTGTGCTCCTGAACCACCCGTTATGGCGGGTGCCATAACATGGTGGGGTGGCCACCGCACGACGAGCACGCACCGACGGACCCCGCACCCGCCTGCCCAACGCCCGGCAGGCGATGATCGAGGGCGCGGTGGAATCGCTGCGCGTGCACGGCGCCACCGCCACCAGCGTCGACCGGGTGCTCGCCGCCACCGGCGCGCCACGCGGCTCGGTCTACCACCATTTCCCCGGCGGGCGCACCCAACTGGTCACCGAGGCGCTCACCACGGCGGGGGAGTTGATGAGCCGATTCATCGAACAGCTCACCGGCGACGCCGATCCGGTGACCGCGCTCGAACTGTTCGGCGCGTCGTGGCGGCAGATGCTGCTGGACACCGAATTCCGCGCCGGCTGCCCGATTTTCGCGGTCGCGGTCGAAACCAACGACGACGCACCGGAATTCGCGGCGACCGCGGCCGAGGTGTTCACCCGCTGGGAGCGCGCGCTGACCGGGCTGCTCACTCGCGACGGCTATCCGGCCGACCGCGCGGCCCGGTTGTCCACGCTCACCGTCGCCGCCATCGAGGGCGCGGTGGCGATGTGCCGGGCCCGGCGCGACACCGGCCCGCTCGACGACGTCATCGCCGAGCTGCGCGCGATCCTCGCGCACTGACGCACCGCTCGGTGATCTCGTCCGATGACGCGACGGCTCGATGTCGATACCCGAGGCGGGAAACGCCTTCCGCGGGCAGGGGATCGGCCCCGCGTTCGAGTTTCGGGCTAGCCGAGCGTGACCTTCGTGTTGTTACCGGCGACGACCGTATCGCCGGCATCGACGAGCGCCATTCGCACCTGCACCGTCTGCCCCTTCGACAGCGGCGCGTCCTGGCCGCCGGGTCCGGTGAGCATTACGACGGTGGTCTGGTCGGATCCGTCGCAGGTGATGGCGTTTTGTGCGCCGGTGGCCGACGGGCTTTCGGCCTCGGGATCGCCCACCATCACTTTGACGGCGGTGACGCCTGCGGAAGCCTCGCAGTTGTAGGCGACCTCGACGTTGACCGGGCCGACGCGGCGCAGGGCGATGGTGTTCGCGGCCAGCGCGGTAGGGGTGGCGGCGAGGATGGCGAAGCCCAGCGCCGCGGCGACGGTCGCGATGCGGGCGGGACGACGGTGGTTCCGGATGATCGACATGGTGCACGGTCCTCCTGGGTAGGGGAAGCAACTCGGCACAACAGATCTTCGGACAGTGACAACTATCCTCCGCCGAGGCGGATGCCCGTGACCGGGGCGGCGTAAACCGGGTGGGTCGGGTACGACCGTGGTCGGATCTTCGCCCGACACTCTTGCCGTGACGTGGCGACACAGTATTATGGTGTGTGCCATAGATGCTAGGGGTTATTCGAACAGCGTTGCGCCGCAAAGGCTTCGGCGCAGCATCCCGCGCGCCGAGGAGACGCCGATGACGACCGCCGCCGAACTCCAGCTCGAAACCATCCAGGTCGACCAACGGGGGCGGGTGCTCACCGCCACCGTCATCGCCCCGCCGCTCAATTTCGTCACCCCGGCGGTGGTCCGCGACCTCGACACGCTCACCGCCACCGCCGAACGCGACGGCACCGTCGGCGCGATCGTCCTCACCGGCGGGCTGCCCGGCCGCTTCCTCACCCACGCCGACCCGGCGGCGCTCACCGGCATGATCGAGTTACCGCACCCGTTCATCCCGGCCCGGCTGGCCGCACCGTTCGTCCCGGTCCTCAACACCGCGCTGCGCATTCCCGGCGCCACCCGCGTCACCGAACGACTCGGCGGCCTCGGCACCGGACTGGTCTGGGGCTACCGGTGGAAACGCACCACCCTGCGGATGAACCGCTCCCGCATCGTGTACCTGGCCGCTATCAACGGGCCCGCGCTCGGCGGCGGCCACGAAATCGCCCTGGCCTGCGATCTGCGTTATGCCGCCGACGCCGAACACGTGAAATTCGGTCAGATCGAATCGCTGGCCAACCTCATCCCCGGTGGCGGCGGCACCCAGCGGCTGCCCCGGCTCATCGGCGCGGCCAAGGCCATCGAACTCACCCTCGAGGGCGCACCCGTCGACGCGGCGACCGCGCTGCGGCTCGGCCTGGTGCACCGGCTCACCCCCGAAACCGAACTGCTCGCCGAAACCCAGTCCACCGCAGCACGTTTGGCCGCCCGCAACCCCGTCGTCGTCGCCGAACTCAAACGCGCCATCTACTTCGGCCCGAACCGCCCGCTACCCCGCGGCCTCGACCACGAACTGGCCGCCTTCCTGTCCACCGGCACCACCAAATCCGCCACCCGCACCACCGAGGCCTTCTTCGAAGACCTCGACCGCCTCGCCGACACCCCCTTCCTCGCCGCCCCCAAGGCCTGGCTCGACGGCACCCGCGTCGACCAGACCAGCGACTGACCCGCCCCGCACTCACCGAAGCCTCCTCCGCACAGCATCCGGTGCGGCGATCGATCGGGGACACGCAAGTGTCCGCGCCTATGGGTCTCGACAGGCGACGCCCGACCGATTCACACTGTGTCTCAGTCGAATTCCCAAGGGGCACAAATGAAGAAGATCGTATTGCTGTTCAGCGTCGCCCTGGCCGCCGGTATCTTCCTGACGCCGTCACCTGTCGCCTCCGCCGCTGTCGATCAGGCGTGCACCGTCAACGAGGTCGCAACCTTCAGTCCGCCGCTGACCAACAACCCGCAGACCGTCACGATCACCACCGAGGGCAACCTCTTCAACTGCACCAGCGGCTCGGCACCGACCGGCACCTACGTGGAAACGCTCGTCGTACCGGGATTGAGCTGCACCAACCTGTTGGTCAGCGGAAGCGGAACCCGGATACTGACCTGGGTCGGCGCCGCGGCGCCGAGCACATTCGCCTACAACCGGACCGCCACGCTGGTCAACGGTAACGTGCAGGTCGTATTCCTGGGCGAAATCGCCTCCGGCACATTCACTCCCGATCCGGCCAAGGAAGCACTCACCGGACCGGTGCTGGATCCGACCGCGTGCGCGACCACCGGCGTGGCGCGCCACGACAACAACGGCACACTCACCATCGGGATCTGAACCCGGTCGCAGCGACGAGTCCGCCCGGCCATCGGCACCCGGCTGTCGAGAGGTGGCAACGAAGTGGTTGTTCTGTGCCGGCCGGCGATCGCCGTACCGGAAAGCGTGGTCACCATGTCCGACACCCTCGCGATGGCCGAGCGGGTGCACGCGGGCAGCCCGAACCTCGAACTCGCGCTGCGGTTGATCGAGCACACCGGTGTCAAGGAACGGCATCTCGTCCAGTCGCTGGAGCAAACGCTGCGTCATCCCGGTTTCGGGGTGCGTAACAAGGTGTACGAGCGGGAGGCGAAAAAGCGTGTTCCGCCGGTGATCCAACAGGCGCTGACATATGCGGGACTGCGCGTGGTGGATATCGACGCGATAATCTACGTCTCCTGCACGGGTTTCATGATGCCCGCGCTCACCGCGTGGCTCATCAATTCGATGGGATTCCGGTCCGACACCAGACAGATCCCGATCGCACAATTGGGATGCGCGGCGGGCGGCGCGGCGATCAACCGGGCACACGATTTCTGCACCGCGTATCCGGAATCCAACGTATTGATCGTCGCCTGCGAATTCTGCTCGCTGTGCTATCAGCCGACCGACGACGACGTCGGTTCGTTGCTCGCCGACGGCCTGTTCGGGGACGCGGTGGCGGCCGCGATCGTTCGCGGCCGCGGCGGTTCGGGAGTGCGGCTGTGCGACAACGCCTCCTACCTGGTCCCGGATACCGTCGACTGGATCTGCTACGACGTGCGCGAGACCGGATTTCATTTCCGCCTGGACAAACGG
Organism: Nocardia sp. JCM 34519.1; assembly: GCF_020361265.1. NCBI lineage: Bacteria > Bacillati > Actinomycetota > Actinomycetes > Mycobacteriales > Nocardiaceae > Nocardia > Nocardia sp. JCM 34519.1. The sequence goes on from NZ_JAIRBR010000018.1 coordinate 119,317, forward strand.
GTTCCCGGCACGATGGAACCACTCGCGCCGGTGCTGCGCCGGATCGTGGAGCGGCGCGGCTGGAACGCGACGCAACTGGATTTCTACGCGATCCATGCCGGTGGCCCACGCATTCTCGACGACCTGAGCAAATACTTGGACGTGGACGGCCACATGTTCCGGCACAGCCGGGCGACGCTCGCCGAATACGGCAATATCGCGAGCGCGGTGGTGTTCGACGCGCTTCGCCGGGTATTCGGCGAAAACCATGTGGCGGAAGGAGCGCCGGGGCTCATCGCCGGATTCGGGCCCGGCATCACCGCCGAGATATCCGTCGGCGAATGGAATCCGAAATGACGGACGGTTTGATCATCGCCGCGGATGCGGGCCGGAAACTGGCCACCCGCGCGCAGGAGATCGTTTTCAAGGTCACCGGGGCCGACGCCGATTTCGCGTCCACCTTCGAGGTGACGGTACCGCCGGGATTCGATGTGGGCGCACATTTCCACACCCGCACGGAAGAACTGTTCTACATATTGGCGGGCAATCCCGACATGTTCGCGTTCGAGCCGGTGCGGCGCACTGCCGACGATTGGCGTGACTGGGTATCGGCCACCGGGAAACGCCCCGTCCGGGCGGCGCCGGGAACAACCGTATTCGTACCGCGGCACTGTCCGCACGGTTTCGCCAATCGCACCGATCGGCCCGTGCGGATGCTTTTCCAGGCCGCGCCCCCACCGGATCACGAACGGTATTTCGAAGAGTTGACGAAAATATTCGCGCTCGCCGGAACCGTCGATTCCGGCGCCGTCGCCGAGCTGCGCACGAAATACGATGTCCACCAGATCACGCCGCTGCGGTTCGGATCATCGGCGTGAACCCGCGGATCCCGGCGACGACACCCGCCGTGCGAATCTTCGAACACGGCGACGAGAACGTCCTCCGCTACGGCGAATACCCGCTCGATCCGCCGGGACCGGAAGATGTGGTCGTCCGGGTCGCGGCGGCCTCGGTGTCGCGGTGGGATATCGGCTATCGCGCCGGGTTCCCCACCGGGTTCCGGCTGCCGGGACGGGCGGCGTTCCCGCTGCCCCAGCAGCTGGGCAGGGAAGCGGCGGGCCGGGTGATCGCCGTCGGCGCGGCGGTCGACGGGTTCGCGGTGGGTGACCCGGTGGTGGCCGTCGTCCATCCGGAGGACCCGGCATCGCTCGAGGCCGCGCGCGGCCTGGGCAATCTCTCGCCCGACGTCGCACTACCGGGCCACCAGGCGTTGGGCTGCTACGCGAAATACCTTGTGCGCCACCACACGATGTGGCTGCCGCTGGACCCCGCCATCGATCTCGAACAGGCCGCCGTGACGCTGTGGTCGTTCGCGACCGGACACCGGGTCATCCGGGACCGGCTCGATGTGCGACTGGGCGACACCGTCCTCGTACTCGGCGCCTCGGGCGGAATGGGCACCGCCACAACGCAATTGGCGGCACTGACCGGAGCGACCGTCATAGCCGCGACCCGCAGCCCGGCCAAGGCCGCCGGCCTGCGGGAACTGGGGGCACAGCGGGTTCTCGTCCTCGACGACCTCGACCGGGCAGCCGAAGACCTCCATGCGATCACCCACGGCCGCGGCGTCGATCAGGTCGCGGACTACGTGGGCGACGCGGCCGTCACGGCGTTCGCACTGGGCCGACTACGCCTCGGCGGACGGTACTGCGTCACGGTCGGCGAGAGCTCCGCCCCGCTACCGGTCACCACCACCGATCTGGTCCGGCTCGAGATGAGCCTGCTCGGCGTGCGCGGCGCCCGCCGCATCGACGCGATACAAGCCCTGGAACTGCTCGCCCAGGGCCGCATCCGCACCCCGATCGCGGCCCGCTTCCCGATCGCGAAGGCCGCCGAGGCGCACCGCTTCCTCGAGCACAACACCGACACCGTCGGCCGAGTCGTCCTCGTTCCGTAACGATCACCACCCGAGACCTGTTCTCCACCAACGATCTTCCACCCGTGGTGGACGACCTACGCACGGGCGACAAGTCGGTAGGCGGAAATTGATTGGACGGGATTCGTCGCGGTTGTTACCGTGCGCGAGACCGTGACGGCACGCGAGGAGGTGAGACCCATGAACGCGACAACCAGGTGGGTGCTCCCACTCGTGTGCACGGTCGGGCGGTAGGTGTCGCCGGGAGCGCCTGGAAACAAGGCACTCCCGAAAGGCAACACCATGCGTTTCACCTCCGATGTGATCATCGCCGGATGCGGGCCGACCGGCGCGATACTGGCCGCCGAACTGCGCCTGCACGCGGTGCGGGTACTGGTTCTGGAGCAGGAACCCGAACCCAATTCGTCTTATGTCCGCATAGTCGGATTGCACAGTCGCAGTCTGGAATTGATGGCGATGCGCGGACTGCTGGACCGCCTGCTCGAACGCGGCAGACGACGCCGCGCCGACGGAATCTTCGCCGCCATCCCCAAACCCGCGCCCGCCGACCTGGATTCCACGCACGCCTACCTGTTGGGTATCCCGCAGCCGGTGCTCGAGCGGATATTCGAAGAACACGCGATCGGATCCGGCGCCGAGGTCCGGCGCGGTTGCGCGGTAACGGGTTTCGAGCAGGACGACTCCGGTGTCACGGTCGAGTCGGCGGGCGGGGAGCTGCTGCGGGCGCGCTACCTCGTCGGCTGCGATGGTGCGCGCAGCACGGTGCGCAAACTGCTCGGCGTCGGCTTCCCCGGCGAACCCGCGCGCACCGAGACGCTGATGGGCGAAATGGCGGTGGGTGCGCCGGACGAGGAGATCGCCGCCAAGGTCACCGAAATCCGGGAAACCAACAGGACATTCAGCCTCACACCCTTCGGCGAAGGACGCTACCGCGTCGTGGTCCCCGCCGCCGGAGTCCGCGAGGATCGCGCGGAGCCACCCACCCTCGACGATTTCCGGCGACAGTTGCACGCCGTCGCCGGAACCGATTTCGGTGTGCACTCCCCGCGCTGGCTGTCCCGCTTCGGGGACGCCACCCGGCTGGCCGAGCATTACCGGGTGGGGCGGGTGCTGCTGGCGGGCGATGCGGCGCACATCCATCCACCGATCGGCGGTCAAGGCCTCAACCTGGGCATTCAGGATGCGGTCAACCTCGGCTGGAAGCTGGCCGCGCAGGTCCGCGGCCGAGCGCCGGAAACATTGCTGGACACCTATGAAGCCGAACGTCATCCGGTCGCCGCGGACGTCCTGGACAACACCCGCGCCCAGATGCAACTGCTGTCCACCGAACCGGGCCCGCGGGCCGTGCGCAGACTGCTCACCGAACTGATGGACTTCGACGAGGTGAACCGCCACCTGATCGAGAAGATCACCGCGACCAACATTCGCTACGACCTCGGCGACGGCCCCGACCTCCTCGGCCGCCGCCTGCGCGATATCGACCTGAAACAGGGCCGCCTCTTCGACCGACTACGCCGCGGCCGCGGCCTGGTACTCGACCGCACCGAACGACTGACCGTCGACGGCTGGCGGGACCGAGTCGACCTCATCGCCGATCCCACTGCGGCACTGGATGTTCCGGCCCTGCTGCTGCGCCCCGACGGTCATATCGCCTGGATCGGCGAACACCAGCAGGACCTCGACCGTCATTTGACCCGCTGGTTCGGCGAGCCCGCCGACTGACGTGCTCGAATCCGGCTACGGCGACAGCGATTTCGGCGGACAGCGGTGTACGGGCAGCGTCGGCACGGGCTACGGTAGGAGGATGGGTGGGAACAACCAGCTGGAACCGCAGCCATTCGAGCCGGAGGCCACCCTGGCGTCCGACGCCGACCGGGACCAGGTCACGGCGCAGCTGGAAAAGGCCGTCGGGCAAGGCATCCTGACGCTCGACGAGTTCGCCGACCGCACCGACCGGGCACTCGCGTCCCGCACCCGTGCCGAGTTGAGCCGGGTCGTGGCCGATCTACCGAACACGGCACTGCCGGTGCCCGCCGACACATCGATCACGCTGAAAACCGGAGCCGGAACCGTCAGACGGGAAGGCCAATGGACGGTGCCCAGCCGCATCGACGCCGAATGCGGAATGGGCACGGTGCGCATCGATTTCACCACCGCGAACTGCCCACACCGCGCGGTGACGCTCAACGCGACCTGCGGCAGCGGCACGATCGTCGCGACCGTGCCGCGAGGCTGGGAAGTCCGCCTGGAACAGGTACGCAGCGGTATGGGTTCGGTGACCAACCGGGCCACCGCACCCACCGACCCGACCATGCCGGTGCTGCACGTCTACGCCAAAACCGGTGCGGGCGTTGTGAAGATCAAACATCCCCGCGAACCCGGCATGCGGGGTGTATTGCGCGAATGGCTCGGCATCCACTGAACCGTGTGGGCGAACCGGCGGGATGCTCCCCGGATGACACCCCGTCATCCGGGGAGGTGCCGGGCTATGGCAGTACGACGAGTCGTTTCCCGCGCAGATCGGTTCGCTGCCATGCGGTTTCGATATCGCTCAGCGGAATCGTCGCCAGGTCGAAGGTGAGCTCACCGGACCGCGTCCACCGCACGACCTGCCCGTACACCGATCCCATCGTCTCGGCGTCGAGTCCCTTTGCCGCACCGTAGATCTCGACTCCGGAGGTGCGCAGGCTCTCGGCGGTGAGGGTGAGCCCGGGACCGGCGGCCTCCCCGGCCTGGATCACGCGCGTCGGTTTTCCGAACGCGAACGACTCCGGAACCAGTGTGCGCAACAGGATTTCGGTCGGCCGTCCCCACAGGTAGTCCAAGACCACGTCGTAGCCGTCGCCCTCGGCTTCGGTGAACGCCCGTGCCAGCGCGTCGTCGCCGACCGCGGTGTTGATGACCGTGTCGGCGCCGAGTTCCCGCACCTCGCGTAGCTGATCGTCGTCGCGGCCGGTGGCGACGATCCGCCCGGCTCCGAGCAGCCTGGCCACCTGCACCGCGAGTCGCCCGGCGACGCCGGTCGCCCCTTGGATCAGCACCGTCTCACCGGGAACGAAACCGGCGGCCGTCGTGATGGACATGCCGGTGATGGCCGTGGCCAGCATGGTGGCGACGGCCGGATCGATTCCCTCGGGGATCGGGGCGTACGCGCCGGCGGCCACCACGGTCCGCTCGGCGAGCGCACCGTAGGGCCGCCGGGGGTTGCCGAAGCCGACGAGGGTGCCGTCGGGCAGTGCGCCGACGCCGTCGAAGGCGGGGATCGCCGGGAGTTCGGTGACGAATTGCCCACTGGCGTAATGCGTTCCGGCCGCGATCGCCTTGTCGACGTGCTCGACCGCGACGGCCTTCACCTCGATGATCACTTCGCCCGCACCGGCCACCGGATCCGGGAAGTCCTCGTATCGGGGCACGCCCCCGATCTCGTGCAAGACCGCGGCCTTCATCGCAGTTCCTGGCCGAAGAACGCCGCGATCCGCGTCTGCCAGCCCACCAGCGCCCGCGGCGGGCGGTCCGGTGAGTGATTCCACCGGTGATCGACAGCGGGGTGGCGTCGCGAGTGCTCGTGGCGGGTGACGCCCTGGTGGCCGGGAGCTTGCTCGGCGTGAGCGGGAATTCCGGGGACGCGGTGGGTCGCCCAGTGCAGCAGATCCCGCATCGAATGCCGGTGTGTCATTTCATCCTCCTGCGTTTGCGTGTCGGCGCGGACGCACGTCGTCTCTATCACCGATAGGGAAGACTCTATCAGTGATAGAGTCTGGGCGGGAGGTGTGATTTGACATTGGACCGACAACGCATCGTCACCGAGGCGGTCGCATTGCTGGACGACGAGGGCCTCGACGGCGTGACCCTGCGCAAACTCGCCGCACGACTGGGGGTGCGGCAGCCGACCCTGTACTGGCATCTGCCCAACAAGGCGGCCCTGGTCACCGCGCTCGCCGAAGCGATCCTCGATCAGGAGTTCGGCGAGCTGACACCGCCGGCACCGGGGGAACACTGGCAGCACTGGCTCGGCGCACTGGCCGAGCGGCTGCGCCGCGCACTGCTGGCCCACCCCGACGGCGCACGCGTCCTGTCCGCATCCCAGCTCTCGCTGAAAATGGCCGACATCTCCGAGCTGGCGATGAGCACGCTGGTGGCACACGGAATCCCGCTGCACCGCGCCCGGGTGATCGTGCTGACGGTGGAACGTTTCACCGTCGGCCACGTCCTCGAAGAACAAGCCCCACGCCCGACCCCCGACACCATGCACGACTTCGACATGGCCGCATTCACCCGACAACACCCGACCGTGATCGCCGGCATCACGGAATACTTCCAGCCCGGCCGCACCGTCGACGACCTGTTCCGCGAATGCCTCGAACTGGTCATCGCCGGCGCGGCCGCCACCACCGGATAACCGTCGAAATCAGCTGGGGGACAGGGGAGTTACCGCGACCCACGTCCCGTTCACCGCCGCGGCGCCCGAGAACGAATCCACCAGCGCCGGATCGTGCAACAGGTTCACATTCGCACCCGGATGCGCCGCGGCGACCGACCAGACACCCGGCTCCCGATGACCCCACCCGTGCGGGATCGCCACCGTGCCCTGACGGATATCGTCACTCACCTCGACCGGCACCACGATCGAACCGGTCGCCGAACGCACCGCGACCTGTTCACCGTCCGACAGGTTCCGGGCCGCCGCATCCGCGGGATGCATCAACGCGGTACAGCGATCCCGGCCCTTCACCATCGACGGCAGATTGTGCAACCACGAATTGTTGCTGCGCAGATGACGGCGGCCGATCAACCGCAGATCGAAACCATCCGGCGGGGTAGTGCCCGCGACACCACGACCCGCGTCATCGATCAACGCCCGCGCGGCGGCGACGAAATCCTCCGGCGCCAACCGCACCCGCTTATCCTTCGTCCCGATCAACTGCCGCAACCGCGGCCGCAACGGACCCAGATCCACCCCACCGACCGACTCCCGCGCCCGGCGCACCGTCAACCCCCGCCGCCCGCGCCGCAACACCCCATACGGACCCGTCGCCACCGCCACCGCCGCCAACCGCAACGGACTCACCTGATCGAACACCGCCCGCACCAACCGTCCGGTGAACCGCCGCGCCGGCAACGGCAGCAACTCGGCGATCAATCCGGCCGCGATCTGCCAATCCTCCAACCCATCCGCGGGCGGCGCGAACACCCGCGCGTCGTACCGCAGATTGTTCCGCACACTGAACACCGGGAACAGCATGTCCACCTCCTCCCGCTCCAGCGGCGACACCGGCGGCAGAATGATGTCCGCATGCCGCGACGTCTCGGTGACATACATATCGATCGCCACATGAAAATCCAAGCCCGCCAACGCCTTCGCCATCCGGCCGGCCTGCGGCGTCGACAACGCCGGATTTCCGGCATAGGTGACCAACGCCCGGATCCGCCCCGGCCCATCGGCCAGCATCTCCTCCGCCAGCACACCCACCGGCAGCTCCGATCGGAACGCCCGATGCGCACCCGACCGATCCGTCCACGCCCCATACCCCGTCGGCAGATACTTCGCGAACCGCGCCACATCCACCGCCGGCGAGGCGAACATCTGCCCACCCGGCCGATCCAGATTCCCCGTCACCGCATTGATCGTGTTCACCAACCAATGCGTCAGCGTGCCGGTCACCTGCTGACACACCCCGATCCGCGCGTACAGCACCGCCGAATCCGCCGCCGCGTGCTCGCGCGCCAACCGCCGAATCGTCGCCGCATCCACCCCGGCATGCGCCGCCGCGACCTCCGGCGAGAAATCCGCCACCAACGCCCGCAACTCACCCCACCCCGAACACTGCGCGCGCACCGCCCGCTCATCACACAACTTCTCCGTCACCAGCACATGCAGCATCGCCAGCAACAAATACGGGTCACCACCCGGCGCCACCGCGATATGCTCATCGGCCAACCGCGCCGTCTCGGTGCGCCGCGGATCGATCACCACCACCGTGCCGCCGCGCTCCCGCACCGCCCGGATCCGGTCCCGCGCACCCGGCATCGTCGTGATCGACCCATTCGACACCGCCGGATTCGCCCCCAACACCACCAGCCGATCCGTCCGATCGATATCGGTCACCGGCATCAACACATTCGACCCGAACATCCGCCACGCCGCGAACTCCTGCGGGAACTGATCGATCGACGACGCCGAGTAGAAATTCCGCGTCAACAACACCATCCGCAGCAGCACCGCATACAGCACCGAGGAACTGTGCGCCGCCGGATTACCCAAATACATCCCGATCGCGCTCGGCCCATGCGCCCGCCGCACCGCACGCAACCGCCGACCCACCTCGGCGAACGCCTCATCCCAGCCGATCGGCTCGAACCGGTCACCCACCCGGCGCACCGGCGTCCGCAACCGATCCGGGTCGTCATACAACCCGCCCATCGCGGTCGCCTTCGGACAGATGTACCCCCGCGAGAGCACATCGTCCGGATTCCCCTCGATCCTGGCCACCCGATCACCATCGACGGTCACCAGGATTCCGCAATGTGCCTCACACAAGGTGCACTGCCGCGCAATGGTCTTCATCGGACATCCTGTCTGCCGGGACACCTGCCGTGAGGGTACCGCGCGGTCCGCGTCCGGGGCAGCGCCGCGACCACCCCGTCAGCACTCGAAGCTTCGATGCCGATCGTCCTGCACAACGCCGGGTCGAGGCAATTGGACCGTGGTCGGAGAAGCCGCTCCTACCCGGGATGGATCGCGACATCGTTGCGAAGATCGCGGACCGCGGACGAGACCAGCGGGAACAACGCCGCGACAGCGAATCCGATCCCACCGCACAGCGCGACATACTCGGCGCCCCACCGCCCGACCGCGGGCGCGGCGAGCAACTGTCCGACCGGAACCGCCGCGAACGAGAGCAGATCACTGTAGGCGGCGACCCGGGACAGCAGGCGCCGGGGCACATGCTGCTGCGCCGAAACCTCCCAGGCCGTGCCCACCGCGGTGAATCCCATACCCGCCACGAAGGCGCACACCAGCAGCCACGGCAGTCCCGCACCGCAACCCAGCGCCACCAACGCGGCGCCCCCGAACGCGCCCATCAGCTGCCCGGCGCGCAGCAAATACCGGGGAGCGTATCGGTACATCAACGCACTCATCGCCACCAGACCCATCGCACGCACACCGAGCACCAGCCCCCACGCCGCCGGACCCTCCCGATGCCTTGTCAACGCGGGCCCGACGATCTGCCACACACCGGTGGCGAACAGGTTGATCAGGCAGAACGACAGGGTGGTCAGCCACACCCAGCGGATGCCGCGAAAGGCGCGCCAGCCGTCCCGCAGGTCGGCCACCAGGCCACTCGTCTTCACCGCCATCGAGGTGCGCAACGGCAGCCGCGACAGCAGGACGGCGGCGATCACGAAGGTCAACGCGTCGACCGCGACAGCCCAGCCACCACCCACCGTGGCAACCAGAATCCCGGCCACGGTCGGCCCGAGGATTTTCGTGGCACTCTTGACCCCGCCCAACAGCGAATTCGCCCGCTGCAACGCCGCGGCGGGAACCAACTCCGGCACTATGCCGCGCAACGCCGGCGAGGCGAACGCGTCGAACGCCCCATTGACCAGCTCCAGACCCACCACGACCGGCAGACTGTAATGCCCGCTGAGCAACACCACCGCGACCGCCGCCTGCGTCAGGCCCGCACCGAGATTCGCCGCGATGAGTACCATGCGGCGGGGGAATCGGTCCGCAACCGCACCCCCGACCAGCAACAACACCACATGCGGGACAAGCTGAGCGGTCAGGACCAAACCCAGATCGCCGAGCCGGCCCGACGCGGCGAGCACCGCCAGCGCCAACGCCACCGGCGTCATGGCGCTACCCAGCAGCGAGATCAACCGAATCAGGAGAAACCGGTGGAACAGCGGGGTCAACCGCCCAGTGGAAGTATCGTGCACGCCGCGATGCTGCCGACCAGGCAGACCGGCACACCAACGCTTCGCGAAAATACGAAACGATGACCCTGCTCAAACTGACCGCCGACGCCCTGACACGCTGCCGATTCGCCCTCTCACCACTCGCGGAAACGATCGGAGCGCTCATCGCACTGCAGCGCCGACGAATCGATCCGGGCCAGGAAATATGGCACACCCGATTCCGGGCGGACTACGACGACTGGCTCACGCGCGATCCGATCGCCGCCGGACTACTGCCACTACTGGCCGCCACCAAACAGTTCCCCGACCTCGTCGCACAGCCGCCCGCAGCCGGGACACACACCCACATCGACGATGAACTCGCCGCGGTCGCAACAAGTTCCGATACCCAGGTACGCGCGACGGTCACCGCGTCGATCGGCGAAAGCTGGCAGCCGCAACAAACCGCATGGCTCACACTGGACGGGCTGGCGCCCCGCATTGCCGACACGCTGCGATACGGCTGGAACCATTTCGTGGCACCGGACTGGCCACGACGCCGAGCCATCCTCGAACGCGACATCACCTACCGGACCGCCCTGGTCGGCGACCACGGCTGGCAGCACGCCATAGATTCGCTGCGATCACGGCGGGTATGGTCCGCGGCCGACACCGCCATCCGCTTCAGCAACCGCCCCATACCCGATCGTGAGATCACCGACGAGGGACTGATATTCGTGCCACGCACCACCGGCGGCGGCTGGTGGACCTGCGAACAGCCACCCCGATACGCACTCGTATATCCGGCACGCGGCGCGGCGACCCACCCCGGAACCGCCGAATCGGACGCGCTGGCAAAGCTTCTCGGCCCGGGCCGGGCCAGGGTCGTGCGCGAACTCGCGCAACCGGCGACCAGCAGCCAACTCGCCGCCGTCCTGGATCTCTCACTCGGGACGGTCGGCGCCCACCTCTCGGTGCTCCGCGACACAAGCATCGTCACCGGCACCCGGACAGGGAAAAACGTGGTGTACCGCCTCACCGACCGCGGTCGTCAGCTCGTCACCACGCTCTCCTCGGCCGGGTGAATCCGCGGCTCTCAACCGCGCAGCACCGCGAGCACCTGCCGAGCCTGATAGTCCGCGCCCAACTGATTCGGATGGAACGGCACCGCCGGGCCCAGCGGATCCGTCGACAACGGCAGCAGACCCTCCACCCAACGCGTCCCCGCGGGCTGGCACGCGTCATGACCGCCGCTGGCCCGGTAGGTGTCGACGAATTCGACACCCTTCGCCGCCGCCACCCGCGCCAGCATCGCATCCAACTCGGCCAGCTTGGCACCCAACCAGCTCGCATCCACATCCGAGATCGGGATCATCGGGAAACAACCACCCGAGGTGCCGATACCCTCGAAATAATCCAGCAGCAGAATCCGCGCCCGCGGCGAGCGCGCCCGGATACCGTCGATCACCGACGCCACCTTCGACTCGGCCGCCGCGATCCGCTCCGACATCCGATCCACCCCACCGGACACATTCGCATCCCGGCACACCGACACCGCCGGATCCGCGGTCAGGCAGTTCTGCACCGTCTCCGCCAAACCCGCGTCATTGCCGCCGATGCCGAGCGTCACCAGATCCGTTGCCGCGCTCAAACTGTCGAACTGCGGCGGATTCGCCGGACCGAACCGCACCGACTGCGACTCCGTCATATTCTCCGTCGTCGCACCACCGCACGTCGCATCGCGGAACGTCGGCACCGCGAGCGCCGCCGCGACCTGCTTGGCGTAACTGCTGCGGCTCTGCGCACACCCCGCCGACACGAACTCGGTGCTCACCTGGCTCAACGTGGCATCGGCCGCCCACGAATCACCCAGCGCCACATACTCGTTCACCGCCTGCGGGGCCGCATGCGCCGCCGCCCCGCCCGCCGGCACCGCAGCCCCGATCGCCGCACACGCGATCACCGCACGCGCCGTCCTACCCATTACCGCCTCCATCGTCGGACAACCGTCCGGTTATGTTCCGAGGACAGCTTGGCAGACCGGGCCGCGAATCGCCTTATCGCGCAGTTGAATACCGTCTGCAATTATGCAGACGATGCCACCAGGACCTCGGTCGAATACCCCATCGGAAAAGCGCCGCCCACCGCGTCGACCGCAGCACCGAGACCCGTGAGGAGCTCCGCCAGCAGCGCCGCGTCCAGCAGATTGTGCCCACCCATCGTCGGCACCTGATCCAACCATTCCTCCCGGGTGTAGGTCTGCTCCCAATGGACCCGCCACTTTCGCGGCTCGGCGAATCCACCCGCCTCCCGGATCCCCTCCTCGGCCGCAGCGCTCATCGCCTTGTACGCGTCCGCGACCGGCCGCAGCCAAGTCCGCCCGAACGGCGAATCCGGCACCAAACGCGTGTACACCTCCGCGAACCGCTCCGCCAACTCCATCGGCGGCTGCGCACCGTTCCAGAACACCGCCAGCACACCATTCGGCCGCAAAACCTGACGCGCCTTCGCCGCACCCGCCACCGGATCCACCCAGTGCCAGGTCTGCCCGGCGATCACAGCGTCGAACGTGCGGCCGTCGGGCTCCCACGTTTCGAACTTCGACACCTCGACCTCGAATCCGCTGCGCCGCGCGAATTCGGCCATCCGCGAATCGGGTTCGACGCCGCGCACCCGGCAGCCCGCCGCACGGAACTGCCTGGCCGCGATGCCGGTGCCGATCCCGACATCGAGCACATCGGGGCCCGGGCTTTCGGCGACGATCCGTTCCACCATCGCATCCGGATACCGAGGACGGGTCCGGTCGTAGCGCTCGACATTCGCACCGAACGATTCGGCGACCTGACGCTGCTTGTGCACCTCGCCTGCCGTGGTCGGCAAGGGTTCGGGAGATATAGTGGGCATGCGCCCACACTAGTGGGCGCATGCCCACTAGAACAATGGATTCCACCCACAGCGAAAGGGGAGCAGTGCCAACCGGTGTGGCCCTCCGCGACGTCCGCCAACAACTCTTCGACGCCGCCGAACGCGTCCTGCTGCGCGACGGACCCAACGCGCTCACCAGCCGAGCCGTCACCACCGAAGCCGGCGTCGCCAAAGGCGTACTGCACCGCCACTTCACCGACTTCGACGCCTTCCTCGCCGAACTCGTCGCCGACCGACTCGCCCGAATCCAACGGCAAGCCAACGCATTACAGGAATCCGCGGGCACCGGGACCGTCGTCGACAACCTCACCGACGCACTGCTCACCGTCTTCGGCTCGGTCGCGCTCAACATGGTCGCCCTCATCACCGCCCGCGACGAACTACGCGCCCGCCTGCGCCGAACCCACCCCACCGGCATCCCCATCCTCACCGAGGCCGCCGATATGGTTCGCACCTACCTCACCACCGAACAAGACCTCGGCCGAATCGCCCCCGACGCCGACATCCCAACGCTCGCACTGAGTTTGATCGGCACCGGCCACATGGTGTTCGCCGGGCGCGACGGCGAGCCGATCGACGCGGATTCGGTGCGGAACGTCGTTGCGCCGATAGTGAAGAATGCGGGCTAGTTTCGTCACTGTGACGTTTTAATGGGTGATCCTGGGCGCGGGGGAGAAGGCTTGTCAGGCATATGGATTCGATGCGGCAACGACCGCGACCCGGCCCATCGTCGACCGGGCATCAGATCACGTTCGCGCCGACCGGCACGCGCGAATGTCTTCGGTACAGCGAGATATTCGGCCCAGGTTGCCGGACCCACGAAATCCGGAACCGAAACCGTCCGCGAGCCCGACGATTTCAGCGTCTCTACTGTCGCGCGCCCGCCGTGCTCACCGACCGGCCTCCGCCGAAGCGCTACTGCACGCTACATGCACCGCCTAGTCGCCGTTGACGAAGGCAGAGAATGGGGCACCTTCGTTTCGTCACTGTGACGTTTTGAACGGTGAGTCCGGGCGGGAGGGGATTGCGCCGGGGCTCGAATCTAGTGCCTGGCCAATATATCTCGGCGAAAATCCAGAATCGCCGGAATATTTCCACTGGCATACGACACGCCGAGGAGGAGCATTTCCAGCAACGTCGGACGACGGGATACGCAGTTCGAGGCTCAAGGAGCGGCAGGGCCGGAGGCCTGGAGGCTTAGCGTGAGACACCAACAGCTACAACAACATCCAGCAGATCGAACATCCCAACAGCCCCTCCGTTGTAACGCCGATAATCAACACTATGTCAACCTGAGGTGCGCAGGGTTACCGGCGAGACCGACGAAGGATCCCCCGCGTTTCCCGGATACGGCAACGATCTTTGGGGTTCGTGGGGTGGGCAAGGAAGCTCGAGGGTATGCAGTCCCATATTGTCAACGTCACTGATGCGACATTCGAGCAGGAGGTGCTGGGTAGCGACCGGCCGGTCGTCGTGAATTTCTGGGCCACCTGGTGTGGGCCGTGTAAACGGATGGCGCCGATCCTGGAGGAATTCGCGGCCGAAAACCGCGGGCAATTCACGGTGGCCCGGGTCAACATCGACGAAAATCCGTTCACTGTGCGGGAATACGGCGTCATGGGTGTACCGACGACCGTACTGGTACGCGAGGGCGCCGAACTCGGCCGCATCGTCGGCGCGGTTCCGAAAAAGGTTCTGCACGAAAGCCTTACCGCCGGACTCGACCGAAAGTAGTTGATCCACACAGGCTGTCACCTGGTCATGGCGCACCGGTGGCTGTTCCTCGACGGCGAATGCGGTGACGCCAGGTGGGCGGCACTGGCCGCGCACCTGGCGTCACCGCCATACACCCTTCCCACCCAGGAAACGAGGTAGAGCCATATAGCGAGCGGCGATAACATAAAAGGTTCGCCCAGCGACGAAGATCATACTTCTCGGAATTGGGCCGGGAACCTTCCATGGGAGCAGGCCGCGATGGAACGTGTCGACCGGATGACGGTCACCCAGAACGCCTTGATGCGACTGGTAGCCGCCTTCGCCGGCGCATGGCAAACCGCGGCCGACCCACCCGACCTCGCCGACCATCTCCCCACCGACGCCGCACTGCGCCGCACCGCCCTCATCGAACTCATCAAGGTCGACCTCGATAACCGCTGGGCCCACACCAAGAACGCGCTACGCCTCGCCGACTACCGCGAACGCTTCCCGGAACTCGACACCGCACCGCTGCCACCCGATCTCATCTACGAGGAGATCACCGCCCGCAGCCGCGCCTGCGGACATATCGACCTCACCGAATACGAACAGCTCTACCCGCAACAGATGAGCCGCATCTCCGGACAGCTCGCCGACGAGAACTTCCGCACCACCCTGCTGACCGACCCGACCGCGCTCACCGCACTCGACACCATCACCGCGGGCAGCACCCTCGACGACTTCGACCTGCTCACCGCGCTCGGCCGCGGCGCATTCGCCCGCGTCTTCCTGGCCAGGCAACGATCCATGCAACGACTCGTCGCCGTCAAGATCTCCCGCGACCGCGGCAGCGAACCGCAGACCCTCGCCCAACTCGACCACGAACATATCGTTCGCGTCTTCGATCAGCGCCAACTCCCCGACGAACACCTCAAAATCATGTACATGCAGTACGTTCCGGGCGGCACCCTGCTCGGCGTCCTGCACCACCTGCGCCGCACCCCGGTCGCCCAACGCTCCGGGAAACTCCTGCTCGACGCCGTCGACGCGGCCGTCGACGCCACCGGGGTCAGCGAACCACACCCGTCTGCCACCAGAACCGAACTCGCCCAACTCACCTGGCCCGAAACCGTCGCCTGGCTCGGCGCCCGGCTCGCCACCGCACTCGACTACGCGGGCCACCACGGCGTACTGCACCGAGATATCAAGCCCGCCAACGTCTTACTCACCGCCGACGGCCAACCCAAACTCGCCGACTTCAACATCAGCTTCAGCCGCCACATCCCCGGCGCCGGCCCCGCCGCCTACTTCGGCGGATCCCTCGCATACATGTCCCCCGAACAACTAGCCGCCTGCCACCCCACCATGGCCACCACCGCCGCCGACCTCGACACCCGAAGCGACCTGTACGCGCTCGGCGTGGTGCTGTGGGAACTGCTCACCGGACGGCTCCCGTTCGCCGACCAACCTGGCGCCGGCGAATCCGACAGCTCCCTGGCCGCCATGATCGACCTGCGCGGCCAACCCATCGAGGCCCGCTACGAGGCCATGGCACCCGCCGACTGCCCGCCGATCCTGCGCCACGCCCTACTCACCTGTCTGTCCCCCGAACCCGCCGACCGCTACGCCAGCGGCGTCGAACTCGCCCACCAACTCCAGCTCAGCCTCGACCGCACGGCCCGCGACCTCGTCGACCCGCCCGCGCGCAGTATCCGAGCCCGATTCCGGATGCGCCCGATGCCGGTCGTCACGCTGTCCAGCGCGCTCGGCCAGCTGCTCGGCGGACTGTATCTGATGGGGCACAACACCAGGCTGCTGCAGCACACACTCACCGCATCGGCACAGACCGGGCTGGACCACCTGGCCACGATCGTCATCGCACTCGGCTATCCGCTCGGCGTCGGATTGCTGCTCTACTGGTGCCGGCTGGTATTCCTGATACCCGACGGACTGCGCCGCGGAAAGCATTACGACGAGGCGACTTTGGCCCGCGCCCGGGCCGACACCCTGGCATGCGGCGATCGAATCGCCGGTGTCGCGTTCACCGGTTGGCTTGTGGCGCTTGGCATTTTCCTGATCCAGCTACATCGCACCGCCGACCTACCCGCCGGGCTGCTGGCCAACCTCATCGCCTCGCACATCGTCGCGGCCGCGGTGGCCGTGGTCTACACCTATTTCCCCGTAACGTTTTTCGTGCTCCGCTGGTACTACCCCGGCCTCGTGGCCGCCGGACACACCTCACCGGAGGACACCGCGCGACTGCGTCTGCTCGCCCGACGCAGCCGCGTCTATCTCGGTGTGGCGGCGTCGGTTCCGCTGATCGGCGTCGCCGCCGGACTGGCTTTCCTCTCCCCCGAGCAACAGCAGATCGTCATCGAATCCATTGTGGCGCTGTGCGTCGTCGGTCTGCTCGCCTTCGTCATCGCGCTGCGGGTGTTCTACACGCTCGATTCCGATCTGCACGCGCTGCGCCGCATCGCCGATCCACGTGACTGACCCGACTATTCCGGTCGGCGTGAATTACCTTGTGGTCAACTAACGTTCATCCGGTGCTAGGACATTCTCATGCGACCAGTGGCGCGTTGGCCTGGTCGGCGGCGGCCGTCGCGCTGCCGATCTCGGCGTTCACCTATCCGGTAATCGGCAGCGGCGCGGGCCATCTCGGCATCGTGGACCTGCTGCTCGGAACCTTTCTCACCGCGGGAGCCGCGCTGCTGCCCGA
This sequence comes from Nocardia sp. JCM 34519.1, assembly GCF_020361265.1. NCBI lineage: Bacteria > Bacillati > Actinomycetota > Actinomycetes > Mycobacteriales > Nocardiaceae > Nocardia > Nocardia sp. JCM 34519.1. Next base: position 136,476 of record NZ_JAIRBR010000018.1, read on the forward strand.
CGCCGACCATCCGAACGGATCGATCGCCCATGTCCTGGGGCCGGTTTCGCATTTCCTCTGCAAGATCATCTCGAAAGTCAGTGGCGGGCACCGGCATGCGACACACTCCTTCGCCTTCGTCGGCCTGGTCGCCTACGGCACCTGGGCCGGTGAGCATTGGCTCGGCCGCAACTTCACCCTCGGACTCGTCTTCTTCCTGCTCGCCCTCGCCGTACGAGCACTCCACCTGTGCCCGCCCGGCAAGGGATTCCAGTCCTACAGCGTGGTGATCGTGCTCGCGGTGGTCGGCACCTTCGCCATGGACCACTGGATCAGCGACAAACCGGCCTGGCTCCCCTTCGCCGTCGGCCTCGGCGCCCTGGTACATCTCGCGGGCGACTGCCTCACCGACCGCGGCTGCCGCCTCTTCTGGCCGTTCGGGTGGCGCACCTGCATCCCGATCATCGAACGCACCGGCAACAGGCTCGAAACCTGGGTCCTCTCACCGCTGTTCACCGCGGGGACACTCGCGCTGCTGTGGTTCGCGGTGACGCGTCAGCCGTGAGATGCGGTGTGGCTCAACTGGACTCTTCTGTTGAGCCGCACCGCCCTCGCTCGTCTGAGCAGTCTTTATGTGGTGAGAAGTTTGCTCGACGTAAGGTTGGTGGAAGATGTAATTAGTAAATGCGCATATCCCGATTATCATATGTTGGACCGAGGAGGTAGTCGGCAATCGAGACTGTATCGACCGCCGGTGACAAACATCTGCCCCGGGCATAGCTGGTTTCGCAAGTACCTCTACTCCCCCATGAAGACGACGCCGATCCAGCACTGTCCGAGATCGGCGTCGCTCCCCCACTCGAGCGCTGAGAATCAGACTCGTACGCGAGCCTCTGCGGCCCTGGAAGTTTCACCGAGCTCTTGCAAGGCGCGTTGCGCGGCGCTGATCCCGACTTCGGTAAGCAATCCCGGAGCGGACGACTGGTCCGTGGCGACCGCCAGGGCATTGCCGCGTCCGACGGCCGGGCGGTCATGCCATGTCGTCCCCGGCAGATCGATGGCTCCGGTGCAGTCCGTACGAACAGCGCCGCGCTGCCACTCCACCGCGGCGCGCCAACCGGGCCAGGACAGATCGAGCAGTTCCGCTACCCGGCGTTCGGCATCGGTCTTTCCCTCGCCCGGGGCGCACGCGGCGGAGATCTGGACGAGCTCATGCCCGGGCGGAGCCAGCGTGGAATCGGCGAGGCTGTAGCGGGCGGCGTAGATCCGGTTGTCGACGTCCAATATGCGGAACCACTCCGGGCCGTTATCGACTCGCAAGCCGAGGTCGAACGTCGCCACGCGGGCGCTGGTCCAGGTCAACGACTTGTCACCGGTCAACTGGCGAGCCGTGGCGAGGCTGGTGGCCAGGATCGTCGGGCCCGCGAGCGGCGCGGGTACCCGTGTCTCGGTGTGTATGTGCGTGCCGAGTTCGGCAGCGCGTTCGGCGAGCAGATCGACCAGCGTGGACCATCCGCCGACCACGTACCGGGCGCCCCCGGCCATCGCCCGGCGCAGGCGCTCATGGGCGAACGCGGCCGAAAGCCGACCCGGATCGTGGTCGAAGGTGAAGATGAAGACCACTCCGATGATGGCCTCGGCCGTCGCGGCGTCGACGTGCCGCAGCAGCCATGTCCGCAACGATTCCGCTGTGGGCGCCGCATCGGGTAGTCCGGCGATGGCCCGGTTGAGCCCATCCGGCCACGGCGCGAGCAGGCCTGCGGACCGGACCAGGGTCTCGTACCGCGGCGCCGCCACGATGGGCGGAGTAAGCCCGCGGCGCTCCAGCCACGCCCACCACGGCCCGTCGACGTAGATCGCATGGGCGCCGAGGTTCGCCCGGTAGGGAGCCGCCAGCGTGCGCGCTCTGCCGCCCAGCTGGGAATGCGCCTCGGTGACGGTCACCCGCCAGCCGCGCTCGGCCGCTTCGATGGCGGCGGTGAGCCCGGTCAGGCCGGCGCCGACGATATGCAGGTCTGTGGTCACTGAACAACCTCTCTCTGTGATGTCCTCCTAGCTGAAAGTGGCGGGAAATCCGCGAAAGGTTCCGACTGACCTTCTTGTAATCTTCCTGGCGTGGACCCGGGGATCGTCGCGGCCGCCCAGCAAGGGGACGCGCTCGCATTGGACCGGCTGCTCGACGAGTTGGCCCCGTACGTCCACCGATTGTGTGCTCGGATCGCCCCGGCGACGGCCGACGACGCGATGCAGGAGTCGCTGCTGGCGATCTTCCAGGGACTGGCATCGCTGCGCGCCCCCGAGGCGATCATGACCTGGGTCCGGTCGGTCACGGTTCGGACGGCGATCCGGTTGGCGCACCGGCATGATCAAGAGGTCGCCGCGGACGAAACGCTCATCGGGCAGCATGCCGTCTCACTGGAAGGTCTGGTGGATATCGATGACGCGCTGGCGCGTCTGCCGGTCGCTCAGCGTGCCGTGCTGGTGCTGCGCACCCGAGAAGGCCTCAGCGAACAGGACATAGCCACCGCGTTGGGGATCCCGATAGGTACCGTCAAGTCCAGACTGCACCGGGCAAGGGCCGCGTTCCGGGAGGAGTGGGAATCGTGAACGATCCGGTGACACCTCGGGACATCGATCCGATCGATCGCTTGGCCATACTCGCGGCCGCCATGCCGGGCGCCGTCGTCGGGCAGCGTCGCATCACGGCGCCCTTCGAGGCGGTGTGGCAGGTGATCGCGGACCTCGAAAACGCGACCGCGCGCTACGAACCCGGTGTCGCCGACGTACGCGTCACCGAGCGGCGCGGCGAATTTCTGCGGCTGCTGGTGCGGGACACCGCGGGCCGCGAGGACGCGATGGAGGCCAGGCTCCGACCGGGTTGGTGCCTGATGCAATCCGACACCATCGTCATCGGCTTCGCCGCCCGCCCCGTCGGTGCCGAGACCCTGCTGGCGCATCTCGAGCACCGGCGCGGGCACACTCCGACGCCCGGGGAAAGCGATGCCGCCCTCGCGAAAATCGACCAGGAACTGCGCACCATCGAGCGGCTCGCCACCGACAGCTGACCTACCGGGCCTTGGTGATCACGGTGAGCAGCGCCCTCCTCAGCTGCTCGGCATCCGGATTCTCCAACGCGGCCAAGAACTTTCGTTCACAGCCGTCGATCACGTCGGCGCCGCGGTCCAGCATGTCGCGGCCCTCCTCGGTGAGGCCGACGGTGTTCTTGCGGCGATCATCGGGCTGGGGTTCGCGTTTCACCCAACCTCTCGCCTGTAGCTGATCGATCAGCGCGACCATGGTCGTCCGGTCGACGCCCAGCAGGTCGGCCACTTCCTTTTGGGAACGTCCCCGCTGCTGGTCCAGGCAGTTCAGGGCCGCCCACTGGTGCGGGCTGATGCCGATCGGCTCCAGCTCCCTCGTCGTCAGCTCGAGGTACCGCAGCTGCGCGTGTTTCAGCAGGTATCCCAGCCGGGGAAGTCCGTCGTCGCCGGGTGATCGCGGGTCGTCATGGGCGGGCACGTCACGAATCATATCTATTTATGATCGTCAGTATTTCTGACGATCAGCTAGCATGACGGATGCGGCGTTGCGTCGCACAGTTTCTCGTTCGCATCAGGGGTGTACATGTCCAAATCAATCGCAGTATTCGGCGCCGGACCCGGCCTCGGGCAAGCCGTCGCCCACCGGTACGCACAGGAGGGCTACGACGTCGTGCTCGTCGCCCGGCGCAGACAACCGCTCGAATCGTTCGCCGAAAGCCTCACCGGTGCGACCACGCACATCATCACCGCCGACCTCGCCGACACCGACGCCGTACCCGACTTGGCCGCGCGGATTCGCGAGATGGTCGGCGACCTCGATGTGCTCTACTACGGCGCCGCGGCCAACGGGTTCATTCCGGTACTCGACCTGACGCCCCAGCGCGTGCGGGACCTCATGCCGCTGGGTATCTATTCGCTCCTCGCGCTGGTGCGAGAGTTCTTGCCGCACATGATCGAACGGCGCTCCGGCGCGATCCTCAGCGCGCAGGGAGCCAGCGCGACTCAGGGCTTTCCGCACGTCTCCGGCGGGCTCGCGATCGCCGCACAGCGCAACTACCTCCAGGCCCTCCATGCCGAGGTGGCCGATAAGGGGGTCTACGTCGGCGGACTCTACATCGGTGCGGCCATCAAGAACACGCCGTTCCACGCCTCGATGGAGGCGGCGAAGGCCGCCGGTGAACCTGTGCCGCAGATTCCCATCGTCGATCCGGAACAGCTCGCCGATCTCCTCTGGACTATGCACGAGACCAAGGGCGAGGCCGAAGCCAGATACCCCGCGTAGGCGAATCCGCCTGCGCACGAGACCAATTTGCGACTCACGCGATCCCCGGCCCGATCAGGGGCTCAGATTCGTCTGAGCCTCTCCTCTCCTGGCTAGGTTCCTGAATGGTCGAAATCGTGAGGTTATCTGGGGTTAGTGAGGGAAACATAGATAGATGCGCATATCTACGTTTCAAGATGTTTTAGCAGTGGGACGATCATTCCCCGAGAATCCCGCTTGCCGGGTCGTTAATCTGAGGCATGGGTACCTCACCGGTCATGCGGCCGAAGCGCTGGGCACCTCCCCCGGCTCCGGATCGCGCACGTCGAACCCGCAGTGCCCCACCGCTTCCCGAGCCGCGCCGCATCGAACTTCCCGGCACGGGTCCCGAGGATGTGGCGCTCACCCCGGACGGACGGGTGATCGCCGGTCTGGCCGACGGGTCGGTGCTGCGAATAGATCCGTCGGACGGCACCGTCACCACCATCGCCGATACCGGCGGCCGCCCGCTCGGATTGCATGCGGACCCCGACGGTTCCGTCCTGATCTGCGATGCCGCCTGCGGCCTGCTGGAGCTGCACACCGATGGATCCATCGAGGTGCTGGTCGACGAGATCGACGGCGCCCCACTCCCCTTCGTCAGCAACGTCGTTCGCGACACCGACGGCACCGTTTACTTCTCCGCCTCGACCACCCGCTACAGCCTCGCCGACTACCCGGGTGATCTGCTCGAGCATTCCGAAACGGGCCGCCTGTTCCGCCGCGATCCGTCCGGAAAGGTGCAGACCCTCCTCGACGGGTTGAAGTTCGCGAACGGCGTGGTCCTCTCCCCCGACCGGTCCTGTGTGGTGGTCGCCGAAACCGCGGGCTATCGGCTGTCCCGCTATTGGCTCACCGGACCGAAGGCGGGCACCCGGGATTTCCTCATCGAGAACCTTCCCGGATTTCCCGACAATCTCGGTCTCGGCAGCGACGGTCTGATCTGGATCACCCTGCCGACGGCGCGAAACCCGTTGCTGGACCGGCTCCTTCCGCTGCCGGGCATCCTGCGGCGGGTGGTTTGGGCGCTGCCGGAATGGGTGCAGCCGAAACCGACCCGCACGGTATGGGTGCTCGCGGTCGATTTCGACGGCAATGTCGTGCACGACCTCCAAACCGACGGCGCGAACTACTCATTCGTCACCGGCGTCGCGGAACGGGACGGCACGCTGTATCTCGGCAGCCTCACCGAGCACGCGATCGCCGTCAGCCGGGTACCAGGGGCCTGATTCGGAAATCCACTACTCCAGGAATCCGCGCAGGACCGCGTGCGCGATAGTCGTCGTGTCGAGCGCGGGGACGTCGAGGGCGACGCGGTCGAACGCGATACCGGTCAGCAGCGACACGATCGCGTCGACCTGGTCGTCGGTGGCGTGTGGGTAGGCGGCGCGAATCTGCTGGGCGCGGGTGCGCACGGTGACCGCGCGCAGCTCCCGCATGAGGTGTGCGAGTTCTGGGTCGCGCGCCGCTTCCACGGAGAGTTCGAAGCGGGCCAGATAGCGATTGCGGGCCGGTCCGTTGCCGGCGTCGATGGCCTCGGCCAGTAGGTCGGCCACCTGGCGTGAGGTAGCGGAAGTGCTTGCCGGGCGCTGCTTTTCGGCCTCGTTCTGTTGATCGAGGATACGCCGCGCGATGGCCGCGTACAGCGCGGTGCGGGTCTTGAAGAAGTTCGAGGTGGTACCCACCGGGACACCGGCGGCCGCGTCGACAGCGCGATGCGTCACGCCGGCGAGTCCGACGTCGTCGATCATCCGCAGTGCGGTGTCGGCCAGCAGTTCTCGTCGATCGGTCTTTCTCGGCATACCCTTGACCTTACTACATCGTAGTACTACTTTATTGTACTACATCGTAGTAATACACGTTCGAGGTTGGTTCTCATGGCACAAGGCAAGATTCACGACGTCGATGTTCTCGTGGTGGGCGCGGGCCCGACCGGCCTGACCCTGGCCGTCGAACTCGCCCGGCGCGGCGTGACCCATTTGGTGATCGATAGCAACGCGGCTCCTGCCGTCGGCTCGCGCGGTAAAGGATTGCAACCCCGCAGCCTGGAAGTGCTCGACGACCTCGGTGTAGTCGACGAGATGCTGGCGCACGGCACCACCGGGCTTCCGCTGCGCATGCACCAGGGCCCGGAACTCACCGTCGAGCTGGCCACCGCCGGTTCCGGTCCGCGCCCGGGCATCCCCTACCCCGACCTGGTGCTGTTGCCGGAATGGCGGGTGGAACAGATTCTCCGCGACCGGCTTTCCGGCCTCGATGGCGAAGTAGTCTTCGGCGCCACGCTGACCTCGTTCGAGCAGGATGACGCGGGCGTCACCGCGACGCTGGACAACGGCGATACTGTGCGGGCCCGCTATCTGGTCGGCTGCGACGGTGGGCACAGCACCGTCCGGCGCCGACTCGGTGCCACCATGGCCGGACGTACGCACGACGACCAGTACTTCCTCGTCGGCGACGTGCGAGTGGCCGGCCTCACCGATGATGCCGCCTATGCCTGGTTCACCGAAGACGGTGGCTACCTTGCTGTTTCACCACTGCCGCAGGCCGACGGCGCCTGGCAGTTCCAAGCGAACGTGGTGCCGGGTCTCGATGGATCGGTACCCGAGCCGACGTCGGAGATCTTCCGTGAGCTGTTCACGGCCCGCTCCGGACGCACGGATGTCGTTCTCGCCGAGGCGAGTTGGTTGTCGCGCTATCGCTTCAACGCGCGCATGGTCGAACACTACCGGCACGGACGGGTCTTCCTCGCCGGTGACGCCGCGCATGTGCATTCCCCCGCGGGCGGGCAAGGCATGAACACCGGCATCCAGGATGCCTACAACCTCGGTTGGAAGCTCGCCGCCGTGCTCGACGGCGCACCGCCGACGGCACGGCGATCCGGCTTTTCGACCTCATCCGCGGAACCCATTGGAGCGTCTTGGGATTCGGGCCTGAGACCCGCGAGGCGCTGCGGCGGTTCGAGGCCACGCAGGTGCGCGCCCACCTGATCGTGGATTCCACGGCGACAGCGAACGGATTCGCATCGGTGCTGGTCGGCACGCAGGCGCGGCACCTGTTCCGGGCGCGCCCCGGAACCCTGGTCCTCATCCGTCCCGATGGCTATCTGGCCGCCCGCACCAGCGATGCCGACGTTCTCGTCGACTACCTCGTGGGCGTGCTGCCGCAGGGTGCAGGTCGAACCCCGACATTGGTTTGATCCGGAGTCGGTTCGGGTCATCGGCCCGCCTCCTGAATGCCGTTCGGTACGGCGACTCCGACAGATTCCGGGGCCGATATCTCCGGAAAGCCACCGGCTTCGGCCGCTCACCGGCACCTGGCGATAGCGGCATGATCGGCTGTGCCGCAGGCGTGTTCGAGCGCGCACCCGGATCGCGGCCCTGACCGGCCACGACCCGGGCCTCCGGCGGGAAGGTGTCAGAACAGGCGCGCGCGGTGGGTGTCGGCCTCGACGCGGACGTCGGCGATGAACTGCTCCTCCGCGTCGTCGTCCTCGCCGTGTGCGATGTAGAGGAGCAGGCAGCCGCGGATGCCGTCGAGGAGGTCTTCCAGCAGGTCGAGGGCGGGGCGTACCGGGTCGAGCCTGCTGATCCGGAATTCGGCGAGCGCGGCCTCGCGGGCGGCGGCGTCGTAGTCGTATTTGCGTGCCTGCTCCTCGATTTCGGCGACGCGCGCGACGACGCTCCACGGTGCGGGCACATGTCCTTCGGCGACGGCCATGGCTTCGGCGATCAGGTCGACGACGACCTCGGTGGGGGTTTCGCCGGAGGTGAGTCGCTCCAGCACCATGGTCGGGGTCTCCACCTGGAGGGCCTCGATGTCGTCGGCCTCGGCGATCACGTCGGGTGTCGGCAGGCCCGCGAGTTCGGCGGCGGCCTCGGCCGCGGCGTAGAGCCAGTGGGCGGCGGCGACGGAGGCGGAGGCCGGATCGAGTTCGGTGAACAGTTCGATGGTGCCGAGCGGATCGGCGCGCAGCAGGTCGTCGGCGGCCTGTACCTGGGCCGGGGATACGTCGGGGCGGGACAGTTCGACGGCTTGGCGGGCGCGGCCGGACAGGTCGCCGAGTTCGGCGGATTCGATGGCGGCCTGTTCGTGGCGGACCTCTTCGAGGATGGTGGCGCGCAGGTCGGCGTCGTCGATGGCGTGCAGGACGCGGCCGACGCGGTGCGCGGATTCGATGACGCCGCTGTAGGAGACGACGAGTCCGTGTTCGGTGGGCAGGTTGGGGTTGCGCAGGCCCGCCTCGACCTCTTTGAAGTTGCGGCGTTCTTCGGCGCGGCGCCAGGCTTCGCTGTTGGGCACGTCGGGGTCGCCCGCCGCGCTGGCCGGGTGGGTGTATGTGCGCCACTGGAAGCGGGACAGCGTGGTGAGGTTCGACGCCAGATCCGTTGCGTGCTCGGCGTTCAGCGGCGGCAGCGCCGCGACGATTTCGGCGAGGTCGCCGCGGCCTGTCGCCCAGGTGGCGACGAGTGCGTTGCGGTCGGTGTCGAAGGCGTATCGGGTCACCGGGCAAGTCTGGCGGATCCGCGCCGGATCCGCTCGGGCAATTGGGGTGTTTCTGTTTCCGGGTGCGGCGTTTCGGCGTGGCACGCTGGAGGATATGACACTCGATCATGGTGACCCCGGTGACGCCCCTTCGGTGCCGCCGCCGACCGCGCGGCTGGATAATCCGGCTCGTCCCTCGGCGGCGGAGGAGGCCAGAACCGTTGCGGCGGCGACGAATACGGCGACGTTGGCGAGTTTGAGCGCGGATGGCGGGCCGTGGGCGTCGTTCGTGATGTATGGCTTGTTGGACGGGCAGCCGGTGCTGTGTGTGTCCCGGTTGGCCGAGCACGGGCGGAATCTGGCGGCCGATCCGCGTGCCAGTGTCGCGATCGTCGCACCGGATCCGCCGTTGGATCCGTTGGCGGGTACCAGGATCACGCTGGCGGGTGTGGCGGAGCGGCCGACAGGCGCGGAGGCGGATGCGGCGCGGGAGGCGCATCTGGCCGCGGTGCCCGCGGCGGAGCACTATATCGATTACAGCGATTTCTCGCTGTGGGTGTTGCGGGTGCGGCGGATCCGGTGGGTCGGCGGGTACGGGCGGATGGATTCGGCGACGGCCGAGGAGTATGCGGCGGCGGAGCCGGATCCGGTGGTTCCGCTGGCGGGCCGGGCCATCTCGCATTTGAACGACGATCACGCCGATGCGCTGGTGGCGATGGCGCGGCGGCTCGGCGGATATCCGGATGCGACGGCGGCGGCGTGTGAGCGTGCGGACCGGTACGGGTTGGATCTGCGGGTGAGTACGCCGCGCGGGGTGGCGCGGACCCGGGTGGGTTTTCGGGCTCCGATCGACGATATCGACGAGTTGCGTGCCGCGACGGTCGAATTGGCGCGGCGGGCGAAGGGGCGTCAGGGTTCGTAGAATCCGGATATCCTGCACCGTGGAAACGAATGATCCGGTGGTGCATCGCGTTTCCGGGTACGACGAGCGCGAGGTGAGTGCGGCCGATGATCATCGCCGAGGGGCCGATCTTCCAACTGTGCTGGGTGGTGGCGGATCTCGCCGCCGCGCGGCGCGAGTTCAGCGAGCGGTACGGCGTCGCGGAGTGGTTCGCGATACCCGACGTGCGTTTCGGTCCGGAGTCGGGTGAATTGCGTGGTGCGCCCGCCGATTACACGATTTCGGTGGCGCTCGGGTATGCCGGTGGTCAGCAGTTGGAGCTCATCGAGCCCGGGTCGGGTGCGAGCCTGTATCGGGAGCAGCTGGATCGGTCCGGTCCGGGATTGCATCATATCGCCTGGGTGCCCGCAGATTTCGATGCGGCGCTGGTCGCCGCGCGGCGAGCCGGGCGTGAGCTGGTCGCGCGCGGGTCGTTCGGCGGAATCGGTATGGAGTTCGCCTATTTCGATGGCGGTCCGCTCGGTTCGTATGTGGAGCTGATGCGGTTGTCGCCGCGGATGCGGGCGATATTCGACCGGTTGATTCCGGAGGGGTACACGAATCCATGGGTGTAGGAACGGATCTGCCGCGGTTGCTCGGTTCGGTGCGGCGGGCCGCACAGACGAAAGGCGAATGATCATGCGCTTCACCTACGCGGAGACGATGACCGATCCGTCCTACTATGTTCCGCTGGCCAGGGCGGCCGAGGCGGCGGGGTACACGAGTATGGCGGTGGCCGACAGCATCGCGTATCCGCGCGATTCCGACGCCACGTACCCGTACACCCCGGATGGTGGCCGAGAGTTCTTGGAGGACAAGCCTTTCGTGGAGGCGTTCGTGTTGAGTGCGGCCATGGCGGCCGCGACCACGACGCTGCGGTTCACGCCGTTCGTGTTGAAGCTGCCGATCCGGCCGCCGGTGTTGGTGGCCAAGCAGGCCGCGTCGGTGGCGGCGTTGAGCGGTAATCGTTTCGGGCTCGGTGTCGGGATAAGCCCGTGGCCGGACGATTTCGAGATCATGGGCGTACCGTTCGACGGGCGCGGTGCGCGGATGGACGAATGCATCGATATCGTGCGTGGGCTCACCGCGGGTGGTTATTTCGAATTCCACGGGCGGTTCTACGATATTCCGCCGATCAAGATCAGTCCGGTGCCGTCTGAGCCGCTGCCGATCCTGGTCGGCGGGCACAGTGGGCCCGCGCTGCGGCGGGCCGCCCGGCGCGGCGACGGCTGGATGCACGCGGGCGGCGATCCGGCCGAACTCGACCGGCTACTGGTCGAACTCACTGCGCTGCGCGCCGAATACGGCACCCGCAAGGATTTCGAGGTGCATGTCATCTCGTTGGACGGATTCAGCGTCGACGGTGTGAAACGCCTGGAGGACAAGGGTGTCACCGATGTCATCGTCGGTTTCCGCAACCCGTACACCACCGAACCGGACACCCAATCCCTCGATGCCAAGATCGCCCATCTGGAGCGGTTCGCCGAAAGTGTGATCGCCCGTTGCTGGGCGCCGTGAACCGGCCTGGGCGGACAATATCAGCCGTAAATAGGCGGAAATCTTGCGAACAGGCTCGAAATTGTCCGTTCAGGCCGGTCGGTGCGCTAAACGGCGAGCGCGGCTTCGGCGGCGGCGATCGTCTGGCGGCGGTAGCCGGGACCGAACAGGACGACGTGCACCAGGAGGTGGTGCAGTTGATGCAGCGGGACGCGGGTTCGCCAACCGTCGGCGAGCGGGTGGATCTCGTTGTACGCGGCTAGGATTCGGTCGAGGTGGGGTGCGCCGAAGAGGGCGAGCATGGCGAGGTCGGTTTCGCGGTGGCCGCCGTGTGCGGCCGGATCGATGAGCACGACGCGGTCCGGAGTCCAGCGCAGGTTGCCGGACCACAGGTCACCGTGGATGCGGGCGGGCGGTTCGGGTGGGCCAGCGAGCGTATCGATTCGGTCGATTACGCGTTCCAGTAGCGCGATGCCGTCGGTGCCGAGGTGGGTCGCGGCGCGCGGAAGATACGGTGCGAGACGGTATTCGGCATACCAGCGGCCCCACGGACCCGCGCTCGGCGTGTTGTCGAGGGGCAGTTCGGCGATCCAGCCGGGCCACGGCGCGCCGTAGGAATCGGGCGAATTCGCGTGCAGCGCGGCGAGTTCCCGACCGAACCGGGTAGCGGTGGCGGGCGTCGGCGCGACCTCGGGCAACCACGGCAGCACCAGCATCGAGGCATCGACGCCGAGCACCTCCGGCACGAGTTCCGCCGAACCCTCCGCCAGCCAGCGCAGCCCGGCCGCCTCGGCCGCGAACACCCCGGCGTCATCCGATGCCTTCACGAACACCATTCGGCCATCCGATAATTCGGCTCGAAGCAGGGTCCAGGCGTGGCTCGCGCCGAGCCCGGTCAGCGTCCGCACCGGCACGCCGAGCAATTCCGCGATATGGGTCGCGTGGTCCATCGCACCTCCACATTCCAGAGCCATCTACCGGAATCGTCCGACCGTCGGCCGGTTCGGCCCGATGCAAATGCCTAGCTTCGTCGTCTCCTGATCCGGCTCTGTGACTAGACCGATCCGGCCGCCGGGTTCATCGCATCCGCGTTGCCCGGTGGCGAAGCGGCGCGAATTACCTTATCGGCCGGGTGTTTCCGGTCACCGTAGTTCGGTCAGGTACCGCTGCGTCTGTTGGTCGGCGGGGAAGAACGATTCGATCGCCAGTTCGGCGACCGTCACGTTCATGGGCGTGCCGAAAACCGTTGTCGCGCTGATGAACGACAGTTCGCGACCGTCGTGGCGCACCCGCATCGGCACCACCGCCTGATCCGGTTCGGGCAGCTCTGGATCGGATTCCCCGCCGGGATAGGACAGCATTTCGTCGCGGAGTTCGGCGAGTCCGGGTGTGCCGGTCACCTCGATCTGACGGTTCAGCCGGGCGAGCAGGTGGCCGCGCCATTCGGGCAGGTTGATAATCGACGGCGCCATGCCGTCGGGGTGCAGGCTCAGCCGCATCGCGTTCACCGGCGCGGTGAGCAGCTTCGAATCGATGCCGGTCAGCAGCAGCGCGACGCCCTTGTTGGCGTCGATCATGTTCCAGCACTGGTCGATCGCGAGCGCGGGATACGGCTCGTGCCCGGCCAGTATCTGACGCAGCGCGCCGCGCACCGCGTCCATCGCGGGCGTGTCCAGGGAGGGTTCGGCGTAGGCGGGTGCGTAGCCCGCGGCCAGCAGTAACCGGTTGCGTTCGCGCAGCGGGATGTCCAGGTGCTCGCAGAGATGCACGAGCATGGCCCGGCTGGGTGTCGAGCGGCCGGTTTCGATGAAGCTGAGATGGCGGGCCGAGGTCTCGGCGCGCCCGGCCAATTCCAGTTGGCTGAGCCTGCGTTCGAGGCGCCAATGCCGCAGCAGGTCACCGGCTGTCTGGGTACTCATCGTGCCGATCCTAGGAAGATCGGTGCGGCGTAGCCATTACCTGTCGGGTAATGGTCGTCGCCGAAATGCCGGATCGGGCGCATCGGAGGATGATCATTACCGACGCGAAAGGAGTCGATGTTGACCACCACCGCCCACTACGCCTACGACACCGATACCGCGAGTACCAGGGTCGCCGAACACGAGTACGCACTCGATCTATCCGACCGGTGGCATACTCCCGCGGGCATCGCGAACGGCGGTTACCTGCTCGCGAGCACCTTGCGGGCGCTGCAGCAGGATATGGCGCAACCGGATCTGCTCGTCGCGTCCGCGCACTACCTGCGCCCGGGCACGGCGGGCCCCGCCCGTGTCCGCACCGAAGCGGTCCGGGCCGGGCGCCGCACGGCGACCGGGCAGGCGAGCCTGTTTCGCGACGAACGCGAAATCCTGCGTGTGCTGGCCACTTTCACCGACCTGTCCACCGCCGCCGGGCCGACATCGATCACCGGGCGGGCGCCCGACCTGCCCGCACCCGAGGAGTGCACGGACCTGCTCGTCGCGGGCCTCGAAATGCCGCCCATCGCCCGGCGCGTGCGGACCCGGATGCCGCGGGTGCCCGGATTCCTGCGCGGCGAACCCGGCGGCACCAGCGCCAACGAATTCTGGCTCCGGTTCGCCGACGGTCGTGACGCCGACCCGATCGCGCTGGCGATGCTGGTCGATTCGACGCTGCCGGCGGTATTCGACCTCGGCACCGTACCCGCCTCGGCCACCGTCGAACTCACCGTGCACATCCGCAACCGTCCGGCGCCCGGCTGGCTGGCCTGCCGGGTGGCCACCCGCTACCTGATCGACGGATTCCACGAGGAGGATTTCGAGATCTGGGACAGCACGGGCACTTTGGTGGCGCAGTCGCGGCAGTTGTCGCTGATCCCCTGATCCGCGCGGCTCAGCCGATGCGGCCGAGCACGCCGCGCAGGTATGCCGCCTGGCCGGCGTGCTGCAGATCGTCGGAGATGACGCTGACCAGCCGCACCGCGAGCGTCACCGGCGGATCCCAGCGGGTGTCGACGATGCGGGGCAGGTCGGCGTCGGTCAGGCCGCGCACGTAGCGCAGGGTCCGCTCGTGCACCGCGTCGTAGTAGCCGGTGAGCAGTTCGGCCGAAACCCGCACCGCGGCAACGTCGTCGGCGGAATCGCCGTAACCGGTGGCGCGCTTGTCGAACGGCAGGGCGAACCGGTCGTACCAACCGTTGGCGGTCCACACCTGCTCCGCGCCCGCCACCTCGGACACGTGATCGTCTTGCACCCGGGTGAGATGCCAGATGAGCCAGGCGATCGTATTCGCGCCCGGATCCACCCGGTAGGTCAGCTCCGCCTCGGACAGTCCGTCGACGGCGGCGTGCACCTCTTCCCTGATCCGTTCGAAGGCGTCGGTCAGCACCTCGGCACTGGTCATGATGGTCTGCTCCCTTCGACCTCGCGGACATTGCACCGACGACGGTAGTCCGATGCGAAAGCCGCCAGAGCGCAGGGGCTCTCGCCGAACCGGCGCGACTCCCGTGCGTGACACCCACCCAAGTGGCGCTGCCGAGCGGACCCCGCCCCCAACCCGCCGGACCGAGCCCCTAGGAGACGCACTCATCAAAAGGGGACGGAACCGGACGACAGCCCGCACCGAGCCGAGCCCTGGGGCAACGCACTCGCCGAATTGGCGCTGCCGAGCGGAGCCCATCCTCAACCCGCCCGACCGAGCTCCTAGGCGAGGCACTTACCAAAAGGAGGCGGAGCCCGACGACGGCCCGAGCCGGGCCGAGTTCCTGGGCGAGGCACTCGGCCAGTGGGCGCCGCCGGGTGGAACCAGTCCCCAGCCCGTACCGGGCCCAGCTCCTGTGCGGGCATTCGCCTAAATGGGGCTGCCAGGCGCAGCCCGACGACAGCCCGCGGCGGGCCGAGCAACTGCGCGAGGCGCTAGCCTAAAGCGCGCTGCCAGCCGTAGCTCGCCCTCAGCCCGCGCCGAGGCGAAGCACTCGCCGAAACAGCCCGCACCGAGCCGAGCCTCTGGGCGAAGCACTCGCGGAATTGGCGCTACCGCGCGGAATCCGTCTGCAGCCCGCACCGGGCCCAGCTCCTGCGCAGACATTCGCCAAACTGGCGCTGCCGGGCGGAGCCCGTCCCTCAGCCCGCGCTGGGCCGAGATCCTGGGCGAGGCACTCGCTCATCAGGCGGTGGCGGCCGCGGGTTTCGCCGGACGCCGGTTGGGGAAGCCGGGCAGCCAGCGGCTCACCAGCGGGATGAACAGCTGGATCAGCGGGCCGATCCCGAACACGTACACCAGGGTGCCGATGCCGATGCCGCCGCCGAGCAGCCAGCCGGTGACCAGTACCGTCACCTCGATTCCGGTCCGGACCACGCGCACCGACCAGCCGGTGCGCCGCACCAGGCCGGTCATCAGTCCATCGCGCGGACCCGGGCCCATTCCGGCGCCGATGTAGAGGACGGTCGCGAGGGCGTTCAGCAGGACCGCGGCGGCCATCGCGCCGATCCGCACCGGCAGCCCCTGCCACTGCGGCAGCAGCGCCAGACCCTCGTCGACGGCCAGCGCGATCACCACCACATTGCTCACCGTGCCCAGACCGGGCTTCTGCCGCAACGGAATCCAGGCCAGCAGCACCAGCGCCCCGGTGGCCGCGGTCACCGTGCCGAAGCTGACCGGCACGTGCCGGCTCAGACCTTGGTGGAGCACGCCCCACGAACTCAGGCCGAGCCCGGCCCGAACCATCACGGCCATCGAGAACCCGTACAACCACAAGCCGATATAAAGCGCCAGCAGACGACGAACCATGCGGCCAGCATTCCGATAACTGGACGGCAGATACAGAGCCAATCGGTGATGACTGGCCCGATAACCGGACTGCAAGCCCAATCACCACGGCCGCAAATACTTCCGCTCACGCGAAATCCCGTGCCGGATCACCGTTGAAAACCCATGCGGCGCAGGCTATTCGCCGACAGGAGCAGCCGAAAGTCTGCTGTGGTACCGAACGCGGCCGGGCGCGAAATTATGCGAATTGTCCACTCACGGCCCGGTTCCCCACTTACCGTCACAGTAAAAGAGCACGGCCGTACCGAACGAGGCTGACGATGACCGAACCGAATACCCTCTGTGCCGCCTTCCAGCGCGTCGCCGCGATCGATCCCGGCGCGGTCGCCGTCCGATCCATCGGCGGCACAACGACATTGACCTGGCACGACTACGCCGACGAGGTGCGTGCGGTGGCGGCGGGTCTCGCGGGCCTCGGTATCGGCCGGGGCGATACGGTCGCGCTGATGATGGCCAACCGCGTCGAGTTCTATCCGCTGGAGGTCGGCGCCCAGCACGTCGGCGCGACCTCGTTCTCGGTGTACAACACGCTGGCCCCCGAGCAACTGGCCTACGTCTTCGCCAACGCGGACAACAGGGTCGTGTTCTGTGAGGAACAGTATGTCGAGCGCATCCGCGGCTGCGGCGCGCCCATCGAAACCATCGTCTGCATCGACGGCGCCCCGCCGGGCACCATCGGTGTCGACGACCTGAAGGCCTTGGCCCCCAACGATTTCGACTTCGATGCGAGCTGGCGGGCGGTGCGTCCCGAGGATATCGCCACGCTCGTCTACACCTCCGGCACCACCGGTAACCCCAAGGGCGTCGAGGTGACCCACGCCAACCTGCTCGCCGAGGCGGAAGCCTTCACCGCGGTGCTGCCGGTGGCCTTCGGCGACCGCCAGACCTCCTACCTGCCGACCGCACATATGGCCGACCGGCTCACGGCCCTGTACCTGCACGAAATCTATGGCAGCCAGCTCACCGTGGTGCCCGATCGCGCGCTGCTGCCCGCCGCGCTCGTCGACACCAGGCCGACCATTTGGGGCGCGGTGCCGCGGGTCTGGGAGAAGTTCAAGGCGGCCATCGAATTCTCGGTCGCCAGCGAATCCGATCCGGCCACCCGGGCCGCGCTCGAATGGGCGCTCGGCGTCGCGGCACGCAAGGCCGAGGCGAAACTGCGCGAGGCGCCCGTCGACGCCGAGCTGGCCGCCGAATGGGACAGGGCCGATCGCCTGGTGCTCTCCGGTATTCGCGCGAAACTCGGCCTGGATCAACTGAAATGGGCGCTTTCGGGCGCGGCGCCCATCCCGGCGCAGACGCTGGCCTTCTTCTACGGCCTCGGTATCTCGATCTCCGAGGTCTGGGGCATGTCCGAACTCAGCTGCGTGGCCAGCGTCAGCCCGCCGCACGAGATCCGGCTCGGCTCGGTCGGGCGGATGCTGCCCGGTATGCAGGCCAAGGTCGCCGAGGACGGTGAATTCCTGGTCCGCGGCCCGCTGGTGATGCGGGGTTATCGCAAGGATCCCGAGCGCACCGCCGAGGCCGTCGACGCCGACGGCTGGCTGCACACCGGCGATATCCTCGACGTGGACAGTGACGGCTACCTGCGGGTGGTCGATCGGATGAAGGAACTCATCATCAACTCCGCGGGCAAGAATATGTCGCCCGCCAATATCGAGAACGCGATGAAGGCCGCGACGCCGCTCATCGGCGCGATCGCCGCCATCGGCGACAACCGCCCCTACAACACCGCGCTGGTGGTGCTCGACGCCGACTCCGCCGAACCCTATGCGGCACAACATGGTTTGGCCGATGCCTCGCCCGCCGCGCTGGCCGCCGACCCGGGCGTGCTCGCCGAGATCGCGCGCGGTATCGCCGAGGGGAACGCGACGCTGTCGCGGGTGGAACAGATCAAGCGGTTCACCGTGCTGCCCACCTTCTGGGAGCCCGGCGGTGACGAGGTGACGCTCACGATGAAGTTGCGGCGCAAGCCGATTGCCGCCAAGTACGCGACGGAGATCGATCGCCTCTACGCCGATGATCCGGCGGATTCGGTGCGCGAACCGGCGGCGGGCGCACCGGCCGCGAGCTGACTCCGACATTCCGGCTTGCCACCGGTTCGCCGCGCTGATAGAACGATCCCGGCTCGGGGATCGCCTCCGGGGGAAGGGAAATATCAATGCGGAGAACGGTTATCGTCGCCGCGACGCTGCTCGCCGTCACCGGCGGGTTCACCGCGGTGGCGGGTCCGGCCGGCGCCGTCGACGACAAGGCGACCTGCGCGGCCGTCGACGCGTCGGCGACCGATCTGAGCAAGCGGGTCGACGCGCTCGATTCGAAGGATTACGGTTCGATCGCCGAGCTGAAGCGGATATATGCCGATACCGCAGGGCAATTCCGCGCCGCGGCGGACAACGCGGACCAGGGCGCGGTCAAGGATGCGCTGGATGCGGCTGTCGCACAGATGAATCGGGCCGCCACCGCGGCGGACGCCGATCTCGGTGGGGTGCTGAAGGATCCGACGTTCGTCGCCGCGATGGACGCGGTGGACAAGGCCTGCGGGCTCTGAGACGGTTCCCCGGTGAGCGCGGCCGACAAATGTGTCGCGTGCGTTCGGCGACGGTTGCTAGAGTCGGCGGACAGCGTCGATCCGGCCATCACCGGGGAGCTTCCGGAAGAACAGGGGTTTCGCGCCTCCCAGTAGAACCGGACGTGGGCCGCACGTCACAGCGGCGAACGAAGTGGCGCCGGTCTCGGCAGGCGCAAGCGGGGTGGTACCGCGGAGCTCCGGCTTCGTCCCCGCATGGGTATTTCTCATGCGTGTCGACGAAACGAGGTTCTTGTGACAGACCGGGCTGTGGTGTCGCCCTTCACCGCGTTGCCGACGCGGGTCGAGCTGCCGGAGCTGGACGCGCGAATCATCGAATGGTGGCGCGCCAACGATATTTTCCGCCGCAGCCTGGATCGCACCCGCGACGGGGCGAGCTGGGTGTTCTACGAGGGCCCGCCGACCGCGAACGGCGCACCGGGCACCCACCACGTCGAGGCCCGGGTATTCAAGGACATCTTCCCGCGCTACCGCACCATGAAGGGGTACGCGGTGCCGAGACAGGCCGGCTGGGACTGCCACGGGCTGCCGGTCGAACTGGCCGTCGAGAAGGAACTCCAGCTCTCCGGCAAACCCGATATCGAGAAGGTCGGCGTCGACGTGTTCAACGCGCGCTGCCGCGAATCGGTGCTGCGCCACGTCGGCGAATTCGAACGGCTCACCCGGCGGATGGGCTACTGGATCGACCTCGAAAACCCTTACACCACAATGTCACCCGAATATGTGGACAGCGTGTGGTGGTCGCTGAAGAAGATCTTCGACGACGGCCGCCTCACCGAGGACTTCCGGGTGACCCCGTATTGCCCGCGCTGCGGCACCGCGCTGTCCGAACACGAGGTGGCCCAGGGCTACGAGACCGTCACCGACCCCTCGGTGTACGTGCGGTTCCCGCTCGTCGAACCGCTGGCCGGGCACGCCGGCGCACACCTGCTGATCTGGACCACCACGCCGTGGACGCTGGTCGCCAATACGGCCGTCGCGGTGCATCCGGACCTCACCTACGTCCTCGCCCGCACCGCGGACGGGTTGTTCGTCGTCGCCGAACCGCTGGTGGCGACCGTGCTCGGGGAGCATGCCGAGACGCTGGCCCGGTTCACCGGCAGCGCGCTGGCCGGGCTCGCCTACCGGCGTCCGTTCGATCTGGTCGACATCCCCGACGCGCACCGCATCGTGCAGGCGGATTATGTAACCACAACGGACGGAACGGGTTTGGTGCATCAGGCGCCCGCGTTCGGCGCCGACGACCTGGCGGTGTGCCGCGCCGCGGGACTGCCGGTGGTCAATCCGATCGGCGGCGACGGACGCTTCCTCGATACCGTGCCGCTGGTCGGCGGGCTGTTCTTCAAGGACGCGAACCAGGTGCTCGTCGACGACCTCACCGCGCGCGGGCTGCTGTTCGAATACCAACCGTTCGAACATTCCTACCCGCACTGCTGGCGCTGCCACACGCCGCTGATGTACTACGCGCAGCCGTCCTGGTACATCCGCACCACCGGCGTCCGGGACGCGATGCGGCGGGAGAACGAGCACACCACCTGGTTCCCCGACCACATCAAACACGGCCGCTTCGGCGACTGGCTGGCCAACAATGTCGACTGGGCGGTGTCGCGCGCCCGCTACTGGGGGACGCCACTTCCGTTGTGGCGCTGCGCATCCGGGCACGTCACCGCGATCGGAGCGCGTGCCGAACTCGGTCGCCTCGCCGGGCGCGACCTGTCGGATCTCGACCCGCACCGCCCCTACATCGACGCCGTCACCTTCGACTGCCTCGACTGCGGGCAGACCGCCACCAGGGTGCCGGAGGTGATCGACGCGTGGTACGACTCCGGCGCCATGCCGTTCGCCTCGCTCGGCTACCCGTACGTCGAGGGCAGCGACGCGGCGTTCGCGAAACGTTATCCGGCGCAATACATCTGCGAGGCGATCGACCAGACACGTGGCTGGTTCTACACGTTGATGGCCATCGGCACCCTGGTATTCGACCGCTCCCCTTACGAGAACGTCGTCTGCCTAGGGCACATCATGGCCGAGGACGGCCGCAAGATGAGCAAACACCTCGGCAACGTCGTCGCCCCGATCCCTTTGATGGACGCGCACGGCGCCGACGCGCTGCGCTGGTTCATGGCCTGCTCCGGCTCGCCGTGGTCGCCCCGCCGCGTCGGGCCCGCGCCGCTCGACGACATCACCCGGCGCGTACTGCTCACCTACTGGAACACCGCCGCGTTCTTCACCCTGTACGCCAGCCACACCGACTGGCGGCCCGGCACCGCCCGCCCCGCCCGCGACCGGCCGATCCTCGACCGGTGGGTGCTCGGCGAACTGCACACGCTCACCCGGGCCGTCGAGGAGAGGTTCGACGGCTACGACACCGCGGGCGCCGGACGACTGCTGGCCGGATTCATCGACGACCTGTCCAACTGGTATGTGCGCCGCAGCCGATCCCGCTTCTGGGACGGTGAACAAGACGCGCTGTCAACGCTTTACGAATGCCTCGACGTGCTCACCCGCCTGCTCGCGCCGATCGTGCCGTTCATCACCGAGGAGATCTGGCAGACCGTCATCCGCCCCGGCGATCCGAGCGCCGCGGAATCGGTCCACCTCGCCGACTGGCCCGTCGCCGACGCCGCGCTCACCGGCGCCGCACTCGCCGAACAGGTCGCGGCCGCACGCGCCGCCGTCGAAGCCGGGCGCGCCGCCCGCAAGGCCAGCGGGCTGCGGATCCGGCAACCCCTAGCGCGCGCGTACGTCGGACTGCCGCCGCACATCCAGCTCCCGCCCGAACTGATCGATGTGATCGCGGATGAGTTGAACGTCAAGGAGATCGGTTCGCTCGACACCGCGGGCGCGTTGACCGATATCTCGATCAAACCCGAATTCCGTTCGCTGGGTAGACGATTCGGCAAACAGACGCCCGCCGTCGCCGACGCGATCCGCACCGCGCCCGCCGCGGCGGTCGTCGAAGCGCTCCGCGAGCACGGCACCGCGGCCGTCGGCGCCGAACGATTCGAGATCGGCCGCGACGACGTGCTGATCACCGAAACCCCGCGCACCGGCTGGCTCGTGGAAACCCAGCGCGACACCACCATCGCGCTGGACACCACCATCACGGCCGAACTGGTCGCCGAGGGCATCGCCCGCGACGTCGTCCGCGCCGCCCAACAGGCCCGCCGCGACGCCGGACTCGACATCTCCGATCGCATCACCCTGACCGTCGCCGCCGACGGCGAGGTGCGCGACGCGATACGACAGCACCGGGAGTTCGTCGCGCGCGAAACGCTGGCCGACGAAATCGCGCTCATCGCAGAGCTTTCCGACGGCTATCGCGGAACGGCCGGAGCCAGCGAGGTTCTCGTACGGGTCGAGCGAACCGGCCCAGCGCAGTGATCAGTTGGTGCCGAAGGGGTTGTCGATCACGTATCGCCAGCGGCCGTGCTCATCCCGGCGCACGACGTCGGCCGCTGAGCCGTGCAGGTCGAGCGGATAGCCCTGTGCGGTAACGCCGTTCATGGACCAGTCCACGACGAGCAGTGCGATGTCACCGACCGGATAACAATGTCGGAGGTCTGCCTGGATCGGCAGACCGTAGCCGCGGAGGTGAGCGTTGGCCGCTGAACGGTCCTCACCGTGCGCCGATTTCCCGGTGGTAGGCACCGTGATTCCGTCCGGCTCGTACAGTTCGTCCAATGCGGCCAGGTCATTGTTGTTGAACAGTTGGACCCATCGGGCGATGAACGCGGCGAGTTCGGCACGCGTCGGATTGTCATGGTCGATCGTCATGACTATCGGATCATAACACGTTGCAGCACAGTCGAATTGGCGATCTCACCCAGCTCGCGCCGGTCACGGTTCGAAGGTCGAGCGGCCAGGGTCGATGTAGTCGGCGGGGTCGTGCATGAGGCGCAGCTCCGCGGAGAATGCGGTCGAATTCGGCGCGCAGCGGGCTGTCGTATGTCGAATTGGCGATTCGACGCACTCCCGGTCACAGTTCGAAGGTCGAGCGGCCAGGGTTGAGGTAGTCGGTGGGGTCGTGCATGAGGCGCAGCTCCGGACGGGCGCCGGATGGGATGCGGGCGAATTCGGCGTGCAGCGGGCTGTCGTATCCGGCGGCGGGGGCGGTGATGCCCGGCAGCCAGTTGTCGTGGTGGGCGGGGATGAAGACGGCGGGCGCGATCGCCTCGATGTAGCGGCGCGGATCGCGCAGGCCGTTGCTGATCTGGTTGAAGCCCTGCACGGCGCCGATATGCACGGTGGTGTCGGGCAGTCCGGACAAGATTTCCAGCACCTCGGGCGCGCGCTCGGTGAGCGGACCCGACGAGTCGTGCCAGACCAGCGCGAATCCCGGCACCCTGAACTGATACAGCAGCGAACCGCCCTCGGCGTCGGTGAGCCGAGCGAGGTTGTGCCGCAACGCATCCAGCGTAGGCGGCCGACGGAATACCGGACGCGGATCCGGCAGCGGGAAGAACCGCGCCGAGCCGTCGGGGCTACGCCGGGTCGGCGCGGAATGCAGGTGCCGGATCGCGGTGACCTCCACCGCGCCGACCCGGAAGTCGTGCCGCGCACCGGGTTTCGCGGTGGCATCGCCGAGCGCCACCGTCGTCAAACTCGAATCCGCCACCTGCGCACGGATATTCGTCCCGTGTTCGGCGGTACCGTACACCACCGCACCGCACGCCTGCGCGATCCGGCCCGCGTCGGCGGCATGATCGAAATGACCGTGCCCGATGAAGATCGCCTCCGGCCGCAGATCGGCCAGATCCTGCGCGGTGGCCGGAACGTAACCCACGCTGGTGAGCGTCGGCACCCACGCGTCCAGCAGGAACACCGAACCGCAGAGCGCCAGCGCGTAGGTGGTGCAGCCCACCCACGACAGCACCACCCGATCCGCCCGCACCGCACCGGTTTTCCCGTCCACCGCATCGTCGCCGAAGAACCGGCGGCGCGCCGCGACCGTCCGCGGCGCGTCCAGCTCGGCAACCGGACGCAACGAACCTGTCGAACCGAAGAGGTTGCGGCCGGGAAAGGTACACATGAGTGCACCACATCACGGAAACGGTGCTACGGGCAAGTGGTCCCACGGATAGGCAGTCGTACCGGAACATGCGCCGGCTCGACGTCCCGGGCACGATCCGTTCCTACAACCGCACACCCAGCAGCGCGTCGACAGCCGTTCGCACATCCGCCGGCGCGGTCGCGTCCGGACCGCCGTATTCGAGCGCCTGGTGAGCCCAATGGTCCACGGCGTCAAGGGCTTTCGGGGTGTCCAGATCGTCGGACAGATGCTGGCGCAGCCGGGCGACGGTATCGGCGGCGGCCGGGCCGGTGGACAGCGCGACCGCGCGCCGCCACAGCTCCAGCCTGGCCTGTGCCGCCGCCAGCACCGCGTCGGTCCACATGCGGTCCTGCCGGTAGTGCCCGGCCAGCAGGCCCAACCGGATCGCGGCCGGGTCGACACCGGCCCGGCGCAGCCGCGAGACCAGCACCAGATTGCCCTTGGACTTCGACATCTTCTCGCCGTCCAGGCCGATCAGCCCGGCATGTACGTAGTGGCGGGCGAAGCGGCGGCCCGCGACCAGCGCCTCCGCGTGCGCGGCCGAATACTCGTGATGCGGGTAGATCAGATCGCTGCCGCCGCCCTGGATATCGAATTCCGGGCCGATGCGGTTCAGCGCGATCGCCGCGCACTCGATATGCCAGCCCGGACGGCCGGGACCGAACGGGGCGGGCCAGGACGGTTCGCCGGGACGGGCGGCGCGCCACACCAGCGCGTCGATGATGTCGCGCTTGCCGGGACGGTCCGGATCGCCGCCGCGCTCGGCGAACAACCGCTCCATGGTGGCCCGGTCGTAACCGGATTCGTAGCCGAACTGCTCGGTGGCGTCGGCACGGAAGTAGACATCCGGGAACTCCGGATCGTCCACCACGTACGCCGCACCCGAGGCGAGCAGCTTCTGCACGAATTCGACCACCTCGTCGACCGATTCGATGGCGCCGATGTAGTCGCGCGGCGGCACGATCCGCAGCGCAGTCATATCCTCGCGGAACAGTTCGATCTCGCGGGTGCCCAGGTCGCGCCAGTCGACGCCGTCGCGGGCGGCGCGCTCGAACAGCGGGTCGTCGACATCGGTGACGTTCTGCACGTAGTGCACCTCGTGCCCCGCGTCGCGCAATACCCGGTTCACCAGGTCGAAGGTCAGATAGGTTGCGGCGTGCCCGAGATGGGTGGCGTCGTAGGGGGTGATCCCGCAGACGTACATGGTGGCGGTGGGGCCGGGGGTCACCGGGCGCACCTGTCGATCGGCGGTGTCGTACAACCGCAGCGGCGGCCCTGCTCCGGGGACGGTCGGTAGGGCTATTTCGGACCAGGACTGCATGATTCGAGGGTAAAGGTGTGGTCGAGGCCGTCCCGCCCCGACCCGGTCGAACCGGACCCGAACCCACCGTGCTACCCGGGTACGACCTGGGAAAACGGATGCGGCTGCGGATGTCAATGATTGTCGTCTCACCGATCGATAACGCCGCGGCCGGGCGCGGCCGCACCACGATTCGTCCCATCATGGGTCTCGACTTGTCGGTGGTTGCCGCTACCGTGGCGGCATGACAGTTCTCGGCGCGGTTTCCCTACCCCATCTCGCTCCCGAACAGCTTGCCGCAGTATGCGATGCGGCCGAAAGCAGCGGCCTCGAGGAACTCTGGCTGTGGGAGGACTGTTTCTGGGGCGGCGCCATCGCCGCCGCCGCGACCGTCCTCGCCCGCACCGAACGGGTGCGGGTCGGCATCGGCGTGATGCCGACCCCGCTGCGCAATGTGGCGCTCAACGCCATGGAGCTCAGCGTGCTGCTGCGCGCGCACCCGGGCCGGTTACTGCCCGGTGTCGGGCACGGAGTGCAGGAATGGATGGCGCAGGTCGGCGCCCGCGTCGACTCCCCGCTCACGCTGCTGCGCGAACAGCTGACGGCGCTGCGCGCGCTGCTCGACGGCGAAAAGGTCAGCGTCAGTGGACGATACGTGCACCTGGACGAGGTGGCCCTCGTCTGGCCGCCCAGCACCCCCACACCACTCATCGCCGCCGCCACCGGCCCGAAGACGCTGCGGCTGTCCGGCGAATTCGCCGACGGCACCATCCTCACCTCCCGCACCTCGCCGGAGGGTGTGCGCGCCGCCAAACAAATCATCGACGAGGGCGTCGCGAAATCGGGCCGCGCCCAACCACATCGCATCATCGTCAACGTCGACACCGTGACCGGCCCCGACGCCGCCGACCGGCTCGCCCGCTACCAACAGGGCCGCGAAGGTCAGCAACCGGGCGCGGGCGCCACCGGAGACGCCCAGTCGATCGCCGACACCGTGCGGCGTTACGCGGAGGCCGGTGCCGACACCGTCGTACTCCAACCCAACGAGGAAGATCCGGACCCGATCGAGTTCATCCGGTTCGTCGGAGCCGAGGTGCGGCCGCTGGTGAGCTGAGTTCTCGAGCTGCCCCGCCGGGCCGTGAATTCGGTTATCGCACCGTCGGTTCGGTGAAGGGTGTTCCCGGACAGCGGCATGGGCCGGGCCGGCGCTCGACGCGGATCGGGGTCTCAGCGCTGGTTCGTCCCAGGCGAGGGGTTGGGCGCTGTCCGGCGCAACCGTACATACGTGACAACGCCCTGCACTACGACCACGATCGCCAGCGCCGACAACACACCGGTGGGCGCACCCCGGCGGTGACCAGCAGCCAGCAGATAACAACGCCCAGTCCCAGCGGCAGTGTCGAAGCGATCGCGACAAGCCCTTGCGCCACGTGAGGGTCAAGCTGCCCTCCCGATCGGATTCGGCCCAGGAGCACTCGGCACCGGACCCCGACTGCCTGCGGTGCAACGGATTTCACAACGGGGCACCGGACGCCTCCCGTCGAACCCGATCCGGCAGTGTGCGCAAAAGAACAATCGATGCGCCGATTCGGTTACGGCGGAACCGGATTCAGAACGCTGGCCAAGGGATGGGGCGGGCGGTGTCGGGCAGCGGCATTATCGGCCGGTCCACCAGTGCCCGGGCCCGCGCGGCGAGCGCGTCGATTTCCGCGTCGGTGATGTGCCGGGACAGTGTGTCGGCGAGTTGGTTCGGCAGCGCCTTGGCGAAGGCGGCGATATCGGCGATCAGGTCGTCGCAGACGGGCTGCCCGGCCCAACCCCACAGCACCGTACGCAATTTGTATTCGCTGTGCAGACAGATGCCGTGGTCCACGCCGTACACCTGGCCGTCGACGCCCTCCAGCGCATGCCCGCCCTTGCGGTCGGCGTTGTTCAGCAGCACGTCGAGCACCGCCATTCGCTGCAGCCGCGGATCGTCGGCGTGGATCAGCGACACCTCGTTACCCGCCGCGTCCTGGGCGCGCAGCACCTCACGGAACCCCTCGGGCACCGCACCGGCCGGGCACAGATCCACCAGATCCAGGCGATCACCCTGATCGGTGTGATTGTCGGCGGCATCCACCCAGCGCTGCACCATGCCGGGCCCGAACGGACCGTCCCGCAGAATGGTTTCCGGAACAACCCCCCAACCCAACGCCTCCGAGATCAGATACGAGGCCACCTCGCGCCCGGCCAGGGTGCCGTCCGGGAAATCCCAGAGCGGCCGTTCCCCGCGCACCGGCTTGTACACCACCCGCAGCGGACCACTGGATCCCTCGATATCGCAGACCAGCGTGACATTGCTCGCGACGTTCACCCGACCGATCACCGTCAACTCACCGCTGTGGAACCGATCATCGGCCTGGGCCACCGATCACTCCTCTAGTTCGGCCGCGCCGAAGATATCTCCGCGCTTGTACCCGTTGGTGCGCACACACATATGCCCGCGCGCCGACAGCGGCTCCCCGCACAGCGGGCACGGCGGCCGTCCCGCGGCGATCACCCGCGCGGAGCGCAGCGCGAATTCCCTGGCCTGTATGGGCGTCAGGAATACCCGCACGGCGTCCGGGCCCTCCTCGGTATCGTCGAGCACCACCGACTCGTCGACCTCGGTTTCGGTGATCGCGAGCAACTCCACCACGACGGCGCCCGCGTCGGCGTCCCAGCCGAGGCCCATCGTGCCGACCCGGAACTCCGCATCGATCGGGGTGACCAGGGGCGCGTTATCGGTCACCTCGTCCGCCGGCGGCGGCACCGGTGCGCTGAAGCGGCGCGCGACCTCGTCCAGCAGTAACCCCATCCGGTCGGCGAGCACCTTCACCTGCTGCTTTTCCAGCAGCACGCTCACGACCCGAGGTTCCTGCACGGCCTGCAGATAAAACGCGCGATCGCCCGGCTCACCGACGGTCCCGGCGACGAAACGATCGGGGGTGCGAAATACATGGATTGCTCGTGCCATCTGCACCTCCTGATACGTGACCCTGATCAACGACTACCCGCGGCGTACGGGTTCTACAACGCCGCTTATTCATTACAAGGAATCCGAGCGCTCCGCATTCCCATTATCCGCACCCGCGGCCGCTCCCAGCTCGCCGCCGGGAACCGGACCGGGGTCATCGACCCGTCCCGGTGGGGAATCGGCAACGGCGCGTTGCGGTTTGATCGCCAATCCGGACAGATCGACACCGGTGTCGTTGAGCCGCACCACATAGGGCGCGGTAGGGGTGTAGCGGACGACGCTCAGCGAGGCCGGTTCCACCACGATCCGCTGGAAACCGTCCAGATGGATGCCGAGCGCATCGGCCAGCACCGCCTTGATCACGTCGCCGTGCGTGCAGGCCACCCACAGCACGTCACGCGAATGACGTTGGGCCAGTTCACGATCCGTCTCCCGAATGGCGGCGACCGCGCGGGTCTGCACCTGCGCGAGCCCCTCACCGCCCGGGAATGTCGCGCCGGAGGCGTGCCGCTGCACCACCTTCCACAGCGGTTCGTTCAACAGCTCCGCGATGGGCCGCCCGGTCCACTCGCCGTAGTCGACCTCGACGAGCCGGTCGTCGTAATCCGGTTCCAGCCCGAACTTCTCCGCCAGCGGCGCAACCGTTCGCTGACAGCGCAACAGCGGCGAGGCCGCGATGTGCTCGATGGGCAGTTCGGCGAGCCGGTCGGCCACGCCACGAGCCTGCTCCGCGCCGCGGTCGGTGAGGTCGACGCCGGCGCTGCGGCCGGCGAGGGTGCGGGCGGTGTTCGACGTCGACACACCGTGCCGCAACAAAATCACCGTCATATGGCCAGCCTAATGGCCGCCGCCGGGCGCAGCCCGTCCCTCGACCCGCGCATGGCCGCAGCGATCGGCCCGGTCGCGCTCATGTGGTCGACACCGTTCCGGTCGCGAGCAGGCCCATGACGGTCAGCCCGAGCAGGATGCGGTAGCCGACGAACCAGCCGAGGCTGTGGTCGGCGACAAAACGCAGCAGCCAAGCGATGGAGGCGTAGCCGACGCTGAACGCGACGATGGTCGCGACGATCAACTGCGGACCGCTCGCGTTCAGGCCGTCACCGGCGGGCGCGAACGCGTCCGGAATGCTGAACAGGCCGGAGGCGGTGACCGCCGGAATCGCGAGCAGGAACGAAAACCGCACGGCCGCTTGCCGAGTCAGCCCGGCGAACAATCCGGCCGACGAGGTGGCCCCGGATCGGGAGACACCGGGGATGAGCGCCAGACACTGCGCCAAGCCCATGACCAGTCCGTCGCGGGTGGTGAGTCGCTCGATCGGGCGCTGTTTGCGGCCATAGTATTCGGCGGCCGCGATGACCAGCGCGAACACGATCAACATGGTGGATATCAGCCACAGATTGCGCGCCCCGGTGCGGATCTGGTCCTTCAGCAGGAACCCGAGCACGCCGATGGGGATGGTGGCGATGATCACATACCAGCCGATGCGGTAGTCGAGTTCGCGCTGCGCGTCCCGGTCGGCGTATTCGTGCGGGTCGGTGATCACCGGGAGTTTCGTGGTGACCCGGTCGCTGACCGGAACCGTTTCCCGACTGCGCAGCCTGCTCCCCACTCCGGCGAACCAGGCGAGCACGATACGCCAGATGTCCTTGGCGAAGTACACCAGAACCGCGGCCTCGGTGCCCAGCTGGGTCACCGCCGTGAACGACGCGCCCGCATCGTCACCGAAACACACCGCCGACACGATGCGCAGGTGGGCCGAGGAGGAGATCGGCAGGAATTCGGTGAGTCCCTGCACCAGACCGAGTACCAGCGCCTGCACCCACGTCATCGCCGCGCCCGTCACACACCCTCCTGCTCATCGCGCCCGAAAATTCCGTTCCGACTGGGCAATTGGTCCGCGCGGGGCGCGCGAAACCGGCACTCGCCGCAATCACGCAGCGACAGTACAGTGTCGGCCCGGCGCGCTGCGCGGGGCGGGACAGGTACGGACTGTCGTCGGACTTCGCCCGGCGCGGGCTGTCGTCGGGCTCCGCCCGGCAGCGCCCTTTAGGCTTGGCGCCGTGACGAATGCGCGGACGCGGTGATGGAACAGCGAACGGTCGGCCGCAGCGGCCTACGGGTGTCGCGGATCGGGTTGGCGACCCACACGTGGGGATCGCAGACCGACGCCGACGACGCGGCCGGGCAATTGGTGGCCTTCGCCGAGGCGGGCGGCACCCTGGTGGACACCTCCCCTGCCTACGCGGGCGGCGCGGCCCAGGGGATACTCGGCGACCTGCTCACCGATCTGGTGCCGCGCGACGAATTGGTGCTGAGCGGTTGCGCGGGCATGACCCCGCCTATCGAGCCGCCGCTCGACGGTCCGCCGCCGCTGCGCCCGACGGTCGACGCGTCCCGGCGCGCCATGCTGCGCCAGCTCGACCAGACGCTGGCCGAACTGGGCACCGACTACCTCGATATCTGGAATGTCGCTGTGTGGGATCCGGGAACCCCGCTCGACGAGGTGGCCGCGACCCTGGACGCCGCGGTGCGTTCGGGGCGGGTCCGCTATGCCGGGGTGCGCGGCTACTGCGCCTGGCAGCTGGCCAGCATCGCTGCGCTGGCGCCGATCACCGCGGCACAGACCCAGTACTCGCTGCTGGCGCGCGCAGCGGAACTCGAATTCGTCCCCGCCGCAGCGCATCACGGCGTCGGGGTGATCGCGTCGGCGCCCCTCGCGGGCGGCATCCTCACCGGCAAATACCGCGACGGCGTTCCCGCGGATTCCCGGGGCGCCGACGAGGCGACCGCCGCCGAGATCCGGCATCGGCTCGACGAACGCGCGACCCGGGTGGTGGACGCGGTGGTGACCGCCGCGGACGGGCTCGGCACCTCACCGCTGGCGGTCGCGCTGGCCTGGATCCGGGACCGGCCCGGTATCGCGAGCATGATCGTCGGCGCCCGCGATATCGGGCAGCTCACCGGGGTGTTGGCGGCGGAGACGCTGGAATTGCCGCGCGCCATCGCGGCCGCGCTGGACGACGTGAGCGCGCGCACAGAATGAGAGAGGCTAGCCTTTCCTGCATGAGTTACTGCGGTGACCGAAGAGCGGTATGGGTGCGGCTATGAGTGGCCGCACGGCGGAACGGATCTCGCGGGGCGTACGGCTGCGCACCACCGGCGGCTCGGTCGCGGGCGCTCGAAACATCAAGCGCCGGAAAGGATTCGCGCGCGTCGTATTCGCCGCGCTGGCGGTGACGCTCGCGCTCGGCACGGTCGCGTGCGGCGGCTCGAACGGCCCGACCGCCGACGGGCAGCGCGGGCACACCACCGCGAAACTCGACAGCCTCGACCCGGTGCCGATCGGGCCCGAACCGACGCCGACGCTGCCCGTGACGGTGCACTCCTTCGACGGCTCGAATGTCACGGTGACCGACGCGAGCCGCATCGTCGCCGTCGACCAGTACGGCACCCTCGCGCAGACCGTGTACGCGCTCGGCCTGGGCCAGAAGCTGGTCGGCCGCAGCTCGCGCGCCAATTTTCCGGCCGTGCAGCATGTTCCGAACGTCGCGGGCGGCAACGGCGCACTGAATATGGAATCGCTGCTGGCGCTGCGTCCTTCGGTATTTCTCACCGATACCGTCACGGCCACACCGCAATTGCGGGACCAGCTGCGCGCCACCGGCGTGACGACCGTGTACTTCGACCCGTCGCGCACCATGGACGCGGTCGGCCCGCAGATCCAGGCCGTCGCCGACGCGCTCGGCGTGTCCGACGCCGGAAAAGCGTTGGCGCAGCGCACCCGTGACGAGATCGCCGCGGCCACCGCGGGCATCCCGAAGCACGACAAGTCGTTGAAGATCGCGTTCCTGTATCTGCGCAGCACCGCGATCACCTTCATCTCCGGACCGAATTCCGGTGCCGACGCGTTGATTTCGGCGCTCGGTGCGACCGACGCAGGTACCGCCGCCGGACTGAAGGAACCGTTCACCAGCATCACCAGCGAGGCGATGATCGGGGCCGCACCCGATGTGCTGCTGGTGATGACCGATGGGCTCGACTCCATCGGCGGCGTCGACGGTCTGGCGAAAATCCCCGGTGTCGCCCAAACTCCGGCCGGACGCAACAAACGCGTCGTCGATATGTCCGATACCGTGCTGCTCGGCTTCGGTCCCAATACCGGGCGCGTGGTCGCGGCCCTCGGACAGGCCGTCTACGGCGGCAAATCCGCATGATCGAGCCCGCCGATTCCCCGACCGTCGGCACGAAAACCGAGGCAGCGGAACCGCATTCGATGCCCGGCGGTGTCACGCCGCGGCGCGGCGGCATCTTCCGGGGGCGGTCGAAGACGACGCTGGTATTCGCCGGGGCGATCATCGCGCTGGTGGTGCTGGCGCTGGCCTCGGCGGCGATCGGGCAGGTGCCGACCACACCCGCCGAGGTGGCGGGCAGCGTGCTGCACCGGATCGGGCTGGCTTGGGGGCCGCTGCCCGCGCATCCGGCCGGTGAGGTGACGCTGTGGCAGGTGCGGTTCCCTCGGGTGGTGCTGGCGATACTCGTCGGCGCGGCGCTGGCGACCGCCGGTGCGCTGCTGCAGGGCGTATTCGCCAATCCCCTTGCCGAACCGGGCGTTATCGGTGTTTCGGCGGGCGCCGCGGTCGGGGCGGGCACCGTGATCGTGGTCGGCGGCGCATTCGTCCCGGCCTGGTCGGTGGCGGCGGCCGCCTTCGCCGCCGGTCTGCTGACCACGCTGCTGGTCTACCTGCTCTCCCGGTCCAACGGGCGCACCGAGGTGGTGACGCTGGTGCTCACCGGCGTCGCGATCAACGCGTTCGCGGGCGGATTGATCGCTTTCCTGCTGTTCGTCGCCAGCCCGGCCGCGCGCGATCAGATCGTGTTCTGGCAGTTGGGCAGTTTGAACGGCGCGTCCTGGGAGGCCGTCGGGGTGGTCGCGGTGCTGTGCGCGGGCGGGCTGCTCGCCGCGGTGCTCATCGCGCCGCGGCTGGACCTGCTCGCGCTCGGCGAATCCGCGGCCCGCAACCTCGGCGTCGACGTCGAACGCCTGCGGCGCGCGGTCATCCTGGTGGTCGCGGTGCTCACCACCGCGGGCGTCGCGTTCACCGGCATCATCCTGTTCGTCGGCCTGATCGTGCCGCATCTCGTGCGCATCCTCGTCGGCCCAGGCCACCGAGTGCTCATCCCGCTCAGCGCGATCATCGGCGCGGTCGTCCTCCTGACCGCCGACGTCTGCGCCCGCTCCCTGGTCAGCAACGCCGACCTACCCCTCGGCATGCTCACCTCACTCATCGGCGGCCCATTCTTCTTCTGGTTGCTGCGCCGCACCCGCTCCCGAGCAGGAGGGTGGGCATGAGCCCCCGCAGAACCGCACCACACCACATCCGACCGCGCGGATACTTCGACCTCGGCCACGTCGGAAAGGTAGGCCCCGGAGCGGAACTCGAGCGTGTCGACAGCATTCGAGCGCAAGGCTTCGGATTCGACTCGGGCCACATCGGAAAGATCACCCCCACAGCAGAACTCCAGCACGTCGGCAACATTCGAGCGCACAGCATCGAATTCAACTCGGACCGCATCGGAAGGCTCGGTCCCACAGCGGAACTCCAGCGCGTGGACGGCATCCGAGCACATGACTTCGGATTCGACTCGGACCGCATCGGCAAGATCAGCCCCACAGCAGAACTCCAGCACGTCGGCAACATTCGAGCGCGCGGCTTCGGATTCAACTCAGGCCACAGCGGAAGGCTCGGTCCCGCAGCGGAACTCCAACGCGTCGACGGCATCCGAACGCACGGCTTCGGATTAACCTCGCGCCACAGCGGAAAGACCAGTCCCGCAACGGCACTCGAGTGCGCCAACTGCGCTCGAGTGAGCCACGATGGAACGGTCGGTCCCGCAACGGCATTCGAGCGCGCCGACGGCGCGGGCGACATTCGGGCGTGTGGAGCCGGTGCTGGTGATCGAGCGGGCCGGGTGGCGGGCGATGGTTTCGACTTGATCTACATCGGAAAGGTCGGTCCCGCAGCGGCGTTCGAGCGCGTCAGCGGCGCGGACGACGTTCGAGTACATGGCTTCGGGTTCAACTCGGGCCACATCGGAAGGCTCGGACCCACAGCGGAACTCCAACGCGTGGACGGCCTCCGAACGCACGGCTTGGGATTCGACTCGGGTCACAGCGGAAAGGTCAGTCATGCAACGGCATTCGAGCGCGCCGACGGCGCGGGCGACATTCGGGCGCATGGCTTCGGATTCGACTCGGGCCACAGCGGGAAGATCGGTTCCACAGCGGAATCCCAGTGCGCGGGCGGCATTCGAGTGCGTGATTTCGGGGGCGGTGGTGGTCGGGGTGCGGCGGGTGTTCGTGCGGCCCGGGTGGCGGGCGGTGGTTCGGCGCGGGGGGCGCGGCTGGTCCCGGTTGGGGGTGTGCGGTGAGTGAGGTTCGGCGGATGTTCGTGCGGTCGCATTCGGTGCCGACGCGGCCCGAGCGGGGTGCGGTGACGTTGCGGGCGAGCGGGCTCGGCGTCGAGCGGGGTTCGCTGCGGGTGCTCGACGGGGTCGAATTCGCGGTTGCCGCAGGGGAAATCGTCGCGTTGGTCGGGCCGAATGGTGCGGGTAAGTCGACGCTGCTGGCGGCACTCGCCGGGGAGCTGACGCCGAGCGCGGGTGTGGTGGAACTCGACGGTCGCTCGCTCGCGCACTGGTCGCCGCTGGATATGGCACGGCGGCGCGCGGTGCTGCCGCAGAGTCACACCGTCGGATTCCCGTTCACCGCACGGGAAGTCGTCGCTATGGGACGTGCGCCGTGGCAGCGCACCGAATTGCGTGAGCGCGATACCGAGCGGATCGCCGCCGCCATGGCCGCCGCCGATGTGGAACATCTTGCGGCGCGGCCGTTTCCGGCGCTTTCCGGTGGTGAACGCGCTCGAGTCGCCCTGGCCAGGGTGCTCGCGCAGGACACCGGCACCTTACTGCTCGACGAGCCGACCGCCGCACTGGATCTCGGCCATCAGGAGTCGGTGCTGCGCCTGGCCGCCGAACGCGCCGCGGCCGGGGCCGCCGTCGTGGTCGTACTGCACGATCTCGGGCTGGCCGCCGCATACGCCGACCGGGTCGCCGTCCTCGAATCCGGCCGGATCGCCGCCGACGGCCCGCCCCGCCAGGTCCTCACCACCGAACTCCTCACCCGCGTCTACCGCCACCCCGTAGAGGTACTCGACCACCCCGTCACCGGCGCCCAACTCGTCCTCCCGGTCCGCCGCTGACCAACCCGGACCGGCTGACCGACCCGGACCGGGTGCGCCGCCCCCGGTCCGCCGCTAACCTCCCACACCGCCTGTGCCACTAACCCGGTCCACCGCAAACCATCCGGACCGCGTGTGCCGCTTGGTCCGCCGCTGACCAACCCGCACCGCGTGCGCCGCTCTCCCGGCCCGCCGCTGACTATCCCCGACCGGGGTGCGCCGTTCCCCCTGTTCACAGCTGACCATCCCCGACCGCGTGGGCTGCCTCCACTGTCCACAGCTGACCTCCCACACCGTGGGGCCGCTCGGTCCGCCGCTGACCAACTCGGATCGGGCACGCCGCTTCTCCGGTCCGCTGCTGACCATCCGGACCCGCGTGCGCCGCTGCCCCGGTCCACAGCCGACCATCCCCGACCGCATGCGCCGCCCTCCCGATCCGCCGCAGACCACCCGAACCGTGTGGGCCGCTGCCCCGATCCGGCGCAGACGATCCGCACCACGTACGCCGCTCTCCCGATCCGCCGCAGACCACCCGGACCGTGTGGGCCGCTGCCCCGATCCGTCGCAGACCACCCACACCACATGCGCCGTTCCTCCGAACCACCGCAGACCATCCTCGACCACGTGGGCCGCCCCAGTCCGCCGCTGATCTCCCGGACCGGATGCGCCGCTGCCCCGGGAGTCCTCGACAGTCCGGTCCGGTCTGTCCTCCGGCAGGTCGTTCACGGATGCCGCTGCGCGAAGGGACTTTTCGACGGTCAGGCCGCCTGATGAAGTTCGACGACGTTCCCGTCGGGATCCTGGACGAACGACTGGAGACCTCGACCTATCAGAGCCGGGTCGGACACCGTCAGTCCCCGCGAGCGCAATGCGGCCACCGTGACGTCGAGCCGGTCGACGAGGAGGGCGAAATGCTGGCCGAGGGCGGGTGGGACGCGGGTCTCCAGGAGATGGACCTGCTGGTCGCCGACCTGTAGCCAGGCGCCGCCGACCCCGAGATCGGGGCGGTCTGGGCGCTGGGTGAGGCCCAGCACGCCGACGTAGAAGTCCAGCGCGCGGTCGACATCGCTCACATTGATCGAGACGTGGTGCAGCGCAAGCGTATTCACGATGCCGCCGGCCGATGCCGGATCGACTCCATCTGCCATTTCGGTTGCCCTTCAGATCGAAATCTGCCCTGGTTTCCGTTCCGCGAGAAAGCCTGCGGGGAACCGCCTCCCGGCTACGGCGGTGATCGATCGACTCACCCGTCGATCGTCGCCTCGAGTGCGCGCAGCTCCGCCGCGATGCAGTTGGCCGCGCCGTGCCAGCCCGCGGCATGCAACTGCGCGATCCGTGTCCGCACCGCATCGATGCCGTAGTAGTGGACGATTTCGTGCAGGCCGTACCGTGTCGCCGAAACTCGGTGCGCCAATTGCGGTGGCATTGCTGACGATTCCTCCCTGACAGCGAAAGCTCCACCCCTCGAACGGGATTCGCTTCCGGGCCTGGGAATCGCTCACCAGCCGGTGTTTTCGCAGTTTAACATCGCGCGCCACTAGACGAGTAAGTCCGAAGTGCTGACGATGCCCGGACATGGGCGGAGGGCGTCGAAGACCAGTGTGTGAGCAATG
>NZ_JAIRBR010000019.1:0-156068 GCF_020361265.1 Nocardia sp. JCM 34519.1
GCGTCTCAGCGGTCGAGACTCGCGCCTGCGGCGCATGCGCTTCGACCGCTGAGACGCGAGACGGGCCGCGAACGTCGTTCGTAAGACTCGCTCCCGACGACTTGGCCAATCATCGGACTGTGGCCTTGTTTTCGAGGGCTTGCGATCGAGTCCGATTGTAATTGAGTACGTTTCGTTCACATTGCCTATAAGACGTACTTGTGGTTCACTTCCCGCAGAGATGCGATCGGCGGGCGGTCGCGTAGTTGTCGTTTTGGGGGAGTCGTTCTTTTCCAATAACGGGAGCGCGGCGGCCCATGGGTCGCCCTGCGACCGAGCGTCTCGACAGGGACGACTGAGCGCGGCCGGTTCGGTCGCCGCTCGGGAAAGGGATAGCGAAAAGTGAAACATCGTAAGCCAACTCGGGTGGAGCGAGCGATGGCGAGCACATCGTTGCCACTGGCCACCGCGGCCGCCGTGGCCACCCTGTTCGCGGCGCCGGCGGGGGCGGCGCCGCAGGATACGCCGACCGTACCCCCGACCGTTCCGCCGACGCCCGCACCGCAGCAGCCGGGTAGCGATGTGCCGACCTCGGAGACGCCGGCGCCCAAGGCGGACAACACGCCGACGCCCGCACCGAGCCAGACGCCGAATCCGAGCCCCAGCCAGCCGGGCGTCACCACGCCGGATCCGAATCAGGTTCCGCCGAAGCCGCAGTCGCCGACTCAGCCGGGTGTGACCACGCCGCGCATCGCGCCGCTGCCGGTGCCGGGTCAGCAGGGCGGCGATATGCCCGCGGTGATGCCGGATCAGCCGGGCGTCCAGCAGCCGAAGCAGCCGGGCACCCAGCCGCAGCAGCCGGGCGGCACCCAGCCGCAGCAGCCGGGTCAGGCCAAGCCGCAGCAGCCGTCGGGCGACGCCAACAACGCCCAACCCAAGCCGCCGGCCGACACCCTGGTGCAGCCGCCGCAGCAGCCGCGCTGGCAGTCGCCGCACCTGGAGGCCGCCCCGCAGGCCCCGGTCGTGGAGATGACCGGACCGCATCTCGAGATCGGCGCGAACGTCGACGGTGGCGCGGTGCTGCCCGGATTCGTGGCGAACACCCACCACTTCAGCAATAAGGACGGTTACGTCGGCACCGTCGGCTACCACACCCCGACCGGTCAGGGTGAGGCCGGCATCTCGGTGGAGTTCGTCGACATCAACACCGTCAAGGTCACCAGCTACACCGGTGGCGAGGGCCTGGCCGACAGCAAGAACACCACGGTCATCGACACTACACAGGCGAATATCGCCAAGGCGGCGGTCGAGCACTGGATCGAATCCCAGCCGGGCGGCGCCGCGGCGCTGGAGGCGGCGAGGCATGCGGTCCCGCCGGTGCTGCCGCCGGGCGACATCGCACCGCAGACGGCCGATGTGGGTGGCGTCACCACCCAGTGGGGTGGTTCACTCCAGTACTGACACGTGCTGGTTCCATGGGTGGGGCGGTCGTTCGCGACCGCCCCACCCGTGTGTCCCGGGGAGAAAGGATGTGGGCTTGGCCACCGAGGGTGACGCGAAGGGTGACGAGCCGGATCGGCCCGCGTCGGCATTCGGTCCGCCCGTCTCCGACTCCACCGGTTCGGCTCCCGGATCGACCGGTCCGGAGGGCGAATTCGGTCCGCCCGTAGGCGAATTCGGTCCGCCGGTGAGCGAGTTCGGGCCACCGGTCGGTGAATTCGGTCCGCCGATGGGTGAATTCGGTCCGCCGGTCGGCGAGTTCAGGCCGCCGGTCGGCGAGTTCGGTCCGCCGATGGGTGACTTCGGCCGACCCATGGCTGAATTCGGCCCGCCCGCAACCGAATTCGGGCGACCCATGGCCGAGTTCGGCCCGCCCGCAACCGCATCCGGCCCATCCGCAACCGAATCCGGCCCGTCCGCAGCCGAATCAGGGCACCCGACAACGGAATCCGGCCAGCCCGGAGCCGAGTTCGGGCCGCCCACCGCGGAATTCGGCGCCCCGGTGGCCGAATCCGGTGCCGCCGAACATCCCGAGCTCATCTGGCGGCCCGCCGACGGTACGCCCGCGCCGCCGCCGCAGTACCGCGCTCCGGATTCGTCCGGGTATCCGACGCCGCCGCAGGATCAACCCGACGAGACCGAGCGGGAGCGGTGGTGGCAGAGCTCGACCGATTCGGGTGGTGTGCCGGTTCCGCCGCCGCCCGCTGCGCCGCAGTCGGGGCTGTCCTGGTCCGATGATCCGATCGCGCAGCGGCTCGCGCCCGGTTTTCAGAAGCCGCCCCCGGCTCAGCAGCGGCCGAAGAAGCGCACCTGGTTGATCGTGCTCGGCACCGCCGCCGCGCTGGCGGTGATCGTCGGCCTCGCCTTCACCATCGTCGCGGTGACCCGCAGCGGCGGCGGCACCGAGACGACCGCCGCTCTCGTGCCGACCAGCACCAAGGCCGAGCTGAGCTGCCCGCCGATCAAGGACGGCAAGGTGACGCAGAGCAACGGTCCCGGCGATACCGCCTCCGGTCCCGGCGCCATCCTCGGCTTCCAGTACGCGTTCTACGTGCAGCGCAGCGGGGAGCAGGCCAGGAAGTTCGTCGCGCCGGACAATGTGAACGTTTCGACGGCCGACATCATCCAGAAGGCCATCGACGAGCAGATCCCGGTCGGCACCACGCACTGTCTGCGGATCGTGGAGACCGCGCCGGAGACCTACGACGTCGACCTCACCGAACATCGGCCGGACGGCGCGACCCGGGTATATCTGCAGACGGTGAATACGGCGAACCGGGACGGCAAGGAGCTGGTCTACTCGATCAAGAACCGGGGCGAGTGACCGTTCCCAACATTTGGGAAATTGATTTCATATCCTGGTAGCGGTGTGCCAAAGTGGAGTATTCGCGTCTCCCTCGGAGGTACCCATGTCGCCGACCATCCCATCGCTCGCGGGCAAGCTCGGCGGACTACAGAGCTCGGCGATTCGTGACCTGCTGAAGCTCACCGTCCGCCCCGACATCATCGGGCTGGCCGGTGGCCTGCCGGATGCGGAACTGATGCCGAGGGAACGGATCGCCGTCGCGGCGGATGCGGCGCTGCGCGACAGCGCCTGCCTGCAGTACACCGAATCGCCGGGGTGGGCGCCGCTGCGCGCGGTGCTCGCGGAGCGGGAGTCGGCGCGGCTCGGGCGCACGGTCGAGCTGTCCGAGGTTTTCGTGACCCACGGTTCGCAGCAGGCGCTTTCGCTGCTCGCCGAGGTGCTGCTCGATCCGGAGGCGCTGGTGATCGTCGAGGATCCGGCGTATGTCGGTGCGCTGCAAGTGTTCCGGGCCGCTGGGGCGCGGATCGTCGCGGTGCCGCTCGACCGCGAAGGCATGCGGATCGACGCGCTGACCGAGCTGCTCGAGCGCGGGGAACGCCCGGCGCTCGTGCACACGGTCAGCAATTTCCACAACCCCGGTGGGGTGACGATGGCCGAGCACCGCAGGCGTGAACTCGCCGAACTCGCACAGCGGTACGGCTTTTGGGTGATCGAGGACGATCCGTACGGCGAGCTGTGGTTCGACCGGCCCGCCCCGGCACCGATCGCGTCCTACTCGCACAACGTGATTCGACTATCCAGTGCGTCCAAGATCCTCTCGCCCGCGCTGCGCGTCGGCTGGTTGATCGCGCCGGACGCGGTGTGCC
Source organism: Nocardia sp. JCM 34519.1 (assembly GCF_020361265.1). Taxonomy (NCBI): domain Bacteria; kingdom Bacillati; phylum Actinomycetota; class Actinomycetes; order Mycobacteriales; family Nocardiaceae; genus Nocardia; species Nocardia sp. JCM 34519.1. The sequence continues at coordinate 3,652 of NZ_JAIRBR010000019.1, forward strand.
GCGGCGTCGAGTTGCTGAAACAGGGCGCCGATCTTTGTGGTTCGGCGCTCACCCACCAGATCGCCGCCGATCTGCTTGCCGACGAGAGCTGGCTGGCCGGACACGTCGACTCGGTGCGCACCGCCTACGGCGCCCGCGCCAAGGCGCTGGTGCACGCGTTCCGCGCGACCTTCGGCGACCGGGCGAGCTGTACCGATGCCGCGGGCGGGATGTTCGTCTGGGCCGATTTCACCGACGGCACCGATACGGCAGACCTGCTGCCGCGCGCGCTGGAGCACGGCGTCGCATATGTGCCCGGTTCGGCCTTCGCCGTCGATGGCGGCTACCGGAATTCGCTGCGCATGTGCTTCACCACCTCCGACGAGGCGACGCTCACCGAGGCGATCGACCGGATGGCTCGCGCCGTCGGCTGAGGGGCGTGCCGCGCGCGGGAATTCGGCTCGGCGCGGGCAGAGGTCGGCTGCGCCCAAAAGCGGCCATGGTGAGTGCCGGGCGACCGAGCTCGACCCGGCGCAAGGCACGGGCGGCAGCGCTTATCGGGCGTGAAAGCCCTTGTCGCGCAACAGGTTTGCTCAGTCGACCCAGTTGTAGGTGCGTTCGACGGCCTTGTTCCATGCGGTCAGGTAGTTGTACCGGTCGGCCTCGGACATGGTCGGCTCCCATGTTTTGTCGGCGGTCCAGTTGGCGCGGATGTCGTCGGTGCCGGACCAGTAGCCCACCGCGAGCCCGGCGGCGTAGGCGGCGCCGAGCGCGGTGGTCTCGTTGACCACCGGGCGCACCACCGGCACGTCGAGGATGTCGGACTGGAACTGCATGAGCAGTTCGTTGCCGACCATGCCGCCGTCCACCTTCAGCGTGGTCAATTCCAGTCCGAGGTGCTGGGATTCGGCGTCGGCGCGCATCGCGTCGACCACCTCGCGGGTCTGGAACGCGGTGGATTCCAGCACCGCCCGCGCCAGGTGCGCCTTGTTCACGAACCGGGTGAGTCCGGCGATCACGCCGCGCGCGTCCGGACGCCAGCGCGGCGCGAACAGGCCGGAGAACGCGGGCACGATGTACGCGCCGCCGTTATCGGCGACACTGCTTGCCAGCGGCTCGATTTCGTCCGCGGACCCGATGAGGCCGAGGTTGTCGCGGAACCACTGCACCAGTGATCCGGTGACCGCGATGGAACCCTCCAGCGCGTAGACGGCCGGTTCGTAGCCGAGCCGGTAGCACACGGTGGTGAGCAGTCCGTGGCTGCTCGGCACGGGCGTGGTCCCCGTATTCAACAGCATGAAATTGCCTGTGCCGTAAGTATTCTTGGCTTCCCCGGGGGTGAGGCAGGCCTGGCCGAAGGTGGCCGCCTGCTGGTCGCCGAGTATGCCCGCGACCGGAATGCCGGCCAGCGGTCCCGAGTTGATCTCCGCGTATACCTCGGAGGAACTGCGAATCTGCGGCAGTATCGAGGACGGCACCCCGAATTCCGCGCACAGCTCCGAATCCCATTGCAGCGTACGAAGATTCATCAACATGGTGCGTGAGGCATTGGTGACGTCGGTGATGTGCTGCCCGGTGAGATTCCACAGCACCCAGCTGTCCATGGTGCCGAAGCACAGCTCGCCCGCCTCGGCGCGCTCCTTGGCGCCGTCGACGTGGTCCAGGATCCAGCGCAGCTTCGGCCCGGCGAAGTAGGTGGACAGCGGCAGCCCGGTGCGCTCCTGGTAGCGGTTCGGGCCGTATTCGCCGCCGAGCTCGATGGCCAGCCGGTCGGTGCGGGTGTCCTGCCAGACGATGGCGTTGTGAATCGGCTTGCCGGACTTGCGATCCCACACCACGGTGGTCTCGCGCTGATTGGTGACGCCGACCGCGGCGATCTCGTCGGCCCGCACGCCCGCGCGCTCCAGGACCTCGCCGAGCACCGATTCGGTGTTGCGCCAGATGCTTTCGGGATCGTGCTCGACCCAACCCGGGCGCGGGAAGATCTGCTCGTGCTCCCGCTGGGCGACGCCGACGAGGTGTCCACGCCGGTCGAAGACGATGCACCGGCTCGAAGTCGTGCCCTGATCGATGGCGGCCACATAGCGACGCATTCGTGCAGGTTACTAAACCGGATGCGCCGAAGACGGCATATCGGGCCGCCCCGCGCCGGGCGACACGGCCCGGACGCGGTCGGGGCGAAACGCGGCGTTTCGCATAGCCTGTACCAGAAAGCTCGATCACACACCCGGCTGGAGGAGTCGAGCATGACCAAGAAACCGGAATCGCAGGCGCTCGGTCCGGAGCAGCGGCGGGCGGCGTGGGAACGGTTCGGTAAGGATCACTTCGACGTGGTCGTCATCGGGGGCGGCGTGGTCGGCGCGGGTATCGCCCTCGACGCGGCCACCCGTGGCTTGCAGGTGGCCCTGGTCGAGGCCCGCGATCTGGCCTCCGGGACGTCCAGCCGGTCGTCGAAGATGTTCCACGGCGGCCTGCGGTATCTGGAACAGCTGGAGTTCGGGCTGGTGCGCGAGGCGCTGCGGGAGCGCGAACTGGCGCTGTCGATGCTGGCCCCGCACTTGGTGAAGCCGCTGCGTTTCCTCTACCCGCTCACCCACCGGGTGTGGGAGCGGCCGTACGTCGCCTCCGGGCTGGTGCTCTACGACACCATGGGCGGCGCGAAATCCGTTCCCGGACAACATCATCTGAGTCGGCACGGGGCGCTTCGGCTGGCCCCCGGGCTCAAGCGGAGCGCGCTGATCGGCGGCGTCACCTACTACGACACCGTCGTCGACGATGCCAGGCACACCATGACCGTCGCCCGCACCGCGGCGCACTACGGCGCGGTGATCCGCACCTCCACCCAGGTGGTCGGCTTCCTGCGCGAGGCGGACCGGGTGGTCGGGGTGAAGATCCGCGACAGCGAGGACGGCCGCACCGGCGAGGTCCGCGCGCATGTGGTGATCAACGCGACCGGCGTGTGGACCGACGAGGTGCAGGCGTTGTCGAACAATCGGGGCCGGTTCCACGTGCGCGCCTCCAAGGGTGTGCACATCGTGGTGCCGCGCGACCGCATCGTCAGCGATGCGGCGATCATCCTGCGCACCCCCACCTCGGTGCTGTTCGTCATCCCGTGGGGCGCGCACTGGATCATCGGCACCACCGACACCGACTGGAATCTGGACCTCGCGCATCCGGCGGCGACCAAGGCCGATATCGACTACCTGCTGGACCGGGTGAACCAGGTGCTGGTCACCCCGCTCACCCACGACGATATCGACGGCGTCTACGCGGGCCTGCGCCCCCTGCTGGCCGGTGAGAGCGACGAGACCTCCAAACTGTCCCGCGAGCACGCGGTGGCCAGGGTCGCGCCCGGACTGGTCGGCATCGCGGGCGGTAAGTACACCACCTATCGGGTGATGGCCTACGACGCGATGGACGAAGCGGCGCAAGACATTCCGGCCCGGGTCTCGCCATCGATCACCGAGAAGGTGCCGCTGCTCGGCGCCGACGGCTATTTCGCGCTGGTCAACCAGACCGTGCAGCTGGCCGAGGCGTACGGCGTGCACCCCTACCGGATCAAGCATCTGCTCGACCGCTACGGTTCGCTGATCGACGAGGTGATGGCCATGGCGGCGGGCAAACCCGAACTGCTGCAACCGATTACCGACGCCCCGTCGTATCTGCAGGTGGAGGTGGTGTACGCGGCGGCGGCCGAGGGCGCGCTGCACCTGGACGACATCCTGGCCCGCCGCACCCGCATCTCGATCGAATACTCGCACCGCGGCTCGCACTGCGCCGAGCAGGTCGCGCAGTTGGTCGCGCCGGTGCTCGGCTGGGACGAGGACGAAATCGACCGCGAGGTAAGGACTTATCAGGCGCGGGTGGACGCCGAGGTGCGCTCGCAGACCCAGCCCGACGACGCCTCCGCCGACGCGCTGCGCATCGCCGCGCCCGAACCGCGCCCGGAGATCCTGGAACCGGTGCGGGCCGAGGGCTGAGGTTCAGCCGCCGAGCCCGGGCGGCGGGAGGGTGATGGTCGCGATGGTGCCGCCGCCCGGCGCTGGCTCCATTGTCGCTGTGCCGCCGTGCAATTCGGCGATCCAGGCGACCAACGACAGCCCGATGCCGCTGCCGCGTCCGCTGGTGACGCCGCGCTGGAACGGATTGCTGGACAGCTGCGGGTTCAGCCCGGCGCCGTGGTCGCGCACGCTGACCCGGCCCTCGGCCACGTAAACCTCCACCGGCGCATGCGGATTCACCGCGCCGTGGGTGATGGCGTTCTCGATCAGATTGCGAATGGCCAGGCTCAGCAGCGCCGGATCGCCGACGATCACCGACGGATTGGCTTGTACCACAACGTTTTTGCCGGTGAATTCGTCGGCGACCGATTCGGTGAGCTGGTCGAGCAGCAGCTGCACCCGCTCCATGGTGGTGACGCCCGCCTGCATCCTGGCCCTGGCCAGCAGCCCGGCCACGATCCGCTCCATCCGGTCACCGAGTGCGCGGGCATCGGCCAGCGCCCGCTCCAATTCGTGCGGGTTGCGCCGCCGTGGCTCGCTGACCAGCCGCAGCGTCGCCAGCGGCGTGCGCAGCTCGTGCGCGGCATCGCCGAGGAAGCGTTCTTGCTCGTCCACCATTACGACGGCCTGCCGGATGCTGCGCCCGGAAAGCAGGTGCGCGGCGATCGCGGCCAGCGTGACGAGTACCAGCCCGCCGACGATCAGACCCCACAGCAGCAGCGCCCGATCACGGTCGTGCGCACCGGGATTGGTGCCGACGATGATCGCCGCCTGCACCTGCGAATCGGGCCAGCTGACCGGCGCGACCGCCAACCGCACCGGCCTGCCGACGCTGTCGGTGCCGCTCTTGAAATGGGTGCCCTGGGTGCCGGGTACGGAGATATCGTCGGCGAGCGCCCTGATGCCGTCCTTCTTCGGCAGCCAGGAGTTCAGGTGCTCGTACACCGTTTTCCATTTGCCGTCGCTGGTGTCGGTGAGCACCATGACGGCCATCTCGCCGTTGGCCAGGTCGTCGCCCTGCAGTGCGCTGGCATCGATGGTGTCGTCCTGCAGCACCAGGGCGCGCTGCACCCCGGCCACCACCCGGTCCAGCGCGTCGTCCACGGCTTGGTCGCGGGAGCGCGCGTCGATGGTCGCCGCGACGGCGCCGAGGATGATCAGGCTCAGCGCGGCGATCGTGGTGATGAGCGCGGTCAGTTGCCAGCGGGTGCGCCGGAGCCGGGCCACCGCGGGACGCGCGTCGGATGAGGACAGTCTGGTGGAAATCTTCAGGTTCCGATCATGAAGCCGGTGCCGCGAATGGTTTCGATCACCGGGGGAGCTCCGAGCTTGCGGCGCAGCTGCGCGATCACGGCGTCGACAACGTTGGACGCCGGCTCGGCCATTTCGTCCCAACAACATTCGATGAGTTCGGTGCGGGAGACGACGCTGCCCGCGCGGGCGGCGAGCAGTTCGAGCACGGCGAATTCCTTCGGGGTCAGCGACCGCAGGATTCCGGCGCGCATGACACGGCGGCGGGGTAGATCGATATCGATATCGCCGAGTACGAGCCGCGACGGCGCGGGCTGTTCCCGGCGGCGGCACAGCGCGCGCACCCTGGCCGCGAGTTCGGCCAGGGCGAACGGTTTGACCAGGTAGTCGTCGGCGCCGTTCTCGAAGCCGGCGATCCGGTCGGCCAGGCCGTCGCGGGCGGTGAGCATGAGCACCGGAACGCGCTGTCCGGCCTGACGTTTGGCCGCGACCAGCTGCAGGCCGTCGCCGTCGGGCAGGCCGCGGTCGACGACAAGGCAGTCGTAGGTGTTGACGGAGATCTTCAGATCTGCGTCGGCAACATGATGGGCGAGGTCCACCGCGAACCCGGCCGAACGCAATCCCGCCGCTACCTCGTTGCCAAGGCCTTCGTCGTCCTCAACTACCAGAACTCGCACGAGGTCTGAGAATAAGGTATTCCACTGTTGGTGTGCAGTTCGGCAACCGGTGAGTGGCCCTGATGGGCGGGGCCACTCGATGCCGCGGACTCGAATCAGAAGGTGTACAGGTCGAAGCTCACGCCGTCCGGGGCGTACCGGCATTCCCACTGGGTGCCACCGGTCTTCGGCGAATTGCCATCGGCCTGGCAAGCCTCGAGCGTCGCGTAATTGCCGACGTAATCGGCGTGCGCGATCCCGGTGCCCGCGGCGAGCGCGGCGACGGCGAGCGCGGAGGCGGCGATGGCGGACTTGAGCTGCATGGTGTTCTTTCCCTTTCGTCGGGCGCCTCGAGCGGCGCGGGACAAGAAAACCAATGCCTCCGTGAGAATTTCGTGATGTACCCGAAAGAGCTGGTCAGCGCGGCCTGCGGGCCTCGACGCCGGCCGCCCAGCCCACCAGCTCGCGGATGTAGTGCAGCACCACCTCGTCGGGATAGCGCTGCGGGTTGTCCAGGTGCAGCCGGGCCAGTTCCTCCAGGGCCGCCAGCAGGATTCGCTCGGTGGGTCCGTTCGGATCCACTTCGACACCGGCGAACCGGGACAGGTGCCTGGCCCCGACCGCGCGCGCATAGGAGCGCCCGAGCTCCAGCCGGGCACGCAGATTCGGCGGTCCACCGTCCGGCGGGCTGAGCATGATCTGCCAGCTGGTCGGCGCGGCGTGCAGATAGGCGAGGATGCCTTCGGCCACCTGATCGATGGTGTCGGCGGCCCAGTCGACGCTGCTGACGCCGGATAGCGCGATACCCGTTTCGCGGTCGAGCAGCGCGGTCATCAGCCCGTTCAGATCGGTGAACTGCTGATACACCAGTGCCCGCGCCACGTCGGCCTCGCGGGCGACGCGCTCGATGGTCACCGCGCCGAAACCGTCGGCGCCGACGATATCCCTTGCCACGTCCAGTAATTGGGCCCGTCGATCGGTCGCCGACATGCGGCGCTTCGGTGCTGTCGACTCCGGGCCGGTCCGCCCCGCAGTGTTCACGAATGAGACGGTAGCGCAAGCAGTAGATCCACCGCCCTGGCGGCGCTCTGCACCGCGCTCTCCATGGTGGCCGACCAGTCGGTCGCGGTCCAGTCGCCGGCCAGCACCAGCGTCGGCACCGAGGTGCGCTGGTCCGGGCGCAACCCATGGGTGCCGACCACTTGGGAGAAGGTGGCGCGCGGCATTTTGACCACCTGTGCCGCAACGACTTTCGCGTCGCGGGCGGCCGGGTAGTAGCGGCGCAGCAGCTCGACCTGTTCGGTGACGATCTCCTCGTTGGACTTGTGGATCTGCTCGTACGCACCGCTGGTGGTCAGGCAGTAGAGCCAGGCCCGCTCGGTATCGCGGCCGGTCATCCGCTGCCGGTCGAAGACCTCGTCGATCACGCCCGTGCCGCCGATCAGTGCCTCGAATTCGGATTTGGTGCCGAGCGGCCGGTCCAGGTACAGGTTGGTGCTGACGATCGGGGTGTGGCCGAGTTTGTCGGCGGCCGCGTACAACTCGGCGTGTTCGGGCAGGTCGTCGAGCAGTCCGCCGACGGCCGAATTGGGCACCGCGCAGACCACCGCGTCGGCGGGCAGCACCGAGCCGTCGGCGAGCGCGACGCCGGTGACCCGCCCGTCGGCGATCTGGATGCGCCGGGCCACCGCGCGATAGCGCACCTCTACACCGTGCTTTTCGAAGTAGCGCAGTGCGCCGGTGATGTAGAGGGTGTCCAGATCGGTGGTCGGATAGCCGATGGTCGCGGGTCGGCGATGTTTGACGCCGAGCCGGATGCCGGTGGCCATCACATCGGCGAGCACCTTCGCCGACTCCTGCCGCACCGGCTCCGCCGCGACCCCGAGCGCAATCCAATCCCAAAGTGCCTCACGGGCTTTCGCGGGCATGCCGATCCGCTGAAACCACTGCTCGGTGGTCAGGTCGGCGAGGTCGGCCGGTTGATGCAGGCACTGCCAGCCCAGGCGCAGCGTGGCCAGCAGTGCGCGGGCCCGCTCGACCGGGCTCGCGTCCGGATGCGCGCCGGACAGTGTGCGCAGCGCGCCGAGGCCCTTGGTATGCATGGTGACGGCGCGGCCGTCGGGCCAGCGCAGCGTGCCCTGGTGCGGGAACTTGACGTACTGCCTGGTGCCGATGGTTTTCAGATAGCGGAACAGGTGGTCGTAGCCGCTGGCGATCACGTGCTGGCCGTTGTCGGGCGGATCGTCGACGGCGTCGACCGCCATCGCGTGGGTGCGTCCGCCGAGCCTGCCGCGGCGTTCCAGCAGCGTCACCCGCTTACCCGCCTCGGCCAGCCAGACGGCGGCCGCGAGACCGGCCAGACCGCCGCCGATGACGACGTATTGTCGGGGATCGTTCATCGCCGCACTCCCTTTGGTGCTCGCGCGCGGTCGCCTTCGGACTGGTGGCTGTGCACCGAGCTACTGTGCGCGGCTATGCCGGTGCGGATGGGGACAGCGCTTAACTTACAATTCGTAAGTTAAGCGCGATTCCGGCGGCGGGTCAAGGGTGGACCGACAGTGACGGCGGCGTGGTATTCCGGTGCTCCGGCGAATCCTGATGCAGCAGAAGATAACCGAAGACCGCCGTGACGACGGCGGCGAACGCGGCGGCGAGCAGCTGCGCCGCGATCGCGAGCAGCATGCGCCTGCCCGTCCGCGATGTAGCCACCATTTCTCACTCCCGCATCGTGTGCCCGTTATGTGCCGCAAGGGGTGTCGGCCGCGGGTCGCCCGGTGTTAGCAACTGTGCGGCAACTTGCATTGTGTGCGATATTCGACATGAGATGTCGCAGGCGCGGCGGTAACCCATGTTTGCTATGCCCTGTTCGACGGATTGTCGGTACGCTGCCCGCCATGCGCACCCTGATCAGCACCGCCTTCATTTCCCTCGACGGCGTCATGGAGGCTCCGGGCGGCGAACCCGGCTACCGCAATTCCGGATGGACCTTCAAGAACATCGATTTCGTGCCCGAGGCATACGAGATCAAGCAGCGCGAGCAGGATGAATCCACCGCGATCCTGCTGGGCCGGGTCAGCTACCAGGCCTTCAGCCCGGTGTGGCCGCAGATGGCGGAGTTCAGCGGCTACAAGGCCATGCCGAAATACGTCGTCTCGACCACCCTGACCGACCAGGACCTGGTCGCCGACTGGGGGCAGACCACTATCCTGCGCACGCTCGACGAGGTCGCCGCACTCAAGCAGACCGAAGGCGGCCCGATCATCGTCCACGGCAGCGCCACGCTGAACCACGGCCTCGCCGACGCGGGCCTCATCGACCGCTACCACCTGCTCGTCTTCCCGCTGCTGCTCGGTGCGGGCAAGCGACTGTTCCCCGCGACGGACAAAGACGCCCAGCAGTTGAAGTTGGTCGAATCCGAGGTCTACTCGAATGGGTTGCAGAAGAACGTCTTCGACGTCATCCACTGACCTTTGGATTGCGGGTAGCGATCGGCGCCGCGCGTATGGGAAGCCGGAATCTATGCGGGGGCGGATTGGCAGCGCGGGCAGAAGTAGATGCCGCGTTCGCGTTGGGTGATTCGGTCGTTATCGGGGAAAGTTTCGCCTAATAGCCGAACCACCAGCGCGGTGCCGCAGCGTTGGCATGGTCTGCGCTGGCGGCCGTAGGCGAGTGGGCGCCAGGGTGGTTCGTGTGCGGCCTTGGTCAGTACCCGGTGTGCCTCGTGCACCAGTGCGGGCAGATCGGGCACGTCCGCCACCGGCGTCGCCGGATGGACTCGGCGCAGATAGCAGACCTCGCTCCGGTAGATATTGCCGATGCCCGCCAGATTCCGCTGATCCAGCAGCGCCAGCCCGATCGGCTGATCCGGATGCTCCGCCAGCCGCCGAACCGCCTCGGCCGCATCCCAGTTCGGCCCGAGCAGATCCGGGCCCAGATGGTCGGTGGCGGTATGTTCCTCATCCGCCCGCAGCACCTCGACGAGGCCGAGCGAGAACCCGACCGCCTCTATCTCATCCGTGCCGAGCACCACCCGCGCCTGCACCCGCGGCCTCGTCCACCGCTGCCCGCAGTGGAACACCCGCCACTCACCCTCCATCTTCAGATGGGTATGCACGCTCACCGTCGGCGTCCGGATGAACAGGTGTTTCCCGTAACTGCCGACGCTTTCCACCGCCTGCCCGACCAAATCCACCGTCGCATACCGAGGCACCCGAAAATCACTGCGCGCCAACACTTTCCCCTCCAATTCCGCGCGCAGTCGAGCGGCAGTGCGAAACACCGTGTCACCCTCGGGCATCACACCCCACATCTCGGCACCCAACCGCCGGACCGTGTCGGCTGATGGTGTTGCCCAAGCCTGCCGGGCTGGGTCGGAGGATGGTCCTGCCCGAGTCTGCTGGGCCGGGCTGGCTGATGGTGTTACCCAAGCCTGCCGGGCTGGGTCGGAGGATGGTGCTCCCCGAGTCTGCTGGGCCGGGCTGGCTGATGGCGCTGTCCGGGCACACTGGGCCGTGCTGGCTGGCGGTGCTGCCCGAGTCTGCTGTGCTCGATCGGCTGATGGCGATACCCGGATGCGCTGGGCAGGCTCTACTGGGTGCCTTGATTCCGCTGTGCGCGTTCATATTTGACGCCTGAGGCGGAGGCCGCGTGGGGTGTTGGCGAATCCGGCCGCGGTGAGGAAGGCGGCGAAGGTGTTGCCGTGCACGGAATCTCCGTCGACCTTGTCGATGACGATGGAGTCGACTCGGCGGCTGTGCACGAGATCGGCGAGCGCGGTGGCGGCGGCGTTGCGGATATCCGGGTCCTCGGTGAAGGTGAGCAGGGTTTTGCCGCCGCGTTCCAGGTAGAGGACTAGTTCACCGCCGACCAACACCACCAGTGCACCCGCCTTGCGGCCGGGGCGGTGGCCGCTGTCCGCGTCACCCTTCGGCCACGGCAGCGCCGCGCCGTATGGATTGGCCGGATCGCAGGCGGCAAGGGCCAGCGCCTTGGTTGCCGCGTCCTTCTGCTCGGTGCCGGCGCGGGCGCGTTCGGTGTCGAAGGAACGCAGGCGATCCACCACATCGGTGGTGGAGAATTGCGCGCCGCCGAGGGAATCGACGAAATAGCCGCGGCGGCAGCGGCCCCGGTCCTCGAATTCGGTGAGCACCCGGTACATCAGGGCGAATCCACCGGGCACGCCCTCGTTCTGTACCGAGCCCCGGGTCAGCACGCCGTACCGCTCCAGCAGCAGGTCGGCCGTCGCATGTGCGCGAACGGTGTTGTCCGCCACCCGATCCGGCAGCAGCGACCAGCGCCCCGCCACCGCGGGCGGCCCGGTCCGGCTCGGCATATTCGGTCTGGGCAGGTAGGCCCGGCCGCGTGGTGTTCGGCGCGGCGTGCGATGCGCCGTCGTGGTCCTCGACGTGCCGGACAGCAGCGCCCGCACCGGCGCGAAGGTGTCGCCGGCCACCAACCCGGCCCACACCAGATCCCACAGCGCCGCAGCCACTTTCGCGTCATCGAGCAAACCGCTGGCGTCGGATAGCTGGCGGAAGAAGTACGCCCCGCCGCCGTGCAAGATGGGCGGCGGCAGCGGCGTCGACGCACGGGTGATCGACTTCCCCTCTGCCGCAACACTGCTCGGCTTCTTATCCCGCGCGGTAGTGCCGCCTGAGCGCACACCATCGCTCGAATCGACCTCCGGCGCATCGTCGGTCCATGGCGCGCCGCCGCGTTGTCCGGACCGGCGGCCTACCGGCGAATCCGGCTGCGCCTCAACGTCACCCGGCAGATCGTCGAGCGAAACCGGCGGCCGGATCGCGGGCAGAGCGTCGGATTCCGGCACCGGGGTCCATGCGGCGATCGACGCGCCGAGCGCGGTGAGCAGGCGCAGGTGCAGCTCGGTCAGCTCGATCTCGTCCGGCGGCGGCAAGGTGAAGGGGGCCTGGTCGGCCAGGTGCAGTGCGATCCAGCCGTCCTTGGCGGTGATCGAGCCGTGCCCGGACCAGATGACCTCGCCGGTGGCCATGAGCTCGTCCAGCATGGCGGGGGAGTAGTCGCGGACCCGGGCGGGCAGGATCAGCGATTCCCACGCGGAGGCCGGAATCGGCACGCCGGCAAGCTGTTCCACCACCGCGGCGACACCGTCGGCGCCGCGCAGCTCACCGGTGCCGACATGCTGCCAGGCCGGAAGGAAGCGACCGAGGGCGGCGGTGGCCACCGGTTCCACCTCGTGCCGGGCCGCGGCCAGCGAGCGGCGGCGCAGCCTGCGCAGCACCTGTACATCGCACCATTCGGTGCCGCCGGCCGACGGCGTGAATTCGCCCTCCACCACCCGTTTCTCGGCCACCAGCTGATGCAGTGCCGCAGCGGCGACGGCGGTGCCGAGCCCGAACCGCTCGGCCACCGCCTCGGTGGCGAACGGGCCGTGCGTGCGGGCGTAGCGGCCGACGAGATCGCCGAGCGGATCGGCGACCGGCTCGATGAACGCGGCCGGTGTGCCGATCGGCAGCGGCACCCCCAGCGCATCACGCAGCCGGGCGGCATCCTCCACCGCGGCCCACCAGCGTCGTCCGGCGAACGAAACCTCCAGTGCCCGGCGCGATTTCATCAGCTCGGCGAACCAGGGCGCCGGATCGTCCACGCAACGGTCGCGCGCTTCGGCGGCGGTGAGCGGGCCGAGTAACCGCAGCAGATCCGCGAGCCCCTCCAGATCGCGCGCCTGCCGGTCGGGTGTGAGCCGCTGCAGTTCCCGTTCGGTGAGTTCCAGTACCGACGCGTCGAGCAGTTCGCGCAATTCGACCCGGCCGAGCAGTTCGGCGAGCAGCCCGGAATCCAAGGACAAGGCCGCGGCGCGGCGTTCGGCGAGCGGGCTGTCCCCGTCGTACATGAACTGGCCGATGTAGGCGAACAGCAGCGAGTTCGCGAACGGTGACGGTGTCGCGGTCTCCACCTCGACCAGGCGCAGCTGCCTGCGCGCCACCCGGCCGAGCAGATCCCGCAGCGCGGGCAGATCGTAGACGTCGCGCAGGCATTCCCGCACCGTCTCCAACAGGATCGGGAATTCGGGGAACTTGCGCGCGACATCGAGCAGCTGGGCCGAGCGCTGCCGCTGCTGCCACAGCGGCGCGCGTTTACCCGGATCCCGGCGCGGCAGCAGCAACGCCCGCGCCGCGCATTCGCGGAACCGGGACGCGAAAAGCGCTGAGCCGCCGACCTGCTCGGTGACGATATCGTCGATTTCGTCCGGTTCGAAGACGAACAGTTCCGCGCCGGGCGGATCGTCGGTGGTGTCGGGCAGCCGCACCACGATGCCGTCGTCGGAGGCGTTGGGCGCGGCGTCGACCCCGAACCGCTCACGCAGCCGCGCGCCGACGGCCAGCGCCCACGCCGCGTGCACCGGTAGCCCGTACGGCGAATGCAGCACCAGCCGCCAGTCGCCGAGTTCGTCGCGGAACCGCTCGACCACCAGGGTCCGGTCGGTGGGGAGGTGTCCGGTGGCGGTGCGCTGCTCGTCCAGCAGCGCACTCAGATTCGACCGGGCGAAATCGTCCAATCCGGCTGCGGCGGTGAGCTTTTCCAGAGTTTCCTGGCTGCCGCCCGCCTTGCGCACGAATTCGCCGAGCGCGGCGCCGAGTTCGGCGGGACGGCCGAGCCCGTCACCATGCCAGAACGGCAACCGGCCGGGCTGGCCGAACGCGGGTGTCACCAGCACCCGATCGAAGGTGATCTCCTCGATCCGCCAGCTGGTGGCGCCGAGCGCGAACACATCGCCGACCCGCGATTCGTAGACCATCTCCTCGTCGAGTTCGCCCACCCGCGAAGCCTTTTCGCCGACCATGAACACCGCGAACATGCCGCGGTCCGGGATCGCCCCGCCCGAGGTGACCGCCAGCCGCTGCGCGCCGGGCCGTCCGGTGAGCGTGCCGGCGTCCCGGTCCCACACCAGTCGCGGCCGCAGCTCGGCGAATTCGTCGGAGGGGTAGCGCCCGGCCAGCAGATCGAGCACCGACTCGTAGGCGGAACGCGGCAGCGCCGCGTAACTGCCGGTGCCCCTTACCGTTTCGAACCAGGCGTCGACGTCGATCGGCTCCAGCGCGCAGGCCGCGACGGTCTGCTGGGCCAGGATGTCCAGCGGATGCGCGGGCAGCCGCAACTCCTCGATCCGGCCCTCCGTCATCCGCTGGGCGGTGACAGCGCAATGAATCACGTCGGTGCGGTGTTTGGGAAAAAGCACGCCGCGCGAGATCTCGCCGACCTGATGTCCGGCGCGGCCGATGCGTTGCAGCCCGCTCGCCACCGACGGCGGCGCCTCGACCTGGACGACGAGATCGACCGCGCCCATATCGATGCCGAGTTCGAGGCTGCTGGTGGCGACGACGCAGCGCAACCGCCCGCTCTTCAGATCGTCCTCGATCAGCGCCCGCTGCTCCTTGCTCACCGACCCGTGGTGCGCGCGGGCCAACAGCTCACCCGCGCCGTGGATCACATCGGTGGACGGGCCGAGTAGTGCGGGGGGCGGGTGTGCGGTGTCCACCGGATCGCCGATGCGCGCCGCATACGCCTCGTTGAGCCGCGCGGTGAGTCGTTCGGCCAGCCTGCGCGAGTTGGCGAACACGATCGATGACCGGTGTCGCAGAACGAGATCCACGATGGCCTCGTCGACGTGCGGCCAGATCGAGCCCGGTTGGTCGGATTCCTCGCCCGGTTCGGTCATATCCGGGATCGGTACGCGGACCGACAGGTCGAAGGTTTTGGGTGCGGGCGGCGCGACGACGGTGATCGGCGCATTGCCGACCAGGAACCGGCCCACCTCCTCGGGCGGGCGCACGGTCGCCGACAGGCCGATACGCTGAGCCGGGCGTGCCCGCCCGCCCTCCGACGCTGTTGTCAACTGATCCAGTCGGGCCAGCGAAAGCGCAAGGTGCGCACCGCGTTTGGAGCCCGCGATGGCATGCACCTCATCGACGATCACGGTTCGCACCGTGCGCAAGGTCTCCCGGGCGGCCGAGGTCAGCATGAGGAACAGCGACTCGGGCGTGGTGATGAGGATGTCGGGCGGGGTGCGCTGCATGGCCCGGCGCTCGGCCGCGCCGGTATCGCCGGAGCGGACCCCGACGGTGATGTCGGGTGGTTCGAGTCCGAGCCGTTTCGCGGTCTGGGTGATGCCGACCAACGGTGCGCGCAGGTTGCGTTCCACGTCTACGGCCAGCGCCTTCAGTGGCGAAACGTATAGCACGGTCGTACCGACAGGGGACTTGACAGTCGGTTTGTCCCGAATGGCCAATTGATCTATCGCCCACAGGAATGCCGACAGCGTCTTGCCCGATCCGGTCGGCGCGATGACCAGCGTGTGCTCACCCGCCGCGATCGCGCGCCACGCGCCCAACTGAGCGGGCGTCGGCGCCGGAAAAGCGCCGTCGAACCACTCTCGGGTCGCGGTGGAGAACGGGGTCATGGCATCAGTGTGCCTCGCGGCACCGACAAGATCGCCCGCCGTCCGCGCACAGCGAAGCGGGAGCAATCGGATTACGGCTGGCATTCGCGCGCCGTAGGCTTCCATCCGTGCACAAGGTGCTGAGACTCGACCTGGTCAGCCATGGCATGACCGAGGCGATGCGAAAGGCACGTTTTCCAGTCGATGAATCGCTGACCGAGGCCGGTCGCCGTTCGATCGCCGCCGCGGGTCCGCTCACCGCGGCACGGGTGCTCACCGGGCCCGAGCGCCGGACCGTCGAAACCGCCGCGCTGATGGGGTTACCCGGTGAAGAGGACACCCGGCTACGCGATCTGGACGCGGGTGCGTGGCGCGGCGGTGAGCTGATGTCCGTCCCGCAGGACGAGCTCTACGCGTGGCTCACCGACCCGAAGTTCCGCGGGCACGGCGGCGAATCCGTCATGGACGTGATCGAGCGGACCCGCTACTGGATGGCCGAGATCGCCTCCGACGGCATGTCGACGGTGGCGGTGACCCATCCGGCGGTGATCAGGTCGGCGTTGCTGGTGACGCTGGACGCACCGCCGAAATCGTTCTGGCGGATAGATATTCCGCCGGGCAGCGTCACCCGGCTGCACTATCGCGGCGAGTGGTCGCTGCACTTCACCTCATGACGCGTTCTCGGTCGAGAGCGCGGCGGCATAGGCGCGCAGCGGTCCGTCACCCGTCGTCAACAGCAGTCGCAGCGCGTCGGTGACCAGCCGCGCGGGCAGTGCCGGGTCGATGGCGCGCTGCATGCCGAGCCCGATGCCCATGCTGAGGATCGCGGTCGCGGCGTCTTCCACGGATACCGGCAGGTCGACGCCCCTGTCGTCGGCGAGGCGCTGTACCTGGGCGGCGACGGCGCCGCGCACCATGGCGAGGCTGGACCGCAGCGCGGCCTGCAACTCCGGATCGTCGCGGGCGACCGTGGCGAATTCGAATTCCAGCAGGGTCCATCCGACATCGCCGATCGTGTGCTCGGCCCATGCCTGGAAGCGCTCGAGTTGCTCGTCGAGCGTGCCTCCGTCCTCGATCAGGGCGGTGATCTCCTCGAATTTGGTCGTGTGAATCAGCTGCAGCACCTCGAGGCCGAGTTCCTTCTTGGTGCGGAAATTCGAGTAGACGGCGCCTTTGGAGTATCCGGTCTCCTCGGCCACCCGCTCCAGGCTGGTCTTCGCGTAACCCTCGGCAAGGAATAGATCGCGGGCGGTGGCGATCAGCTCGGCCCTGGTGCGGGCCTGACTCTCGGACCGGGTCAGTCGTGCCATTTCACGATTCTACGAACCGGAAGATTTCGGATACCGTTGGTATCTGAAGGCTGTTACTGTGTGAAACCATGGGTAACAACAACGGGTCCCGACGGCGCGGCCTGGCCATCGGCTGCGGTGGCACGCTGGGCGCCGCCTGGACCGTCGCGGCTCTCGCCGCGGTCCGCGACGTGTTGAACTGGGATCCGCGCGAGGCCGACGTGCTGATCGGCACCTCGGCGGGCGCTGAGCTGGTGACCGTGCTCGGCAGCGGCGTCGCGGTGGACGAACTGGTCGCGATGCAGCGCGGTGAATCGGCGAATCCTGTTCTGGCCGAGCACATTCGCAACGATCCGGGACGTTTCCCACCGCTGCCGAGGCCGCGGCTCGGCGCACCCAGGCTGACCGTGCGCGGCCTCGGCTCGGGGCAGGCCGCGCTCACCGCAGGTGCGGGCCTGCTGCCGCGCGGCGGTGGCGACGCGTCCTGGCTGCAGCGGCTCGCCGACGGATTGAATCCCGGACGGACCTGGGTGCCGCACCCGGCCACCTGGTTGGTCTCCGTCGACACCACCACTGGACAGCGGATCCCGTTCGGCGCGCCGGACGCGCCGAGCGCACCGCTCGGTGCGGCGCTGCGGGCATCGTGGGCGGTGCCCGGCTGGTTCCCGCCGGTCGAGATCGGCACGCGGACATACGTCGACGGCGGCGCGGCGTCCACGGCGTCGGTGGATCTGCTTGCGGCGCAACGGCTCGACGAACTCGTCGTACTCGCGCCGATGGCCTCCGCCGAACGGATCCCGGCGCGCTCGATCGGCCATCTCCTCGAACGGCAGCTGCGAAATCGCATGAGCGCCAGGCTTTCCACCGAAATCGGTCAGTTGCGCGCCGCGGGCACCCGGGTGCTGTTCCTCGGCGTGACCGCGGCCGATCTCGCGGTGATGGGACCCAACTTCATGGACGGCCGCCGCCGTCGCGACACCTTCGAACATAGCCTGCGCAGCACCCGCTCGGTGCTCGAACAAGGAGCCTTCGCATGAGAATTCTCGGTCACGGTTATCCGGAAATCGACCTGACGGGCGCGCGGGTGCTGATCACCGGCGCCGGGCGCGGTATCGGCGCCGCGACCGCGGAGTTGTTCGCGGCCAAGGGATCCGAGGTCGTCATCGCCGACGTCGATGGCGCGGCGGCCGAGGCGTGCGCCGCCGCACTCGGTGCGAAAGCCGTTGAGCTGGACGTGCGTTCGCGCGGGCAGTGGGACGATGCTGTCACCGGAATCGGCCCGGTCGACATCCTGGTGAACAATGCGGGCGTCATGCCCGCCGGCGCCTTCCTCGACGAGCCGGATGTGGTGGGGCAAGCCACGATCGATATCAATGTCTGGGGTCTCATCCACGGTATGCGCGCCGTCGCGCCCGGCATGATCGAGCGCGGGCGCGGCCACATCGTCAATGTCGCCTCGCTGGCGGGCAAGATTCCGATCCCCGGGCTCGCGGTGTACAACGCGAGCAAGTTCGCGGCCGTAGGACTCAGCGCCGCAACACGTTTGGAGTTCGCGGAGCGCGGCGTCAGCGTCAGCTGCGTCATGCCGTCGGCCGTGCGCACCCGCCTCTCCGCCGGATTCGCCCTCGGCCACGGCATGCCGACCGTCGACCCGGAGGATGTGGCCGCCGCCATCGTCCGCACCTGCGCCACCCGCAAGGCGGAGGTCGCCGTGCCGAACTACCTCGGCGCCATCGACGTAGCCATCGCCGCAACCCCCGAACGCGCGATCCGCCTGTTCCGCAAGCTCATCGACGGCGACCGCGCCCTCCACCCTGCCGACGCCACCGCCCGCGCGAAATACGAGGAGCAGGTCCGCGAGATCAGCTGATATGCCGGATTCGGTTGTCCCCGTCGCTTTCTGGGCGGCGGGGGCGCTGCACCGAGTTAATTCCGGATAGTCCGTCACCGGGAAGATATCTGTCCGGCAGGCGGATTCACCGACTCGCGCCGAGTAACTCCAGGCAGGCTTCCAAATCGTCGGCTCCGGCGGCCGTGGTACGCGCGGCGATCGCGTCCAGGGCATCGCGGGCCGACAGCAGATCGGCGATGGCATTGTTCAATCGCTCGCGCTCGCGGCCCAGGTCGGGCAGTATGCCCGCGCAGGCTGGCTCCAGCAGTTGTCCATCCGCCACCATGCACGGCAGCAATTCGGCGATGGTCGCGGTGTTCAACCCGGCGGCGAGTAACTGTCGGATGGCCCGCACCGTCGCGACGTCGGCTGCGGCGTACTCGCGATACCCGCTCGGAAGGCGCGCCGGGGACAGCAACCCCTGTTCCTCGTAGTAGCGCAGCAGTCGCTGGCTGACTCCGGTCCGCTGGGAGAACTCTCCTATCCGCATGTGACGACCACCACCCTCGGTTGACTCTCACACTGATGTGAGGCTCCAGGCTAATTCGTATGACGAATCAGCGAAACACTTCGGTCGGTGTCATCGGTCTCGGACCGATGGGGCGGACCATTGCGAAAACCCTGCTCGCCGAGGGGAATACGGTCACGGTCTGGAACCGGACGCCGGATAAAGCCGACGATCTCGTGCAAAAGGGCGCTCGCCGTGCGGCATCCGCCGCGGAGGTGATCGCGGCGAGCCCGATCACGCTCATCTGCATCAATGATTACCCGGCCGTGCACGCCGTACTCGTGTCGGCCGATGACGCGCTATCCGGCCGCGCTCTGGTCAATCTCACCTCGGGTACGCCGAAAGAGGCTCGCGTGCAGCGTGATTGGGTAACCGGGCGAGGCGCCGACTATCTCGACGGCGTGATCCTGGTGCCGCCCCCGCTGGTCGGCAAACCCGAATCGGTGTTTCTCTACAGCGGCGCCCGCGAGGTCTTCGATGCACATCGTCCGACGCTCACCGTCCTGGGCGAGCCGCGTTACCTGGGCGGCGATCCAGGCTCAGCGGTGCTGTACAACGTCGCGCTGCTCGACCTCATGTACGCGACCATGAACGGCTTCCTGCACGCCACGGCACTGATCGACACGGCGGACGCGAACCGGGCCGAATTCATCGATCTCGCGTTGAAGTGGTTCATGCCGGATGTCGTCGTCGGCACACTCGCCGAGTATGCGCCCGCACTCGGCAGCGGCAGCTATCCCGGTGATCTCGGCACCATGCACGTGAATCGAAACGCGTTGGACCACATCACCAGAACCAGCGCCGAGCAGGGGATCCACACGGATCAACCGGCATTGATGCGCACGATCGCCGATCGGGCGATCGCGGCGGGTCGCGGCGGGGAGAACTATCTGGCCGTCTATGAGGTCTTCAAGAAGCCGTAGCGCGTAGAGGTATCCGCGAAGTTGCTCTGGATTCACATGCGGATGACGTGGCCGATGTGATCGGCGTCGCGTGGCCGGGGTCACATTCGGGCTAGCATCTTGCGAAGCGGGTGCCCATTACAGACCGGCTGGATTGAGCAGATTGCGCAAGTTTGTGAACCACGGTTGTTCACTTCGCGCAGAGAATGCAGGATGGCGGCACCAAGTGCTCAACGATGCGAGGCGCCGGACCGGCGCCGAGCGGACGGGTGGATCTGTATGACCGAGCTCGCTGACCGCGAACTGGCCCCAGCGCCCTATGACCTCGCCGATCGCTACCGGGTCGGCGCCGGAACCGTTGTGCTCACCGGCGTGCAGGCGATCGCCCGGCAGCTGGTCGAGCAGCATGTCCGCGATCTGCGGGCCGGCCGCCGGGTCGGTACGTTCGTGTCCGGATATCAGGGCAGTCCACTCGGCGGCGTCGACAGAATGCTCGCCGGTATGCCGAATGTGCTTGCCGAGCACGATATTTCGTTCATACCCGGGCTGAACGAGGAACTCGCCGCCACCTCGGTGTGGGGCAGCCAGGGCCAATTGCCCTCGGACACCGCGACGCACGATGGTGTCGTCGGTGTTTGGTACGGCAAGGGGCCCGGCCTCGACCGCGCCACCGACGCGCTGCGACACGCGAACATGTACGGCGCGAACCCGAACGGCGGGGTGCTGCTGCTGGTCGGCGACGATCCGGCCTCGAAATCCTCCACCGTGCCCGCGGTCAGCGAACGGTCGCTGGCCGCGATGGGCATTCCGGTGCTGTTCCCGCGCAACGCCCGCGAGATCATCACGATGGGCCTGCACGGGGTCGCGCTCTCCCGGGCCTCCGGTTGCCTGGTCGCGCTGAAGATCGTCGCCGACGTCGCCGACGGTGCGTGGACGGTCGACGGCAATGTCGGCGACATCGACATCACCGTCCCCGAAATCGAGTGGGAGGGTAGGCCGTTCACCTATCTGCAGCGGCCGATGGCGGCCCCGGCCGACAGCGTGATCGCCGAGGCCGATCTCTACGGCCCGCGCTGGGAGACGGTCAAGGCGTACAGCACGCTCAACGAGCTGGATGTCATCGAGGTGAATCCGGCCCAGGCCACCGTCGGAATCGCGGCCACCGGAACCACATTCGACGCGGTGCGGCAGGCACTGATCGATCTCGGCGCCGACGATGCGGCGCTCGCGCGCGCCGGTATCCGGCTGCTGCGCATCGGCATGCCGTATCCGATAGCGCCGCAACGCATCCGACAATTCGCCGACGGCCTGACCGAGCTGATCGTGGTGGAGGACAAGACCGCCTTCATCGAGACGCAGATCCGCGAAATCCTTTACGGCGCACCGGGTGCACCGCGCATCATCGGCAAGCGCGACGCCGCCGACCGTCCGCTGTTCGCCCAGGACGGCGAGCTCACCACCGGACGCATCATCGGGCCGCTGCGCCGGGCCCTCGACGGCCGTCTCGAGCTGAAACGACCACTGCCGCAGCCACTCTCACTTTCCGTGCTGCCCGCCAAGCGGGCCGCCTACTTCTGCAGCGGCTGTCCGCACAACCGCTCGACCGCCGTGCCCGACGGTTCGCTGGCCGGCGGCGGTATCGGCTGCCACACCATGGTCACCCTGTCCGGCCGCGAAGACAGCAAGGTGCTGGGGCTGACCCAGATGGGCGGTGAGGGCGCGCAGTGGATCGGTATGGCCCCGTTCACCAAGGTGCCGCACCTTTTCCAGAACATCGGCGACGGAACCTATTTCCACTCAGGGCAATTGGCGGTGCAGGCCTGTGTCGCCGCCGGGGTGAACATCACCTTCAAACTGCTCTACAACGACGTCGTCGCGATGACCGGCGCACAGGATGCCGAGGGCGCCCTCGCGGTTCCGATGCTGACGCACAAGCTCGCCGTCGAGGGCGTGCGGCAGATCATCATCTGCGCCGACGACATGAAGAAGTACCGCAGGCGCGATCTGGCCGCCGGAACCCTGCTGTGGCACCGGGACCGGCTCGACGAGGCGCAACGCACCCTGCGCGAAATCCCCGGCGTCACAGTGCTGATCTACGACCAGCACTGCGCCGCCGACGCGCGCCGTCAGCGCAAGCGCGGCACGCTGCCGGCGCGGCGCACCCGCGTCGTCATCAACGAGGCGGTGTGCGAGGGCTGCGGTGACTGCGGCGTGAAGAGCAACTGTCTCTCGGTCCAGCCGGTGGACACCGAATTCGGTCGTAAGACCCGAATCGACCAGACCTCGTGCAATACCGATTACAGCTGCATGGACGGCGACTGCCCGTCGTTCGTCACGGTCGAGCTGCCGGATCCGGCGAAGGCGAAGAAGCGCAAGGCGGTTCGGCGTCCGGAACCGCCTCGTCTGCCCGAATTGCCTTATGTGCCGGTGACTTCCACGCAGAACGTCTTCCTGGCCGGTATCGGCGGCACCGGCATCGTCACCGTCAACCAGGTGCTCGCGACCGCCGCGCTGCGGGCCGGATACGAGGTGGCGAGCCTGGACCAGATCGGCCTCAGCCAGAAGGCGGGCCCGGTGGTTTCCCACTTGCGTTTCGCCGCAGGCGAATTGGAGCCGGCGAACCGGCTGACACCCGGATCGGCCGACTGCATCGTCGCCTTCGATCTGCTCGCCGCCGCCGACAACAAGAATCTGGCCTACGGCTCCAAGGAGACCACCGTCGCGGTGGCCTCGACCAGCAAGACCCCGACCGGCGACATGGTCTACGACAAGTCGGTGTCGTACCCGGAGACCGAGCTGCTGCTGTCCCGGCTGGA
Organism: Nocardia sp. JCM 34519.1; assembly: GCF_020361265.1. Taxonomy (NCBI): domain Bacteria; kingdom Bacillati; phylum Actinomycetota; class Actinomycetes; order Mycobacteriales; family Nocardiaceae; genus Nocardia; species Nocardia sp. JCM 34519.1. The sequence goes on from NZ_JAIRBR010000019.1 coordinate 26,363, forward strand.
TCGGGTATCGCGGTCGATCCACTCGTTCGACGCGCTCGCCGCCGCGGAGCTGCTGTTCGGTAACACCGCCCCCGCGAACTTCCTGCTGGTGGGCGCCGCCTACCAGTTGGGCGGGCTGCGGTTGCCCGCGGCGTCGATCGAGGAGGCCATCGAGATCAACGGCGTTGCCGTCGCGGCGAATATCGCGGCCTTCCGCTGGGGCCGGGTCGCGATCGCGCGGCCGGACGACTTCGCCGCCGTCACCACCAGAGAGCAGGCGAAGACGGCCGAAATCGCCGTCCCTGCAGACCTTTTCGCGGGTCTGACGGCCACCGGCGAGACCCGTCGCCTGGTCGAGTTGCGGGCCAAGGAGCTGATCGGCTTCCAGGACGTGCGGACCGCTCGCGAGTATGTGCGCACCATGCAGGACATCTGGGACGCCCAGTGCCGGGTGACCAGCCGCACCGAGTTCAGCGAGCAGGTCGCCCGCGGCCTGTACAAGTTCACCGCGTACAAGGATGAATACGAGGTGGCTCGTCAGCTGACGAATCCCGCCTTCCTGGACGAGGTTTCGGCGCAGCTGCCGGACGGTGCGAACCTCACCTACAAGCTGCATCCGCCGGTGCTGCGCGCGATGGGCCGCAAGAAGAAGATCGGCTTCGGGCCGCGCACCCACCTCGTGCTGAAGGTGCTGGCCAAGGGTAAGCGGTTGCGCGGCACCAAACTCGATCCCTTCGGCTACGCGCATGTGCGCCGCGTCGAGCGAGAGCTGTTGGCGCACTACACCGACATGGTGACCACCCTGGCGAACCATCTCGACCCGGAGAACTACGACCGCGCCGTCGAGGCCGCCGCACTGGCCGATGTGGTTCGCGGTTACGAGGGCGTGAAACTAGCCAACGTCGAGGAATACCGGAACTGCCTGCGCGAGTTGGATATCGAACCGCCGCGCGGCTGAAAAGCGTGGCTCGGGCCGTGACGCCCCCGAGCCACATCGAGAAAATGGCCCGGAGCGATCCGGGCCATTTTCGTTGTGCCCTGGCGACGCAGAACGGCCCGGAACCAGCGGGTTCCGGGCCGTGCCCGAGCGCGCGTGGCGCCGCGCGGCTCAGTTCGCGGGCAGCTGCGTCGTCGTCGGCTTGCCCTTGTCCGTGACGGTCAGGGCGATCGACTTGCCGCCGCCGTCCCAGCCGTCGAAATCGAATGCTGCGGTACCGGATGCGGCAACCGCGACACCGTCCTTCTTGAAGGTGCGCTTGCCGTGGTCGTCGATCCGCTCCATGGTGATGCCGTAGGAGCCAGGCGCTGCGGACTTGGCCGCGTCGATGGTGAAGACGTTGCGGTCCAACGGAAGCGACACGCTCACCGTGCCATTGGGCCCGACCGCCGCCTTGCTGACCGCGAAGGCGTAATCGGAATGTTCGTAGCTCTCGCCGATTTCGATATCCGGCGCCTGCGCGTCGGTGGAGCCGTAGGTGACCCGGTCACCGTCGGCGCTCATGTCGATGGTCGATTTCGCGTTGGGCGCCAGGTTGATTCCGCGCACCGAAACGTCGAAGGCGTCGCCGAGGATCACCACGTCGGTCTTGTCCGGCTTGGTGAGTCCGGTGCCGTCGACGGTGATGGTGAAGTGGGTGTCGGCGGGAATTTGGTATTCGGGTTCGTACCGGTGGGTGGAGTTGTTCGATTTGATGTCGACGAACCGCGCACCGGGAATCTCGTTGACCCGCTCGCCGTTCAGATAGCCGATGCGCTTGCCCTTGTCATCGGTGATGAGCAGGTGCCCGTGCCGGACCGGATCGCCGTCCAGGTAGATCGTCAGGGCCGGACCGCCCTTCGGTCCACCGGTTTTGCTGCCCTTGGTGTCGTGCGCGGTGTAGGGGAACTGCTGTTTCTGTTGTGCGGGCATCGTCGGATCCAGTTGTAGCGTCGCGGTTGTCGCGTCGCCCTCGTACGGTTCGCTCGGGTTCGCCGGGTTGGCCGCCGTCTCGTAGCGCCAGGTGTCGGTATTGCGGTCGACGTCGATGTGCCGGGTTACGCCGGGATAGTTGTTGTCGTAGATGAGGATCGCGACCTTGCCGTCGCCCTTGTCCTCCACCGCGTACGGGGTCACCTCGTGGCCGCCGGTCCGGTCCCGTTTGTAGAAGCCGACCGAATAGGTTTCGGGCGCACCGGGTTTGAGTACTTGGACAAGTTTGTCGACGATCTGCTTCGGGGTCCCGTTGACCTGCCCGGCCAGCACGCCCGGAAAAGTCTGCCCGATGAACTGCCGGGCGATCATCGACTGCAATTCGACATTGCCCGCCAGGTCGAGCTTGTCGGCGCCCGCCGCACCGTATTTGGCCGGATCCAGTTGGTGCGCGGCCAGCAGCAGGCTGGTCACCGACATGCCGTAGCAGTGCCCGCCCGCCATGGCTTTGTTGGCCTCTTCCAGATAGGCCTGGGCCTGTGGAATGAGTTCACAGCCGCCGACGGTGCTCGCGCACACCGAATCGCCGAACAGGGCATGCATGGTGTCCGGCGTCAGATTCGTCGGGTTGTCGTCGTTACCGTAGTTCTGGAAGCGGAAACCGTTGGCCGCGGGCCGGAATCCGGAGTCGGCCAGCAGTTTGCCGGTGGGTGTGTAATCCGGTTCACTGCCGCCTTCCGTCGACCCTTTAGTCGCGTTTTTGTTCGCCGCGGGCGGATTCGAGCCGCAGCCCGCCAAGGCCGCCGCGATCAGCAAGATCGCGGCGCAGGCACGGAGTCCGGATTTGTCACGCATGTGCCGAGCATCGCAGAGTGACGATCACCGACCGATCATCTAAAAATCTCTCCGTCATGGCCGAAATGGGCGTGCCCGCAAGGGTTCTGCCCATGCGCAAGGACTGCCCCGATCTGGACGAGAGCACGGTCGTGCCGCTGGGGCAGCATTACACCCTGCCCCAGCAGAATGCGGACGGATCGGTCACGCTGTGTCCGGAGACCGCACCGCCGGGCTACGTCATGCTGCTGGGGGCTCGCCGGTATGCCAGGAGGTCACCGTGTGGGCCTGTCGTTCACCGCCCCGGTGCGGCAGCCGGGACTCGCCTGCCTGTTGCCACCTGGCACCCTCGAACAGCCGCGCTGATCGAGCCGGTGCCCGACGCGCCGAAAACCGTCCGGACGCGCTACTCCGCCTGACCCTCGAAAACTATCCGCAAACTTTATGGAACCGATCGCGCCGTTGTCCCGTCCAAACATTCAGCAGGACAACAGAAGACACGGACCGCTGGACAGCGGCGGTCCGTGTGGACGATCGGGGGTAGTAGGTGGTCACTACGCATGCGAGCCGGCCGACCCGGGTTCGGGGTGGTCGCAACCAGGCCGGATCGGCTCCAGATCTCAACGGGCCCCTGGTATTGGCGCATCCCAGCCTGCGGGAGTACCTCTGCTCACGAAATCCGTTGTGGGGCAACCCGGTCGCCACCGGCATCAAGGTCGAATTCGTCGATTACGAGGGCCTGAACACCCGTGACGACCTGGACGGCGCATCGATCATGCTGCCGGTCAATACCGAATATCAGGCCCAGAACCTGCAGACCGTGCGCGCACGGCACGCGATGGAGCTGATCGTCGCGGTCACCAACGATGTCACCGGCCACTCGACATACTTCGCCATCCGCGCAGGCGCCAACTTCGTCATCAATCTCGCGATCTCCGGCGAGCAGCAGGCCGAGATCTTCCGGGCGCGGCTGCGCGAGCACGCCCGCTCGACTCGGCCCGCCTCGGTGGACACGGTACCGCGCGGTGGGGGGTCCGAGGTGCGGCACATGAGCGTCCGGCGCGGCGCCGGGGCGCATCCAGCACCGCTGGACGAATCCGACCAGCGCCTGCTGCATATGCTGCGTTCACCGATGACCGTCGCCGAAATCGCGCGCCGGAACTACATGTCCGAGCGATCCATGTACCGGCGTATTCGCCATCTCTATGACGCGCTCGGTGTGGTCGGCCGCGCCGAGTTGGTCGAATGTACCGATCAGGGCGCGGGCCGGTCGCCCGTCGCGCTGTATGCCTGATCGAAATCGTCAATGACGCAAAGGATTCGAGATGCAAGCCGACTTCATCGACTACCTGACCTGGGACGTGCGCAACGACGTCGCCTACCTCGCGCTGCGGCAGAACCGTCCCGGTGACCGGCACGCCGCACGCACCATGCAGGTCACCGACGACACCGGCGCGGTGGTCGCGCTGCTCGACTTCGGCGCGGACGGCGAGCTCATCGGCATCGAATTCTTGGCTGCGCAAGTGCAATTGAGCGACGCGTTGAAGGCGGCCGCACGAGTGGCGAACGACTGACCGCGCACCGCTGAACCGACCTATCCGAGGAGAACCATGGCCAACAGCTTGTTGCGCTTGGCCATTCGCAATATTCAGAGGCAAGTTTGCCCGCCCGAGTGCCGAGGCTCGTCGGCTTCGGCATTCGATGCGCCCGACCGCGTCGAGCGGGAATCTCCATGGCAGAGGGGGACGAAATGCAGGTAGATCCGGTGGAGTTGCGCGCGCTGGCAACATCGATGGACAGCATCGGCGCGGAGATCAAGGCGCTGAAGGTGCAGTCGGTGGCCGAGGACGCCTCCAGCGCGCTGCCCGGTTCGGCGCTGGCGCAGATGTATGCGTCCGCCGGTGCGCTGGTGGAGGACGCTTGGGCGCGAATGGCCGCGCGGTGCGCGCAGGTCTCGGTCATCGCCAAGGGTGGCGCCGAAAACTATGTCGTCACCGATGACGAATTCCGTGACAAGATCAACGCGTTGGGCAGCAGGCAATGAAAAGCAATTCCGGAGACCAACCGACGCTGAGCCAGGTCCGCTCCTGGCAACCCTGGAAGCTGCGCGAGGTCGGCGAGGAGATGAACAAGCGCAGCGCCGATTTCAGCAGCCTGCTCGAAAGTATGGTCACGCAGATCAGGGATGCCGGTAAGCACTGGCAGGGCGACGCCTATTACTCCGCATACGATCGAATCGCGGGTGACCGCGACACCGGCTCCAAAATCGCCCAGGAGACCGGCGAACTCGCGCAAACCCTGATCGACGGCGGTAACAGCCTCACCGGATACCGGCAGGCATTGCTGGACAAGGTCGACGAGGCCGAGCGCGCCGGATTCCAGATATCCGAAGACTGGCAGGTGACGGCCGGAACCGCCACCGACACCTCCGACCTGCACACCTATCAGAGCGCCATCACCACGTCGCTGAACGAAATGATCGGCGTCCAAACCGATTTCACCACCAAGGCGGAGGCGGCCGACACCGGTCTGCGCACCCGGACCGATCAGCTGGGTTCGACCGACCAACCCTCCGATAAATCGACACAATCCGATGACAAGTCGACGCTGACCGGCTCGCCCAAAGCCGATCCGAGCGCCGCCGCCCCCACCGACGATTCGACCAAAACCGTGCCGACCACGACGAGCCCGCAGAACGTCGACACCACCAAGCAGACACCGGTCGAAACGCAGCCGCAAACCCAGAACCCGTCGAACGGTAATCCATCACAGACACAGGACCCGTCGCTGACGCAGAATCCGGCGCCGACGCAGAGCCCGACCAAGAAAGACCAAGGCAATCCGTCGAATGGGAACCCATCCAACGGGAACCCATCGAATGGCAATCCCTCCAACGGGAATCCGTCCGATGGGAATCCGTCGAACGGTAATCCCTCGAATGGGAACCCCTCGAATGGGAATCCGTCCAACGGGAACCCCTCCAACGGAAACCCGTCGAATGGCAACCCGTCCAACGGAAACCCGTCGAACGCGAACCCCTCGAACAGCAATCCCTCCAACGAAAATCCGTCGAACGGGAATCCGTCCGATGAAAATCCGTCGAACGGAAATCCGTCCGACGGCAACCCATCCGACGGAAACCCCTCGAACGGCAACCCGTCCGACCCCAACACTCCGGCGACGACAACCGACAAGGGCAAGGCGGGCGAGTGGCGCCCCGGCGACATCTCCGAACTCGTCAGCTCGGTCAGCAAGATTACCGGCAGTGTCCCCGACCTCATCAAGGCAGGCGGCGAATTCCTCAAGGACGCAGGCGAATTCGGCGGTGAAATCATCAAGGACGGCGCCAGCGCGATCTCGACGGTCACCGATTCGGTGACGAAGGTGGTCTCGGCGATCGATACCGCGATCAACCACACCGGAACCCCCGACGGCACACCGATCAGCGACCCGAATACCCCCGCCCCGACCAACGACGGCTCAGGCGCCCCAACCGATCCGAGCAAAACCGCCGCCCCAACCGACACCGGCTCCGGTTCCCCCGACCACAAGCCCGACGCCGGTGCCCCAACCGATCACAGGAACGGCTCCGACACTCCACCGGACAAGTCCGCCGCACCAACGGATCACAACTCCGGCGCCCAGCACGACAAGGCCGCCCCACCTCCACCGCAGGACCAGGCCCCAACCAAACCCACAACCCTGACCGCCGCCGACTCCACCGCAACACCCACCCAGCCCACCTCCACCCAAACCGCGACCCAGCCCACCTTCCTGAGCGGTCTGATGGGCGCCGCCGCCTCCCGCGGCGACACCGACCACGAACACACCCCGCGCCGTTTCGACCCCGAACCGGCCCCGACCCCCGAAGAGGACGACTTCGACGAGGAATACAAACCTTCCTGAAATCCCGGCTCACCCGCGCCCGACTGGGTCGGCGGGCCAGGTTACCGACGGCCCCATCCGAGCGCTCGCGGCGACCCAAATCTCGCCTCGAATACTCGGAGGGGTGGAAACTATTGTCATCACCTCTCCGCAAGAGGAGCAGAGGGTTTCCGATCCGAGCATCGTGACCGGTCAGGTGCGGACATTCGAAAACAATGGGCGGTGGCGCGCCCGGGATCCGGCTGCACGACAACCTCCGGCGACGGAAGACCAGTCACCCCAAAACAGTGGAGGCCAGAGGGTTTAGCACCCTCTGGCCTCCACTTTCGTAGCGGGGACAGGATTTGAACCTGCGACCTCTGGGTTATGAGCCCAGCGAGCTACCGAGCTGCTCCACCCCGCGTCGGTATTTACAACACTACACGTGCGGGGTGGAGGTACCAAAACGCCCGGTCAGGGGTGGTTCAGCCGAACTGAATACCTTGGGCGAGGGGGAGTTCGGCGGAGTAGTTGACGGTGTTGGTGGCGCGGCGCATATAGGCCTTCCACGAGTCGGAGCCGGATTCGCGGCCGCCGCCGGTCTGCTTCTCGCCGCCGAACGCACCGCCGATCTCGGCGCCGGAGGTACCGATGTTGACGTTGGCGATGCCGCAGTCGGAGCCGTCGGCGGCCAGGAAGCGTTCGGCCTCGCGCTGGTCGCCGGTGAAGATGGCGGACGAAAGTCCTTGCGGCACAGCGTTGTGCAGTTCGATGGCGGCGTCGAGATCGTGGTAGTCGAGCACGTAGAGGATGGGTGCGAAGGTTTCCTCGCGCACCACGGCGGTCTGCGCGGGCATCCGCACGATGGCCGGGCGCACGTAGTAGGCGTCGGCGCCGAATCCGTCGACTCGCTCACCGCCGCATACCAATTCGCCGCCGTCGGCGATGGCCCGCTGCAGTGCGTCACGCATCGCCGTGTAGCCGCGCTCGTTGATCAGCGGGCCCACCAGCACCCCTTCGTCGAGCGGATTGCCAACGCGCAGTTGGCTGTACGCCTTCTCCACCTGTTCGATCAGCGGGCCGACCACGTCCGCGTGCACGATCAGCCGCCGCAGTGTGGTGCAGCGTTGTCCGGCGGTGCCTGCCGCGGCGAAGACGATGCCCCGCGCCGCCAGCGCCAAATCCGCTGTGGGCGTGACGATCGCGGCATTGTTGCCGCCGAGTTCGAGCAGGCAGCGGCCGAAGCGCGCGGCCACCCGCGGCGCGACCAACTGTCCCATCCGCACCGAACCGGTGGCGCTCACCAGCGCGACGCGCGCATCGTCGACCAGCTTTTCGCCGACCGTCGAATCGCCCTGAATCAGTTGGTGCACTTCGGGATCCGCGCCGACGTCGGTCGCGGCCCTGCGCAGCAGCGCGTGGCAGGCGAGCGCGGTCAGCGGCGTCGTCTCCGACGGTTTCCACACCACGGTGTCACCGCAGACCAGTGCGACGGCGGTATTCCACGCCCACACCGCGACCGGGAAGTTGAATGCCGAGATGACGCCGACCACGCCCAGCGGATGCCAGGTCTCCATCAGTCGGTGCCCCGGCCGCTCCGAAGGCATCGTCCGCCCGTACAGCTGCCGGGAAAGACCGATGGCGAATTCGCAGATATCGATCATCTCCTGCACTTCACCGAGCGCCTCCGGGCCGATCTTGCCCGCCTCCAGCGTCACCAGCTCGGCCAGTTCCGCCTTGTGCGTGACGAGCAGTTCGGCCAGCCTGCGCACGAGTGCCGCCCGCACCGGCGCCGGCACCGTGCGCCAGGACCGGAAAGCCGTTGCCGCGCGGCCGATCGCCGCGTCGACCTCGTCGAGTGAACTGGGCGCCAGGCTCATGAGCCGCTCGCCGGTGATGGGCGTGCGGGCGAGCAGCGCCCCCGGTTCCGGCTGCCGGGCGCCGAGCGCGCGCAGCAATCGCGCCGCACGCCGGGCCAGTTCGGTGGTCTGATCGCCGAGTACATCCGTCATGTGTTGGTCCGCCATACCTTTCGACCGATGGGTGGTGTATCGAGGTTTCCGCACCGAGGTGGGCTTGCTGAGTTATCTTTCGCTGATGGCGGATACACCGGCACGACCTGTGCTCGACGACATCGATCGGCTACTGATTCGGGAACTGATGGCCGATGGTCGCGCCACCCTGTCCAACTTGGCCGAGAAGGCGAGTCTGTCGGTATCCGCGGTGCAGTCGCGGGTGCGCAGGTTAGAGGCGCGCGGGGTGATCCGGGGCTATACGGCGCATGTCGACCCCGAGGCGCTCGGGCAGTTGCTGTCGGCATTCGTCGCGATCACTCCTCTCGACCCCTCGCAGCCCGACGACGCGCCCGCACTCCTGCAGCACATCCCGGGCATCGAGGCATGCCATTCGGTGGCGGGCGACGAAAGTTACATGCTGCTGGTCCGGGTGGCCTCGCCGCGGCATCTCGAGCAGCTGCTGCAGGAGATCAGGGCGACGGCCAACGTCCGGACGCGGAGCACGATCATTCTGCAGACATTCTATGACAGGTAGTCGTTACGTGGAGTAATTACCGCGGATCTGTAGAGATTTCGTAAATCTTTCCGTACCCTCGCTGGTGTGACCCTCGAACTGGAGCGCACCCGCGCGGGTGGTGACATCACCTCGGTCACCCCCGCCGACCGGGTGCATGAGATCTTGTCCGCGAACATCCTCGCCGACGGGTTCGACCTTGTGCTGGATCTACGGCAATCCCGTGGCTGCCGGCTGGTCGATGAACGCGACGGCACGTCCTATCTGGACATGTTCGGCTTCTTCGCGTCCAATGCGCTGGGTATGAACCACCCGGCGCTGGCCGACGACGAGGAGTTCCGCGCCGAACTGGCCACCGCCGCACTCAACAAACCGAGTAATTCCGATATCTACACCGTCGAGATGGCGAGGTTCGTGGAAACCTTCGCCCGGGTACTCGGCGATCCGCGCCTGCCGCACCTGTTCTTCATCGACGGCGGCGCGCTGGCCGTGGAAAATGCGCTCAAGGTCGCCTTCGACTGGAAGAGCAGGCATAACGAAATCCACGGCCGCCCAGCCGAACTCGGCACCAAGGTGCTGCACCTCACCGGGGCGTTCCACGGCCGCACCGGTTACACCCTCTCGCTCACCAACACCGATCCGACGAAGACGGCGCGCTTCCCCAAATTCGACTGGCCGCGCATCGACGCGCCGGTACTCGGCGACGGCGTCGACATCGAGGCGGCCGAGGCGAAAGCGCTCGACCAGGCGCGTCGCGCCTTCGCCGAAAGCCCGCACGACATAGCGTGTTTCATCGCCGAACCGATTCAGGGCGAGGGCGGCGACCGGCATATGCGGCCGGAATTCTTACGGTCCATCCAACGGCTGTGCCACGATAACGACGCGTTGTTCATCCTCGACGAGGTGCAGACCGGCGTCGGCATGACCGGAACCACCTGGGCCTACCAGCAACTGGGCCTGGAGCCCGACGTGGTGGCCTTCGGGAAGAAGACCCAGGTGTGCGGCATCATGGCCGGCGGTCGCGTCGACGAGGTGCCGGACAATGTGTTCCGGGTCAGCTCGCGGATCAACTCCACCTGGGGCGGCAACCTCACCGATATGGTGCGCACCCGGCGGATCCTCGAGGTTCTGGAGGCCGACGGGTTGGTCGAGCGGTCCCGCCCGCTCGGCGCGCACCTGCTGGACCGGTTGGGTGTGCTCGCCGACGAGCATTCGAGCGTCAGCGAACCGCGCGGGCGCGGGCTGATGTGCGCGATCACGCTGGCCACACCGGAACTGCGCGACCGGGTGCTCACCGCGCTGCGCGAGCAGGAACATGTGCTGATCCTCGGCACCGGTGAGCGCGGTATCCGGTTCCGGCCGCCGCTCACCGTCACCGCGGCCGAAATCGACGCCGCGGTGGACGCATTGGCGCGCGTGCTCGAGACGCTCGGTTAGGCCCGCCCGAGGGCAACCGCCGAACGCCGCGCAATGTCGATTGCGCGGCGTTTGCCATATTTCTGGACTATGCCAACAGACCCGAGATGACCTGGTAATTCGGATGATTCGGGCGGGCGGCGCGGATTAACCAATAATCAGCTGGCCACCGCATAGGCTTCGCAGCCATGTCCTCTCGTCCTCACCACTTCCCGGCACGGTGCAGCGCGTGAACCGACGTCTGGCACCAATTGTCGTGACGATCGTCCTGGCGGCCGCGGGCTGCTCCTCGACCAGCGAGGCGGGTTCGGTGGTCGGCCGATCGACGACCCCGGCGGCGCCCGCGCCGCCGCCACACCTGACGAACCTGCTACCCGGCATGCCGCCGCCGCTATCGCCCACCGATGTCTACGCGGCGGATCGGGAGCTCAGCCCGGCCGTCGCCGAGCATCGGCCGCTGGTCTACGTGCCCAACAGCGAATCGCATTCGGTATCGGTGATCGACCCGAACACCTTCGAGGTGATCGACACCTTCCCGGCGGGTGGGCGGGAACCGCAGCATGTGGTCCCCGCCTACGACCTGCAGACCCTCTACGTCACCAACGATCTGCCGATCGGCAGCGGCAGCCTGCTCCCGATCGACCCGCGCACCGGCAAACCCGGCGACCCGCTGCCGGTCCGCGACCCGTACAACATGTACTTCACCCCGGACGGCAAATTCGCGTTGGTCGTCGCCGAGGCGGACAAATCGCTGGACTTCTACGATCCGCACACCTGGCAGCGGGTGGACGCCATGGCGGTGCCCGACTGCGCGGGCATCGATCACATGGACTTCACCGCCGACGGCCGATTCGCCCTCGCCAGCTGCGAATTCTCCGGGCGCATGCTGGTTTTCGACGTCGCCGAGCACAAACAGGTCAAGCTGATCGACCTCCCGAGCGGCAGCACCGGCATGCCGCAGGACGTGAAGCTGGCACCCGACGGACGCACCTTCTACGTCGCCGACATGATGGCCGACGGCGTCTACACCATCGACGCGCTGACCTTCGAGAACACCGGATTCATCGCGACAGGCAAAGGGGCGCACGGACTTTACGTCACCCGCGATTCGAAGCAGATGATCATCACCAACCGCGGCGAGGGCACCATCTCGGTCTGGGATTTCGCGACCAACCAACTGGTGCGCAAATGGGAAATCCCCGGCGGCGGCAGCCCCGACATGGGAAACATCTCCGCCGACGGCCGCACCTTCTGGGTATCCGGCCGGCACCACGGCGAGGTCTACGCGATCGACATCGTCAACTGGAACCTGTTGGCCCGCATACCCGTCGGCCGCGGCGCACACGGGCTGACAGTCTGGCCCCAACCGGGCCGCTACTCGACCGGACACACGGGCGTCATGCGCTGACCCAACCGGCCGCACCCAATCCTGTTGTGCGGGATAGCAACTGGGTACGGCCGGTCAGTCGGTAGTCGAGTTCTAGGCAGTGGGCATGGCCTCAGGTTATTCGAAGTCCAAGTGCGCCTTCGACGAAACGGCGGACTGCGGCTTGCCCGCTCTTCAGGGCGGGTTCGTGGCCGGGGCGTGCCCAGCCGGTGAGTTCGGCCGTTTCGCCGGTGGGGGTCACGACGATTTCGGCGACCAGTTCTGCGGTGGTGGGGTCGCAGACGGCCCAGGAGAAGTGGGTTTCGTCGGTCCATTGGGTGGTGCGGGTGGCGACATAGTTCGGGTCGGTGATGCCGCCTGCGGCGAGGGCCGGGCGGTCGTCGATGCGGTCGTCGGCGCGTAGGGCGCGCAGGTACCAGGTGCCCGCGTTGATCTCCACCGGCTCCATCAGGCGCGGTCCTCGTCGTCGCGGCGGCCCTCGAGGCTGTCCCGGCGGCCTTCGAGGCGGTCGCGGCGGCGGTCGAGCCGGTCTTGATGGCGGTCGAGATGTTCGCGGCGCCGCTCGTCCCGGCGGGGGTTGTGGCGTCCGCCGTAGAGCAGGGCGCCCGCCAGCGGGATCGCCAGGAAGAACCACCAGTGGCCGGTGGCGAGGAACAGGATGAGCGCCAGAATCGGGATGACCGCCATGATCCGATCCGGCCAATCGGACAGGAATTTATGCTCCGATTTCGCGGGCGCGGGTTTCTCGGCCACCGGCTGCGGCAGATCGGTGAACACCTGTTCCAGATCGCCGCGGGTCAGCGCCGCCGCCACGATCGCACTGCGCTCGTCGAACTCCGCGACGCTCAGCCTGCCCGCCGCGAAATGATCGGAAAGCCGCTGCAGCGCCTCTTCTCGTTCGGCGGTGCCGATGCGGATTTCCGGGACCTCACTCATAGAGGAAAGGGTAATAGGCGCGGGTCGCGCGGGGTCCGCGATACGGCGGTTGCCCATGGTCGGAGAGGTCACACTGTCGCCCGGTCTGCTCCGGGACTACCCTGCAAGGTAAGCTCGGCGCTTGACATCTGGACCGTGAGCTGCGCTTTCGGTATTCGCGGCGAGATGTCAACGGCGACACGGAGGTTTGCGGATGGGGGAGGAGCGGTTCGGGAGATATCGGCTGGAGCGGTTGCTCGGCAAGGGTGGGATGGGCCAGGTCTGGCTGGCCTACGACACCGTCGTCGAGCGCAGGGTCGCGCTCAAGCTGTTGCCCGCCGAACTCGCCACCGACGCGAAGTATCGCAAGCGCTTCGAGCGCGAGGCCGAAGTCATTGCGGCGCTGCGCGATCCGCATGTGGTGCCGATCCACACGCACGGTGAGATCGATGGACGGCTGTTCATCGATATGGAATTCATCGAGGGCATCGATCTGGGGGTCCGGTTGCAGACCGACGGGCCGATCCCGCCCGCCGTCTCCGTCGCCGTCATCGAGCAGGTCGCCTCCGCGCTGGACGCCGCGCACCGGGTCGGCCTGGTGCACCGCGATGTGAAGCCGTCCAATATCGTGCTGCGCGCCGACGGTGCGGCCTATCTGATCGATTTCGGGCTGGCCCACAGTCGCGGCCAGACCGCGCTCACCGCAACCGGTTTCGCCATGGGCACCTGGGCCTATATGGCCCCGGAACGCTACACCGGCAACACCGACGGCCGGTCCGACGTGTACTCGCTGGCCTGCGTGCTCTACGAATGTCTCACCGCGCGACGCCCTTACGGCGACACCGACCCGCCCCAGCAGATGCACGCCCACCTGATGTCCGCACCGCCCCGCGCGAGCTCGCTGAATCCGGTCATCCCGCCGACATTGGACGGTGTCATCGCGCGGGGCTTGGCGAAGGATCCGGTGCAGCGCTATCAGTCGGCGGGCGAATTCGCGCGCAATGCCCGCGCGGCGCTGGAGGCCGGTAAACCGCCGACGAAACTGCTTGCGAATCAGGACATTCCGCAGACCAGGATCGAGACCCGCATCGCGCCGATGTATCCGCATCCCGGATTCGCGCAGCCGGTTCCGGCGGGAGCGCCGATCCCGCAGCCGAATCCGCGGCGCGGACGTCAGCGCAGCCATCCGGTGACACCGCACCTCCCGCACAACCAAACGGCCATGCCGCGCGCGGGAGCCGTTGCGCCCCAAGTCAATGCGCCCCAAGTCAATGCGCCGCAGCCACCTGGACATCAGTCGACCGGGCACCAGCCACCTGTGCATCAGTCGCCTGCGCCCCAGCCAACTCCGCAGCAACCGAATGCGAATATGCTCCCGCCGACGGCGCATCAGACGCATGTGCTCCAGCCCAATGCGCCCCAGCCGAACGCATACCCGTCCAATCAGTACCCCGCCGCGCCGCCGCGTCGCCAATGGCACCTGCGTCGCCAGCCCGCCCGTCCCACCGCCACGCCGTGGCCCGTCCGGCCCCCCGTGCCCGCGCCGCGCAGACGTAAGAGCCTCACCAGACGCTTCCTCATCGCGATCATCCTGATCCTGCTCTCCCCGTTCCTGCTTCTCGCGGGCTGCGCGGTGCTCGTGCTGCTGGCCGACGGTGACGGTGGCGGCAGCCCGGCGCCTTCACCGGCCAGCGTCAACGAAACCGATACGGTGACACCGGAAATCCGGCCGACCAAACCCCCGCCGCTACAGATCCCCGGCGGCGATCCGAAAACCGATCCGGGCCCGGTGCTGCGGATACCGGGACTGGAGGACGACCCCGCCCCGTCGACACCGCCGACGAAGGTTCCGCCGGGACGAGGCTGACAGGTTTGCGCGTAGCAATTGGCTTCTCGCACAGGCAATTGCGAGCGCGAGAAGCCGAAACCCGCTCGGGACCAACCTAAGCCGCACGCACCACGCTTGCCAGCGCGGAATGTACTGCCTGACGACCGATTTCGAGCGCCTCGGACAGCAGCTCGGTATTCCGGCTCGCGCTGTCCACGCTGGGTGAGCCCGCAGGCGGGTGGATCTGGTATGCCGCGTCACCGAGCCCGGCGAGGAAGTTGTCCTCGACGGACTGCTGTTGCGGGCGTTCCAGCCAGGCGCGGTAGGCGCCGGGGGCGATCATCCGCATGTAGCCGCCGCCGACTACCCGGTGCAGACGCGGTGCGGGCGGGCGCTTTTCGTCGGTGCGACGGGTCCGCAGCACCAGTGCGTGCGTCGCGCCCGCGCGGACGGCGGTGCGGATGGGCACCGTTTCGGAGAGGCCGCCGTCGAAGTATTGGGAGTCACCGAGCGTGACGGGCGGTCCGGCGAGGATGGGCAGGCCCGCGGAGGCGCGCAGCGCGATCATCAGCGTCCGTTTGTCGACGATGTAGCGGTGCAGATCCACCGCGAGCCCGGTGCGCACATCGGTGGCGATGGGGTGAAAGGTGGTCGGGTTGGCCAGGATCGCGGGGAAGTCCATCGGCTCGATCCCGTCGTACACCTGATGCACCAGGTAGCGCAGGTCGAAGGCGGGTTTGCCGCGCAGCAGGCGGATCGGGTCGATGGCCCGGCGCATGATCTCCGGATCGGTCCATGAGCGCATGCCTGGCGTAGCGCGCCCGCACAGCAGCCAGGCCCCGTTGATGGCACCCGCCGACGTCCCGTAGACGGCGTCGAATACGCCTGCCAAACCCAGTTCCTCGATGGCCTGCACCATGCCGCTGGAGTACACGCCGCGACTGCCGCCGCCCTCGATGACGAGCACCAGCCGCTGTCCGTCGGCGCGGCTCCCGCCGGCGTGACGAGCGCGGATCAGCTCGGTGACCGTGCGCCGATCGGCGGCATCCCCGCTATCCTCCGCCCGATCCTCATACCGCAAACTGGTCACCGGACCACGATACGGCAGCCCTATCGGCCCCGCCCGCGGCGCGGAAAGCTTGTTCGCCAGCTGTTTACCCCGGATACGACGGTGGCCCACCCGCACGAGCGAATGGGCCACCGTCGCGAAAATCGCCTACTTGATCTCGGCGAGTACCGTCCCCTGCGTGATGGCCGCACCGGCCTCGACGGCAAGTCCGGTCACCACACCGGCCTTGTGCGCGTTGACCGGATTCTCCATCTTCATGGCCTCGAGCACGACGATCAGATCGCCCGCCTCCACGGTCTGGCCCTCCTCGACGGCGACCTTGACCACGGTGCCCTGCATCGGCGCGGTGACCGCGTCACCGGATGCGGCGCCGCCGCCCGCGCCACCGCGCTTGCGCGGCTTCGGCTTCTTGCGGACAACGCCGTTACCCGCGGCGGCGCCGGGCGCGCCGACGCTGAAGTTGCCCGGCAGCGACACCTCGACGCGCCGCCCGCCGACCTCGACGACGACCTTCTGCCGCGGCTGGTCCTCGTCCTCCTCGGCCTGGACACCGGAGCCGGTGTACGGCTCGACGGTGTTGACCCACTCGTTCTCGATCCACTTGGTGTAGACGTCGAACTTGGCGCCGTCGCCGATGAAGGCCGGATCGCTGACGATGGCCCGGTGGAACGGGATGACCGTGGCCAGGCCCTCGACCTCGTATTCGGCGAGCGCGCGACGCGCCCGCTCCAGCGCCTGGGTGCGGGTTTCGCCGGTGACGATCAGCTTGGCCAGCATCGAGTCGAACTGTCCGCCGATCACCGAACCCTGCACGACGCCGGAATCGACGCGCACACCCGGGCCCGTCGGCTCCTTGTAGACGGTGACCGGGCCGGGGGCGGGCAGGAAGTTGCGGCCCGCGTCCTCACCGTTGATCCGGAATTCGATGGCGTGCCCGCGCGGCTTCGGATCCTCCTTGATCGTCAGCTCGTGGCCCTCGGCGATCCGGAACTGCTGGCGCACCAGGTCGATTCCGGCGGTCTCCTCGGTGACCGGGTGCTCGACCTGCAGGCGGGTGTTGACCTCGAGGAACGAAACGGTCTCGCCCTGCACCAGATATTCGACGGTGCCCGCGCCGTAGTAGCCGGCCTCCCGGCAGATGCGCTTGGCGGATTCGTGGATCTTGGCGCGCACCTCGTCGGACAGGAACGGCGCGGGCGCCTCCTCGACCAATTTCTGGAACCGGCGCTGCAGCGAGCAGTCGCGGGTGCCCGCGACGACCACGTTGCCGTGCTGGTCGGCGATCACCTGCGCCTCGACGTGGCGGGCCTTGTCCAGGTACTGCTCGACGAAGCATTCGCCGCGGCCGAACGCCGCGGTGGCCTCGCGGGTCGCGGATTCGAACAGATGCGGGATCTCCTCGATGGAGTGCGCGACCTTCATGCCGCGACCGCCGCCGCCGAACGCGGCCTTGATCGCGACGGGAACGCCGTACTGCTTGGCGAATTCGACGACCTCGTCGGCGTTCTTGACCGGATCCTTGGTGCCCGCGGCCATCGGGGCCTTCGCGCGTTCGGCGATATGCCGCGCGGTGACCTTGTCGCCGAGATCGCGGATCGACTGGGGCGACGGGCCGATCCAGATCAGGCCCGCGTCGATGACCGCCTGGGCGAAGTCGGCGTTCTCGGAAAGGAATCCGTACCCGGGGTGGATGGCGTCGGCGCCGGATTTGGCCGCCGCGTCCAGGATCTTGTCGAACACCAGGTACGACTCGGCCGAGGTCTGTCCGCCGAGGGCGAAGGCCTCGTCGGCGAGCTTGACGAATGGGGCGTCCGCATCGGGTTCGGCGTAGACGGCGACGCTGCCGATCCCGGCGTCCTTGGCGGCCCTGATCACGCGCACGGCGATCTCGCCGCGGTTAGCTACGAGTACCTTCGTGATCCGCGCGCTGGCATGGCTGGGCACTGAGCCTCCTGTGTGCAATCTTCTGGTCGCCCCGTGGTCGACATAATTTACGTCTCGGGCGAGTGTAGGCAGTCTGCCAACAGACGCCGAACTCGCATAGTCCTACCAGACAGTAGGTCGCGGATCGGGTCGTAGACGTTTCTTCGCTGCTACGAAGGACCTTACTTACCCCGCCCGCGCCGGGTGGAAGTGGTTGGGGCTTCGCCTGGTTCGTCACCCTTGGCGATCGGCATGCGGACCGAGTTGCCCCATTCGGTCCACGAACCGTCGTAGTTGCGTACCCGCTGATGGCCGAGCAGATAGGTGAGTACGAACCAGGTGTGGCTGGATCGTTCGCCAACCCGGCTATACACGACTACATCGTCACGTGCGGGCAGCGCGGCGTACACCTCGTCCAGCTCGGCGCGGCTGCGGAAGCGGCTGTCGGCGGTGCTCGCCGCGGTCCACGGGATGTTGAGCGCGGTGGGGATGTGCCCGCCGCGCAGCGCGGCGTCCTCGGGGTTGAGCGGTTCGGGCACCAGCTCGCCCGAATATTCCTTCGGCGAGCGCACATCGAGGATCGGTTTGCCGAGGTGGGCGAGCACATCCTCGCGGAAGGCGCGGGCGGTGGTGTCGTCGCGGCGCACGGTCGGATAGTCGCTGACGCCGACGTAGGGCGTATCGAAGGTGGTTTCGCGCGCCTCGGAGATCCAGGCGTCCCGGCCGCCGTCGAGCAACCGCACGTCCTCGTGTCCGAAGAGGGTGAACAGCCAGAGCGTGTGCGCCGCCTGAGCATTTCCTCGATCGCCGTAGATCACCACCGTGTCGTCGCGTTCGATTCCTTTCGAGCGCATAAGTTCGGTGAATCGGGTTCCGTCGATATAGTCGCGCGTGACCTGATCGTTGAGGTCGCCCCGCCAGTTGATCTTGATTGCCCCCGGAACGTGCCCGATGTCATACAGCAATACGTCCTCGTTGGACTCCACGATCTTCAGTCCCGGCGCGCCTATGTTTGCCGACAGCCACTCTGTGGTTACTAGTCGGTGAGGATGTGCGTAGGGGCCGAAAGCGGCATGTGGATCCGGGGCAACGGGCACTGGCGTGGTCCTTCGCGCGAGGTAGACGGCGGTTACGGCGGTTCTGGTCTCACTGCGATGGTATGCGTGAGGCGGTTGTGCAACTCGTTTCAGATCACAAATCGGCTGAATGAGCGAATAAATCGCACCTACATCCGATAAAGTCTCCCGGGAGGAGGGGTGAGCTATGTCCGATTCTTGGCCGCGACGGCGACTGCTCGCGATCCTACGTGGCGCAAGCGAGCCCCTCGATGCCCAGGAACTGGCCAGAATCACCGGGCAGCATGTAACCACGGTCCGATTTCATTTGGACGTCCTCACCAAAGAATCACTGGTGCGGCAATTCCAGCAACCACCGCGCGGCCGAGGCCGTCCACGCATCGGTTATGCGGCGGTGCAGCGATCGATCGGTTATCAGGAGCTGGCCCAGGTGCTCGCCGACCAACTGGGCCCGGATCCCCGGCGCAGGCAGGAGGCCGCCATCGCGGCCGGTCGCGCCTGGGGCGCGCGGCTCGACGTCGCGGCGCGGCGGGTCGAATCGCTGGACGACGCCAAGGATGTCGTGATGGCGCTGTCCTCCGAACTGGGCTTCGCGCCGGAGCGCGACCCGTCGTCGGAGACCTCCGAACAGGCGATGGTCCGGCTCACCGCCTGCCCGCTGCGCGAATTGGCGCGCACCCACTCCGAGGTGGTGTGCGGTGTGCACCTGGGGCAGATCAAGGAGGCGCTGGAACGCAACGGCGCCCGCGACGATGTGAACGTGCGGCTGCACCCATTCGTCGAACCCGAATTGTGCGTGGTGCGTTTGGAATTGCTGGCCCGGCGGGAGCAGCAGGCGCCGGTCGCCCCCGTGGTGGTCGCCGCGGACAACGGCGCCGAACCGCAGCTCGTGCCGCCCTCAGGCCTGCGAGTGGCGCCACAGCTGCGCAATGGTGACCCCAACATCGCCAAGCAGCCGTCGCAGCAGTGGTAATCCGATCCCGATGACGCTCGATGGATCGCCGTCGATCCGGTCGACGAACCAGCCGCCCAATCCGTCCAGCGTGAACGCGCCCGCCACCTGGAGCGGTTCGCCCGTGGCGATGTAGGCGTCCAGCTCGGCGGGCTCGGGTTTCGCGAAATGCACTGTGGTGGAACTACAGTCGACCGATTCGGCGGTCACGACGCCGCCGCTGAGCCGCAGCACGCAGTGTCCGGTGACGAGATCGGCGCTGCGCCCGGCGATTTCGGCCCAGCGCTGCCGGGCGACCTCGGGTGTGTGCGGCTTGCCCTGCAGTGTGCCGTCCACCAGCAGCATCGAATCACAGCCCACCACAACGCATTCGGCGGGAAGGTCGGCGGTCGCCGCGACATGCCGGGCCTTTGCCCGGGCCAGTTCGATCACCACCGTCTGCGGTGGTGTGTCCGCGGGGAGCGCGGCGGCGACGGCGTCCTCGTCCACCTCGGATACGTGGACGAGCGGATCGATACCCGCGGAGCGGAGCACCGCTCGGCGGGCCGGTGACGCGGAGGCGAGTACCAGGCGCGGTTCCGGCACGGGTCAGTCGCGCAGGTGCGACAGCTGCGGGAAGGCGTAGGGCGAGAAGGGTGTGGTGCCCCGGTGCATCATCGTCGGACGGCCCCACATATCGATCGGGCCGGACGCGCCGGCCTGCTCGCCGCCGGCGGCGGCCGCGGTGAGCACACAAACCAGTGCGGCGATCTCCAGATCGCTCGGGTTGCCCTTCACGATCTTGATGAACGGCTGCCCGTCGACGGTCGGCACGACCGACTCCAGATCGGCAACGGTCGGCACGATCTCGTCGGTGATCGGGTCGACTGTGAGATCCAGTTCGGCGGCGGTCAACACATCTTCTTCTGCCACGGCTGTCACAGTGCCAGATCCTCTCTATAGCCTTACTCGATGGCGGCGCTCGCCGGGCCCGTCACCTCGGGACCCTCGGCTCACACCGCGCTCGGGCGTGTTCTCGGACTGATGTCGAAAACCTGATGAGATCACCCTCTGACCCACTCATGGTCTCTGTCAACCATTGCCGGGTGTGGGATATCCGGGTTATCGCCTCATCACAGCGGGATGTTGCCATGCTTCTTGGCCGGCAGGGTCACCATCTTGCGTTCCAGCAGCCGCAGCGCGGAAACGATCTGACCGCGGGTGTGCGACGGCGGGATCACCGCGTCGACATAGCCACGCTCGGCCGCGACATACGGATTGACGAGGGTGTCCTCGTACTCATTCTGCAGCTCGAGGCGCAGCGCGTCGACATCCGCGCCGTCCTTGGCGGCCTGCTGCAACTGCTTGCGATAGACGAAACCGACCGCCCCGGACGCACCCATGACCGCGATCTGGGCGGTCGGCCAGGCCAGGTTCACATCGGCGCCCATGTGCTTGGACCCCATGACGTCATACGCGCCGCCATAGGCCTTGCGGGTGATGACGGTGATCTTTCCCACAGTGGCCTCGCCGTAGGCGTACAGCAGCTTCGCGCCGCGGCGAATGATGCCGTTGTACTCCTGACCGGTGCCCGGCAGGAAGCCCGGCACGTCGACCAGGGTGAGGATCGGGATGTTGAACGCGTCGCAGGTGCGCACGAACCGCGCGGCCTTCTCCGAGGCGTCGATATCCAGACAGCCGGCGAACTGGGTGGGCTGGTTGGCCACGATGCCGACGCTGCGGCCATCGATGCGCCCGAAGCCGACGATGATGTTCATCGCGCGCTCGGCCTGCACCTCGAGGAATTCGTCGTCGTCGAGCAGACGGAGGATCACCTCGTGCATATCGTACGGCTGGTTCGGCGAATCCGGGATGATCGTGTCCAGCTCGAGGTCCTCGTCGGTGAGCGATTCCTCGATTGCACCATCGATCGGATCGGTCGCCGGGTAGCGCGGCGGCTCGGCACGGTTGTTGCTGGGCAGGTAGGACAGCAGATCCTTGACGTAGTCCAGCGCGTCCTGCTCGCCCGAGGCGACATAGTGCGCCACACCGGATTTCACCATATGCGTGTGCGCGCCGCCCAGGTCCTCCATGGTGACCTCTTCACCGGTCACCGTCTTGATGACATCCGGTCCGGTGACGAACATCTGGCTGGTCTGGTCGACCATGACGACGAAGTCCGTGAGCGCGGGCGAGTACACGTGGCCACCCGCGGCCGGGCCCATGATCAGCGAGATCTGGGGAATTACCCCAGACGCCTGCACATTACGATGGAAGATTTCACCATAGAGGCCCAGCGAGACGACGCCCTCCTGGATGCGCGCACCCGCGCCCTCGTTGATGCCGATCAGCGGGCGGCCGGTCTTGAGTGCCAGATCCATGACCTTGACGATCTTTTCGCCATACACCTCGCCGAGGCTGCCGCCGAAGACGGTGACGTCCTGGGAGAAGATGCAGACGTCGCGGCCGTCGATGGTGCCGTATCCGGTGACGACGCCGTCGCCGAGCGGGCGGTTGTGCTCCAGGCCGAAGTTGACGCTGCGGTGCTTGGCCAGCGCGTCCAATTCGACGAACGAACCCTCGTCCAGCAGGGCCAGGATGCGCTCGCGGGCGGTGAGCTTGCCCTTGGCGTGCACCTTGTCCACCGCGGCCTCACCCATCGGGTGCTTGGCCTCTTCCAGCCGATTCCGCAGATCAGCCAGTTTCCCGGCGGTGGTGTGGATATCGGGGGAGCCCGCCGGACCTGACGCGGGCTGCTGCTGGACACTCGTCATGGCTCCGGAGTGTAACCAGTGCCGCCGAATCGCTCGAACCGAGCATCCGCTACCGATGGGTAGAAAAGCCCAGCTAGATCATATTGCGCCGACGGTACTCGAACCGAAATCCGCTGGTGGGCAACAAACTCGTGCGACGGGTGGGTCGCGCGGAAAATCGGTATCGCCCGATATCCCGGTGCCGGTAGGGTTGTGGGCGTCCCGAGTTCGTGCTTCAGGGGAGTGGCCGACGTTCTGGGAAGGGGAGTGATTCGGTTATGTGGGAATGGAGCAGATCCGTCGCCGAACGTGCCGCTGCCGCGTCGTTCGTGAGCGGTCGAGCCGAGGTCGCCGAGCCGCGATTCCGCGATCCGGTGCCATGGCTGGAACGCGATCGCGAGGTGGCGGATCCGGGCGAGGATTACATGCTGGCCGGATAGAAATGCCGGGGAAATTCGGGTCGCGCGGTGCGGCGTGGCCCGGATATCCTGGGAGAGTCCCGTTTTCGTGCTTCAGGGGGGAGCTTCTATGTTCGATCGTTCCGACCAAGTCGGATAACGCGCCCGCGGCCCGGTAGCCTCTGCCCTCGTGCAAAGGCCACCGTTGGATGCAGAGCAGTTGCGGCGCAGCGTCGTCGAAACGCCCGAGTTGTCGTTCTTCTCCCACATCGACGTGGTGGAATCGACCGGGTCCACCAACGCGGACCTGATCGCGCGAGCCGGTGAACCGGATATCGATCGCGTGGTACTCCTTGCAGAGGCGCAGGAGCAGGGGCGCGGACGACACGCCCGCACCTGGATCAGCCCGCCGCGGGCCCAGATCTCGATGTCGATGCTGGTGCGATTGGGTGGGATCGCCCCGGAGTCGCTCGGCTGGCTGCCGCTGCTCACCGGGATCGCCGTGGTGGACGCGCTGCGTGCGACGGCCGGTGTCGCCGCGAACCTCAAATGGCCCAACGATGTGCTCATTGATGGCCGCAAGGTGGCGGGCATCCTCGCCGAGGTCGCGGCCGCCGGTCCCGCACCCGTCGTCGTCATCGGCATCGGGATGAACGTGAGCCTCACCGAGGCGGAATTGCCGGTGCCGCATGCTATTTCGCTGACGCTGGCGCAGGCGAAGGTGACAGATCGCACCGAGCTGGTGCGGTCGCTGCTCGCCGAATTCGCCGGGCGCTTCACCGCTTGGCGCGATTGTGGTTGGGACACAACCGATTTGGCCGCCGCGTACCGGGAACGCTGCTCGACCATCGGTGCGCGGGTTCGCGCCGAACTGCCGGGCGGGCAGACGCTCACGGGCGTCGCGACGGATGTCGACGCATCGGGGCGGTTGCTGATCGGCGATCAGCCGGTCTCCGCGGGCGATGTCACGCATCTGCGCGCGGAGTACTGACACCGGCCTGTAGGCCTTCGACTCCCGCAAAGCGTTCGGCTTCCCGCGCCGGTCAATTGCGGCGCGGGAGCCAAACGCTATGCGGGAACGGTGTTGTCCGGGTTCTGGCCGCTGGAAGCCTTGAGCCCCAATGCGACTCGTCGAATCGGCTCAGGCGGGCTGCAATCCGGCGCGGGCGGCCTCACGGGCCAGCAGCCGGTCGCGCTGCTCCTCGAACTTGATCACGTCCTGGGCCAGCTTCTCCAGGAACAGCCCGAGCTCCTCCCGAGCCCGCTCGCCGCGCGGCCCGAAATCGCTGCGGTCGAACACATTCCACTGCTTGAGCACCGGCTGCAGCACTTCCTCCAGATGCTGGCGCATGTCGTAGATGCCGTGCTTGGCCATGAGCACACCGTTGCGGCGGAAGTTCGGCATACCGGTGCCTGGCATGACGAAATGCGTGACGATCCTGGTGATGGCCTCCATCGCCTGGTCGGGCACCAGGTCCAGGGCCGCGCCGCACATGGTGCGGTAGAAGATCATGTGCAGATTCTCGTCCGCGGCGATGCGCTGCAGCATTCGGTCGGCGACGGGGTCGTCGCAGACCTTGCCGGTGTTGCGATGCGCGACGCGGGTGGCCAACTCCTGGAAGGTCACATAGGCGACGTTCAGGAGGAATCCGTGCCAATCGTCGGGCGAGTGCGCGCCGTTCGTCATGTGGATCATCCGGGCCTGCTCCAGGGCCACCGGATCGACGCCGCGGGTGACCACCAGATAGTCGCGGATCACGATGCCGTGCCGGTTCTCCTCGGCGGTCCACCGGCCGACCCAGGTGCCCCATGCGCCGTCGCGGGAGAAGTTCTCCGCGATCTCACGGTGGTAGGAGGGTAGGTTGTCCTCGGTGAGCAGGTTGGTGATCATCGCCGCCTTGGCGACCTCGCTCAGCTTGGATTGTGCTGGGTCCCAATCGATTCCACCCATCGCCGCGAAGTTGCGGCCGAGGTCCCACGGCACGTAGTCGTGCGGGTGCCAATCCTTGGCCATGGACAGGTGGCGGTTCAGGTTCTGTTCGGCGATCGGCTCCAGCTCGGTCAGGATTTCCAGCTGAGTCAGGTCCTTGGTCACACGGCCTCCAGGTATGCGGGCGTAATTGCGGGCAGGGCGTCGGTCATGCGAGCGGAGATGGGGCACGGCAGGATTCGTCGGCCTGCGGCACCCCTCGCAAAAGGATGATTGTGCAACACGATCCGGCTCGTGTCATCTGACACACCTCCCACACACGGTAGGGTGCGCTCATGGGTTATCCGGAGGATGTGCTCGCGCCGGACGAGCATCTGATACTCCATCGTCATCCGCACTGGAAGATGCTGTTCTGGCCGGTTGTCACGCTCGTCGTCGTGACGGCGCTGGCCGGCTTCGGCGAGGGGCTCGCATCCCGCAAGATCGAGGGCGCCGCCCGCATGCCGGTGTTGGTCGCGATATTCGCGGTGTGGTTGATCATCATCGTATGGCGTTGTGCCGCAAGGATTATCAGCTGGAAGTCGACGCACTTCATCATCACCGACCGACGGGTGCTCATCCGGCAGGGCGTGCTCACGCACACCGGAATCGATATCCCGATCAGCCGCATATCTAGTGTTCAGTTCCGGCACGGGCTGTTCGACCGGATGCTCGGCACCGGCACCCTGATCATCGAATCCGCCTCGGTCGAGCCGCTGGAGTACGACGACATCCCGAATGTGGAGAAGGTGCACGCGCTGCTCTACCACCAAGTCTTCGACACCGATCGGGCATATGACAACGGCGGCCGCCGGACGCACGACGACAACGGTGGATATCGGTGACCGCTACGGCAAATCCGGCACTCTTCACTAATCTGGGCATATGACCGCAGTGCTCCTGGCCGAAGACGACGAGGCAATCGCCGCGCCGCTGTCGCGTGCGCTGGGCCGCGAGGGCTACTCGGTCACCGTCGAACGCTTCGGCCCCGCCGTGCTGGAGCGTGCGCTGGAGGGCGACCACGACCTGCTCATCCTGGACCTGGGCCTGCCCGGGATGGACGGGCTGGAGGTGTGCCGCCAGGTGCGCGCCCGCGGGGCCGATCTGGCCGTGCTGATGCTCACCGCCCGCACCGACGAGGTGGATTTCGTGGTCGGGCTGGACGCGGGCGCCGACGACTATGTCGGCAAACCGTTCCGCCTGGCCGAACTGCTGGCCCGGGTGCGAGCGCTGTTGCGGCGCAGCGGAATCGGCGACGACACCGTCGAGGTCGGCGGGATCCGGCTGGAGCCGGCGGCGCGTCGGGTGCTGGTCAACGGCGTCGAGGTCGGATTGGCCAACAAGGAGTACGAGCTGCTCAAGGTGCTCATCGATCGGGCGGGCCAGGTGGTGCCGCGCGAGACGATCCTGCGCGAGGTGTGGGGCGACGCGGAACTGCGCGGCTCCAAGACACTGGACATGCACATGTCCTGGCTGCGCCGCAAGATCGGCGACGAGGGCCCGATGGCCGAGCGGCGCATCGTCACCGTGCGCGGTGTCGGCTTCCGGTTGAACACCGACTGACGTGCGGCGCAGAATCCTGCGATCAATACTCACCGTGCTCACCCTGACCACGGTGGTGCTCGGCCTTCCGCTGACGTATACGGCCTGGCTGTGGGTGGAGGACATCACCCGCACCGATCTGCGCAACCGGTTGGACTCCATCTCGCGGGTGATCATCGATCAGGAGCACGGTGACGGGACGGTGCCCGGCGTGCTCGATCTGCGTTCGATCAAGCCGCTGGTGCCGAGGGACGGCAAGCTGACGATCGTCTACCCGGCCTCGCAGGGCACGCCGTCGGAGATGTTCGTCGGCAGCGCGGATGTCGCCGATCCGCTCGTCGAATCGCTGTCGCTGGGCACCTCGGTCTCGCTGCGGCTGGAGATACCGTCCGCGCCGATGCACGCCATGCAGCGGCAGGCCGTCGCGGTGGTCGGGCTGGCGGTGCTGGCCTCGCTCGGCGCCGCGGTCTCGGTGGCGATGGTCACCGCGCGGCGGGTCGCCGATCCGCTGCGCGATGTCGCGGCCAGGGCGGCGCGGCTGGCGATGGGTGATTTCCGTCCCGATCCGCGCAGGCACGGCATCTCCGAGCTGGACCGGGTTTCCGATGTGCTGGATTCGGCGACGGTCGAGATCGCCGGGCGGTTGCAGCGCGAACACGCGCTGGTCGCCGACGTCTCGCATCAGCTGCGCAGCAGGCTGACCGCCGTGCGCTTGCGGCTGGACGAACTGTCCGCGCACGACGACCCGGATGTGGTGCACGAGGCCGAGGAGGCGATGGCGCAGGTCGACCGGCTCACCGACGCGATCGACGAGCTGGTCCGCGCCTCCCGCGACGAGGACGCCGCCGACCGTGACCCGGTGCCGGTGATGGCGGAGCTGCGCGGCGTCGTCGCCGAGTGGATGCATCCGTTCAACGAGGCGGGTCGGGCGTTGACGCTGATCGGTGACGAATCGCTCACCGCGCCGATCACCGGATCCCGGTTGCGCGAGGCGGTGGCCGTACTCGTCGACAACGCGCTGATGCACGGCGGCGGGACGTGCACGGTCTCGGTGCGGACCGTGGTGCCGGGCGGTGGCCGGGAACCGCTGGTGTGCGTCGAGGTCGCCGACGAGGGCGACGGCGTGCGCGACGAGCTGGCACCGCACATTTTCGATAGGGGTTTCTCGGCCGGTGGATCCACCGGTGTCGGGCTGGCGTTGGCCCGTGCGCTGGTCGAGGCCGACGGCGGGCGTCTCGAGCTGCAGCGGCGCCGCCCCGCGTCGTTCGCCGTCTTCCTGGGATCCTCGGCATCCCGGTCGACGAACTCCTGGGTCGCCGAGCCGAGGTGACTCAGCTGTGGCCGAGCTCTTCCTCGATGAGGTCCTTCAGCTCGGCCTCGATCTCGTTCATCTCGTCGGGGAAGACCCAGCGGCGCATCGCCCAGAAACGGAACGCCATCTGCAGCAGGTTGCCGATGATGTAGGCGCTGACGAAGTCGGCGATGTTCTCGACGGTGAAGCTGACGTTGGGCTGACGCAGGTCGAATACGTAGCTCGACACCCACAGCGGCAGGAAGCTCAGCACCACGCCGCCGCCGCTGACCACGAAGAACAGCAGCGCCTCGTGATGCTTCTCCCGGCCACCGCGGTGCTTGAAGGACCACTCGCGGTTCAGGATGTAGGACGCGATGACCGCGACGATGCCGGAGATGATCTTGGCGGTGACCGGCTTCTGCTGGAGCACGGTCCACTTGAGTATGTAGAAGATCCCGCTGTCGATCACGAAGGTCGTTGCGCCGACGATGGCGAACTTGATCAGCTCGTGATGGCGGTACGCGATCTCCCGGAGGGGTTTGGGGAGGACGTTGACCACGTCGTCGACGAATGACACAGGGTCCGAGTGTACCGGTACCGGTGATTGCCGCCCGACATGACAAGATTCCTCTACGTGACACCCCGCTCGTTCGATCCTTCAACCATGCCCACCGTGACGATGGTCGGTGGCGGTCAGTTGGCGCGCATGACGCATCAGGCGGCGATAGCGCTGGGGCAGCGGCTGCGCGTGCTCGCCGAGAATCCGGACGATCCGGCCGCGCAGGTGAGCCCGGATGTGGTGCTCGGCAGCCACACGGATCTGACCGCGCTGCGCAAGGCCGCGGTCGGCTCGCACGCGCTGACCTTCGATCACGAGCATGTGCCCGCCGAACATCTGGCGGCGCTGGTCGCGGAGGGCGTCAATGTGCAGCCGCCGCCCGAGGCGCTGATCTACGCGCAGGACAAGCTCGTGATGCGCACCAAGCTGGCCGAGCTGGGGCTGCCGGTGCCCGCGTTCACTGCGGTGACCGAGCCGGCCGACGCGGTGCGCTTCGGCGACGCGAACGGCTGGCCGACGGTGTTGAAGGCGGTGCGCGGCGGCTACGACGGGCGCGGCGTCTGGATGCCCGAATCCGCCGCTGCCGCAACGGAAATCGTCACCGATCAGCTGGCGCGCGGGGTCCAGCTGCTCGCGGAGGCGAAAGTGCCGCTGCGGCGCGAACTTTCGGCGATGGTCGCGCGTTCGCCGTACGGGCAGGCGGCGGCCTGGCCGGTGGTGGAGACGGTGCAGCGCAACGGCCAGTGCGCGGTGGTGATCGCGCCCGCGCCCGACCTGTCGGATGAACTCGCAACCGGCGCAGCGGCTTTGGCGTTGAACCTGGCCGAGGGGCTCGGCGTTGTCGGCGCGATGGCGGTGGAGCTGTTCGAGACCACCGACGGGCGGCTGCTGGTGAACGAGCTGGCCATGCGCCCGCACAATTCCGGGCACTGGGGGATGGACGGCGCCCGCACCGGGCAGTTCGAACAGCACCTGCGCGCGGTGCTCGACTATCCGCTCGGCGATACCACGCCGCTGGCTCCGGTCACCGTGATGGCGAATATCCTTGGCGCGCAACAGGCTCCGGCGATGTCGATGGACGAGCGGCTGCATCACCTGTTCGCCAGGATGCCGGAGGCGAAGGTGCACCTGTACGGCAAGGGCGAGCGCCCGGATCGCAAGATCGGGCATATCAACGTGCTCGGCGACGATGTCGCGGTGGTGCGGGAGAAGGCGGAGCGGGCGGCGCACTGGATGTCGCACGCGGTATGGACCGATGGATGGGATCCACATGACTGAACCGCAGGTCGGCCTGATCATGGGCAGCGACTCCGACTGGCCGACCATGGAGGCGGCGGCGGATGCGTTGGCGGAGTTCGGGATTCGCTTCGAGGTCGGGGTGGTTTCGGCGCACCGCACACCGCAGCGGATGCTCGACTACGCGCGGGCCGCTGCGGGCCGTGGCATCAAGGTGATCATCGCGGGCGCGGGCGGCGCCGCCCATCTGCCCGGCATGGTCGCCTCGGCGACCCCGCTGCCGGTGATCGGCGTCCCGGTGCCGCTGAAGTATCTCGACGGCATGGATTCGCTGCTGTCGATCGTGCAGATGCCCGCGGGCGTCCCGGTGGCGACGGTCTCGATCGGCGGCGCCCGCAACGCGGGCCTGCTCGCCGTCCGCATCCTGGCCGCCGCCGATCCGGACCTGCGCGTTCGGATGGAAGAGTTCCAGACGGGGCTGGAACAGCTGGTCCTGGAGAAGGACGACGCCCTCCGCCGCAAACTGCTGGGCTCGTAACCGTTGCCGCGCGGCAAGGCTCCCGCCTCGGGCTACGGTGCACGGATGACTTCGGAGGCCAGCGCTGATGCGGCCAGGTTCCGGTTGACCGTCGTCGATCAGGCGTTGCGGTTGTTCGCCGAGAAGGGGTATGAGGCGACGACCGTTGACGAGATCGCGGAGGCGGCCGGGATTTCGCGGCGCACCTTCTTCCGGCAGTTCCGGTCGAAGGAGGATGTGATCTTCGCCGACCACGAGTCGCAGCTGTCGCAGGCGGCGGCGTATCTGGCCGCGGCGCACGAGGATCCGTGGGAGGCGGTGTGCGCGGCGGTGGTTCAGGTCTTCGAGCGATTCACGCAGTGGCGCGAGATCGCGGCGCGGCGGTATCAGGTGGTGCGCCGGGTGCCCGCGCTGCGCGAGCGCGAGATCGTGACGGTGTTCCGGTACGAGCGGTTGTTCACCGACTATCTGCGCAGGCGGCTGCCCGATGTGCCGGATCTGGCGCGGGTGCAGTTCACGGCCGCGGTCACCGCGACGCACAACTATCTGCTGCGGCGGATGGTGCGCGGGGAATCGGATGCGGGTGCGACGGATCTGCGGGCGGAACTGGCCGCGATTCCGCGCGGGCCGGCGGCGCGTTCGTCCGATGAGGTGGTCGTCGCGGTCTTTCCCAGGGATATGCCGCCGCGGCAACTCGCCGAGCTGCTGAGCAGCAGGCTGGGTAATCTGTGAGCTGAATCATCACATCCCTGACACTCGGTGCCAATAAATAGGGCCAAGTAGGCACGTATACTCGGTCAGGATGTGGCACTGAGTGCCGATTAGCTGGACGGCAGCGATCACCACCGACGAACCCAGGAGCGTGCCCTATGGCGGGAAATCCGGATTTCGACCTGTTCAAACTCGAGGACTTCCACGAGGAACTGCGCGCGGCCATCCGCGGCCTGGCGGAGAAGGAAATCGCACCGCACGCCAAGGACGTCGACGGTAATTCCCGCTTCCCGGAGGAGGCGCTCACCGCGCTCAACGCCGCGGGCTTCAACGCTGTGCACGTGCCCGAGGCATACGGCGGCCAGGGCGCCGACTCGGTCGCCACCTGCATCGTGATCGAGGAGGTCGCCCGGGTCTGCGGTTCGTCCTCGCTGATCCCGGCGGTCAACAAGCTCGGCACCATGGGCCTGATCCTCAACGGCTCCGAGGAACTCAAGCAGAAGGTGCTGCCGGATATCGTCGGCGGGCAGATGGCCTCCTACGCGCTGTCCGAGCGCGAGGCCGGCTCCGATGCCGCCAGCATGCGCACCCGGGCCAAGCAGGAGGGTGACGACTGGATCATCAACGGCTCCAAGTGCTGGATCACCAACGGCGGCAAGTCTTCCTGGTACACCGTCATGGCCGTGACCGATGCGGACAAGGGCGCCAACGGTATTTCGGCGTTCCTGGTCCACAAGGACGACGAGGGCTTCGTGGTCGGCCCGCTGGAACACAAGCTCGGCATCAAGGGATCGCCAACGGCCGAACTGTATTTCGAGAACTGCCGGGTGCCGGGCGACCGGATCATCGGCGAGCCGGGCACCGGTTTCAAGACCGCGCTGCAGACCCTGGACCACACCCGTCCGACCATCGGCGCGCAGGCGGTCGGCCTGGCGCAGGGCGCGCTGGACGCGGCCATCGCATACACCAAGGACCGCAAGCAGTTCGGCAAGTCCATCGCCGACTTCCAGAACACCCAGTTCATGCTCGCCGATATGGCGATGAAGGTCGAGGCCGCCCGCCTGATGGTGTACACCTCGGCCGCGCGCGCCGAGCGTGGGGAAAAGAACCTCGGTTTCATCTCCGCTGCCGCAAAGTGTTTCGCCTCCGACGTGGCCATGGAGGTCACCACCAACGCGGTGCAGCTGTTCGGCGGCGCGGGCTACACCACCGACTTCCCGGTGGAGCGGATGATGCGCGACGCCAAGATCACTCAAATCTACGAGGGCACCAACCAGATCCAGCGCGTGGTGATGTCGCGGGCGCTGCTGCGCTGAGCGAGCGCCGTCGCGGCGGTGACCCGCGTGGCGAAATTGGACAGGGCGGTTCGGGGTTTCGGCCCCGAACCGCCCTGTTTTTTACTCACGGGCCGATCGATCCGAAATGGAATCGAGGCCGACAGGTTGTGTTCCACTGTTAATATTGACGGATTCGTTATCGGCTCGGACGCATATTGTCACGATTGCGGTTTCGGGGGAAGATCGGCCGGATCGCCGGGTTCTAATCACCGATCTGCGCAGTTCAGAGCCGGTGCGGCGGTGAATGGGCATTATCGATAAAACTGACCCGTGTGTTAACGAATTTCACCATTGGATCGGCATGGAATAGTCCCCGGAAATTGGGTACTAATTACTCGTGAAATTTTGTTGACTTTTGGTGGATACTCGGACACGTAACGTGACGAGGTGAACGCATGACCAAGATCGTTATCGGACCGCGGTCGGGGATGAATTGGATCCCGCTGTCCAATATCGAGATACCGTGCCCATTCGCCGGATCCGCCGCTGGGGTGGTACGGGCGTGGGTCGAAGATCATTTGACGAGCAGTGCGCCGGAGCTCGGGCGCGACGGGCCCATCTGTCCGTATGTCGGGCCGTCGATTCGCCGAGATCTCATGTGGGTCGGCCGGATTCCGGGTATCCGGCCGCTACCGGACTTCGTGCGCCTGGTGCTCGCCGATGCGCTGGAGGTCTTTCCGAGGCTGCCGCCCGTCGATGGCGGGGCGGCGGTGCTGCGCACGCTTATCACCGCACTGCCGGATCTGGGTGACTACTCGCTGATCGACGAGCTGCACGCCGAACTCAAGACCGAATTCGTCGCGCGCGCAATGATGCTCGGTCAGTTCTACCCCGGCTGCGCGCAACCGGGCCTGTGGAACAAGGATTTTCATCCGCTGGACGCGCCGATCCCGATGCTGGTGGTGCGCAGCATGATGGCCACCGATTTTCCCTTCCTGCTGGAGCGGCCGGAGTGGATGTCGGCCTATGTCAAGAAATTCGCACCCGCGCTGCCCGCGCACGTGCGACACGCGGTGGTGCGCCGGCTGACGGCGAATCCGGACACGGAGGTGGCGGCCTACCGCGCCGCGCCGGACGACGAGCCGATGCCCGCCGGGCACCGCGCCGACTGATGCAAGGAAAATCTTTATGACGCACGGTGTTTCGACATCGGAATTTCCGCTGTCACCGGCCCAGCTCGGCATGTGGTATGCCCAGCAACTCGATCCCGGTGTGCCGCTGTACGAGGCGCAGTACATCGAGATGGACGGACCGCTCGATATCGCTGTGCTGCGCGACGTTTCGGTGCGCGCGGCGCGGGAGTTCGGCTCCGGGCTGCTGCGGCTGACCGAAAAAGACGGTCGGCCATGGCAGGTCGTGGCCGAGGATGTCGAGCAGCGGATGGCCTATCTGGATCTCAGCGATGCCGCCGATCCCGATGCCGAGGCGCTGCGCTGGATGCGCGCGGATGTGGCCGCTCCGATCGATCTGTTGCGTGACCCGCTCGGCATGTCCGCGCTGATCCGGGTCGGTCCGCAACGGGTGCTGTGGTACTCGCGGTGCCATCACATCCTGCTCGACGGGTTCGGGTCGGCGAGCCTGCTGTACCGGGTCGCCGACCTGTACAACGCCGCGGTCTCCGGAGTCGAGACGAAAACCGCTGCGGCTATGAGCCTTTCGGAGATCCACGAGGCGGAGATGAGCTACCGCGGCTCGCCCCGATTCGCGAGCGACGCCGCGTACTGGGCCGAACGCACGGCGGGCATGCCGCGCCGGTGCAGCCTCGTCGATGCGTACGCACCCGCGCATGCGCTAGGGCGTACGCATCGAATTACCTTGTCCGACAACGTTATCGAACGACTTGATGCGGCGGAAGCCCGATTCGGGACCGGTGCGCCCGCGCTGGTGCTGGCCGCGCTCGCGCTCTATTACGCCAGGCTGACCGGGCAGCGCGAGGTGGTGCTCAGCCTCCCGGTATCCGGGCGCACCACCGCGATGCTGCGGCGCTCGGGCGGCATGCTGGCGAATGTGGTGCCGCTGCGGATTTCGGTGACCGACGACAGCACCGTCGCCGATATCGTCGCCGCGATCCGGGTCGAGGTGTCAGGGGCGCTGCGGCATCAGCGATTCCGGCACGAGGAAATGCGCCAGGACGAGTCGGTCGGGCGCGGATTCGTCGGGCCGGTGGTGAACATCATGCTGTTCCCGGCCGAGGTGAACTTCACCGGCGTGCGGACCAACCTGCACGTGCTCACCTCGGGTCCGATCGAGGATCTGTTCGTCAACCTGTACCAGTACGGCGCGGGCGCGCCGATCCATGTCGACTTCACCGGGAATCCCGATCTGTACGACGCGGATTCCCTTGCCCGCCACCACAACCGGTTCATGCTGCTGTTCGAATCGCTGCTCGGCGCCGAGGCGGGTACTCAGGTGGCCGCGCTCGACTATTTCCTCGACGAGGACCGTCAGCTGCTGTCCGGGATGCCGGGTCCGGTGGTGCGGGCGCCGCGGCTGCTGCCGGAGATCCTGGACGCGGGTCTGCGCGCGGCCGGGCCCTCGGCCGTCGCCGTGCTGTCGGGTGCGCGCACGCTGACCTACGGCGAACTGGATCGGCTCTCGGATCGGCTGGCGCGGGCGCTGCTCGCGCGCGGTGCCGGGCCGGAGACGAGTGTGCTTGTCGCGCTGCCCCGTTCGGTGGAGTCCGTGGTGGCGCTGTGGGGTATCGCGCGATCCGGGGCGACGTATGTACCGGTCGGCGCCGGTGTTCCGGTCGAGCGGGTGGCGAGAATGGCCGCGGAATGCGGTGCTCGGCTGGGGATTACGTCCGCCGACGCGGTGGCCGAACTGCCGGGCGCGGTTTCGTGGATCGTCCCTTCAGAGCTGCCGTCGAACGAAGGCGTTGTGCGGCAGGCGATTCGACCCGAGCATCCTGCCTATACGGTATTCACGTCTGGTTCGACCGGTGTGCCGAAGGGGGTCGTCGTCACCCATGCCGGACTGGCCGGGCTGGTCGCCGCGGTGCGCGACGCCTACGGGGCCGGGCCGGGTTCGCGGGTATTGCACTGCCTCAACCCGGGATTCGACGCGTCGATCCTGGAGCTGTTGCTGGCCTTCAGCTCCGGCGCGACGTTGGTGATCGCGACGGGCGACGCGGTGGCCGATACCGGGCTCGCGGGCGCGATAGCGGAGTTCGGCATCACCCAATTGTGTTCCACGCCAGCCGTTCTGGCCACACTGCCGACCGGAGCGCTCGATGGTGTTCGCGCCGTGTCCACGGGCGGGGAGGCCTGTCCGCCGGAGCTTGTCGCGCGTTTCGGGGCGGGGCGCAAACTGGTGAATTCGTATGGGCCGTCGGAGGCGACGATCGCCGCCACCTTCACCGAGGGACTGACACCCGGCCTGGTCGCCGGAATCGGCAGGCCGGTGCCGGGGATGCGGCTGCTGGCGCTGGACCGGTTGCTGCGGCCGGTGCCGGTCGGTATGCCGGGCGAGCTCTATCTGGCCGGTCCGGGCTTGGCCCGCGGCTACGCCGGGCGGACAGGGCAGACCGCCGAGCGATTCGTCGCGAATCCGTTCGGGCCGAAGGGAACTCGGATGTACCGGACCGGCGATCTGGTTCGGTGGTATGCGGCGCCGGACGGTCCGGTGCTCGAATACCTCGGCCGCACCGACTTCCAGGTGAAACTGCGCGGAATGCGGGTCGAGCCGGGCGAAGTGGATATCGTGCTCGCCGCGCATCCCGCCATCGAGATCGCGGTGACCGTGCCGCGCCGGACCGCAGCAGGCGGCTCCGCGCTTGCCTCGTATGTGGTTCCGGTGGATCGTGACGGGCCGGGTCCGGACCTGGCCGAGCTGACCGAATTCTGCGCCAGTCGGCTGCCCGGCCACATGGTGCCCGCGACCATCACCGTGCTCGCCGCGCTGCCACTCACCCGCAACGGGAAGATCGACCGGCAAGCCCTACCCGAACCGGAACCGGTTGCCCACGAGGCGATCCGGGCCGCCGGAACAGAGACCGAACGCGCGCTGTGCGCACTCTTCGCCGAACTGCTCGGCGGCGGACCGGTCGGCGCCGAATCGTCGTTCTTCACCCTCGGCGGCGATTCGATCATGGCGATTCAACTGGTCTCCCGCGCCCGCGCGGCGGGCTTGGTCTTCTCGGCCCGCGACGTCTTCGAAAATCCAACCCCCGCGGCCCTCGCCAGAGTCGTCACCGCACCGCCGACCGAACGCCCTGTGCTGCAAGAGATTCCCGGCGGCGCGACCGGCCGGATGTCGCACACCCCGATAGTCGGCTGGCTGCTCGAAAACCCAACGGGCTGGGAACATTTCAGCCAATCAATGGTCCTGGAACTACCCACCGGCATCGATCGCCCACGCCTCGCCCAAGTGTTGCAAGCCGTCATCGATCGCCACGACATGCTCCGTGCCCGCCTCATCGATGGAGAACTCGAGGTCCTACCGGCAGGCGCGGTGAACGCCGACAAGCTGATCCATCGAATCGACGCCGCTGGGCATGAGTCCGCGCCGCAGCGATGCGCCGATGCCGCGCCGGGCTCAGCGCCCGAGCTGGGCAGGGATTCAACTGCGGTCGAGAATGCCGCCCGGCCGCCCAGGTCCGAACTCTGCGACGGTTCGGCGATGGACGCCGCGCCGCCCGCCTCCGAGCGACCCGACGATGAGGCTGCGGTCGCGGATGCCGTGCGGCGGTTCGGGTCCGAGCGCGGCGAGGATTCGGCGGAGGTCGCGGCTGTCCCGCCGGGATGTGCACCTGAGCGGCGGGCTGATTCGGCCGAGGCCGCGGACGGAGCGCTGAGGCTCGCCGCTGAATCGGACGAGGACCGGGTCGTCGCCGTGGCTGCGACAGTGCGGTCCGCGGATGAACCGGGCGAGGATTTGGTGACTGACGTGGATGCCGCGCCGGGAGTGGGCGGCGATCCGGCCGTCGCCGTCGCCGTCGCCGTCGCCGTGGCCGCCGGGCGGCCGTCCGGGTGCGCAGTCGGCGACGATTCGGCTGTGGTCGCGAGTGGCGCGATGCGGAGCGTTTCCGGGCAGGGCGACGATTCGGTCGCGGATGCCGTGCGACGGCTCGCGCCCGCGAGCGGCGTGATGTTCGCGGTTACCTGGGTGGATGCCGGGGCGGACGCGCCGGGGCGGTTGGTGTTGGTGGCGCATCATCTGGTGTTCGATGCGGTGTCGTGGCGGATCGTGATCGGCGATCTGATTGCGGCGTGGGGGCAGGTGGCGGCGGGGGTGGAGCCGCATCTGCCAGCGGTCGGGACTTCGATGCGGACTTGGGCGCATGCGCTTTCCGGCGCGGCACTTGACGATTCGTGGGTCGCGGAGGTCGGGTACTGGGCCGATGTGTTGGCGGGT
Organism: Nocardia sp. JCM 34519.1; assembly: GCF_020361265.1. Classification (NCBI taxonomy): domain Bacteria; kingdom Bacillati; phylum Actinomycetota; class Actinomycetes; order Mycobacteriales; family Nocardiaceae; genus Nocardia; species Nocardia sp. JCM 34519.1. The sequence goes on from NZ_JAIRBR010000019.1 coordinate 63,694, forward strand.
TCCGCAGCGGTATTGGGGCGGCGGGCTTTGGATCCGGCGCGAGATCTGCGGCGTGACACCGGGCGAATCGAGGTGCGGGTGCCGGTGGAGACGATGCGGCCGCTGCTGGAGCGGATGCCGGTGGCGTTCCGGGCCGGGGTCGAGGACGCGCTGCTCACGGCGTTCGCGGTTGCGGTCGCGCGGTGGCGTCCGGCAATGGATTCCGCGCTGGTGATGGTGGAGCGGCACGGTCGTGATGAGACCGCGGTGCCCGGGGCCGATCTCTCGCGCACCGTTGGCTGGTTCACCAATCAGTTCCCGCTGCGACTCGAGCTGCCACGCGTGACGCCGGGCGCGGACTATCGCTCGCGTCCAGATCTGGCACGGGTGACGTCGCGCGGAGAAAGCCATTTGCGACTCGACACGTCGCGTGTGGTGCCGGATGCGGATGGCGACGGGCGCCCCGGCTCGTCGGCGCAGCTCGATGATTTGTCGAATTATGCTGTGCCGCAATATGAACGCGCTTTCATCACTGCTGCTCTGAAAGCGGTCAAGGAGCGGGTACGGGAGGTGCCGAGGGGCGGTATCGGGTTCGGGGTTCTGCGCTATCTCAACGAGGAGGCCGGTGCGCGATTGCGTCGGGTTCCGGAGTTCGGGTTCAACTATCTCGGGCAGGTGCCGGGCGGTGGATCCGGGCCGTGGTTGCCGGTCGCGGTCGGCACGGAATTGGGTGGTCTCGGTGACGCCGATCTGCCTGCCGCCGCGGTGGTTTCGCTCGATGCGGTGACGGTGGAGACCGCGGCGGGGCCGCGGCTGCAGGCGCTTTGGCGGTTCGCGTCCGGGGTGATCGATCGTGAGGATGTCGAAGAGCTGGTGCGGCAGTGGGTTTCGGCTCTGGACGTGATCGCGCGCCTGCTCGCCGAGCCGCACGCGGGTGGGCTGACACCCTCGGATCTGCCGCTGGTGGCGGCGACACAGGCGCGGATCGACGAGTGGGAGTCCCGCTATCGCGGCGTCACCGATGTGTGGCCGCTGACGCCGCTGCAGCGCGGACTGCTGTTCCATGCGCAGTTGGCGGAGCACCGATCCGACGGGTATTCGGTGCAGGCGGTGATCGATCTGGAGGGGGAGGTGGATCTCGACCGGATGGCGTCGGCCGCGCGAATCCTGTTGCGGCGCCACGATGCCCTGCGTACCGCGTTCCACACCGGTGATACGCCCGTGCAGGTGGTGCTCGAGGAGGTGGAGCTGCCATGGCGGTGCGTGACGGTTGATCCGCACGACGGTGCGGCCCTGGCGGACGCGGAACTGGCCGAACCGTTCCGGCTGGATCGGCCGCCGCTTATTCGTTTCCTGTGCCTGCGTCGCGGGCCACACGAGGTCCAGTTGGTGATCACCAATCACCATGTGGTGCTGGACGGTTGGTCGATGCCGCTGCTTTTCGCCGAACTGCTCGCGATCTACGAAACCGGTGACGATTCCACGCTCGATACCCCGGTTTCCTTCCGGCGGTATCTGGAATGGCTTGCAGCACAGGATCATTCCGAAATGCGCGCGGCCTGGTCCGCCGCCATGGCCGGGCTGGCCGGACCGACTCTGGTGGCCGCGGCTCGCCCGCCCGCCGCGCGGGTGCCCGGTCCGGATGCCCCGGCGCTGAGTTCGGATGTGCCCCTGCCAGGGCCGACCGCATCGGCCTTGGCGCGCACCGCGGCCGAGCGCGGCGTCACGCTGAACACCGTGGTACAGGTGGCCTGGGCGCTGCTGCTCGCCGAACTCACCGGCGGCAACGATATCGTCTTCGGCGCGACGGTTTCCGTGCGTCCACCGGAAATACCGCACGTGCGCCGCATGGTGGGGATGCTGGTGAACACCATTCCGGTGCGCATCCGGCTCGAGCCCGCGGAGGAAATCGGCGAGTTGCTGGCAAGGGTGAGCCGCGAGCAGGGTGCGCTCATCGCGCATCATGCGCTGGGGCTCACCGATATTCAGGCCGTCGCGGGCGTCGGCGCGCTGTTCGATACCGCCACCGTCTTCGAGTCGTATCCGGTGGACACCGCGGCACTTTCGGCGGCGACCGGCCGGGCCGGGTTGCGGGTCGAGGAATTCCGCGGTCGCGACGGCACGCACTATCCGCTCTCGTTGGCGGCCTATGCCAGGGACGGCCTGCGGCTGGTGCTCAACTATTCGCCCTGGCTGTTCGAGGACGACGAGGCGGTCGGCCTGGCCGAACGATTGGCCAGGATCCTGGCGCGGCTCGCGGCGGATCCGCGCCAGCGCATCAGGCAGGTGCGCGGCGGTGCGGCGGGTGACTATCCGGGTGTGTTGCGTGCGCGTCCGGAGCCGCTGCGGCTGCTGCCGGACCTGCTCGCCAACGGAACAGGCGCGAGCGGTATCGCGGTGCGTGCGGTGCTGCCGGGCGGCGCAACGGTCGAAATCGGTTACGCCGACCTGGACCGCCGCTCGAATCAACTGGCCCGCCTGCTCATCGCCGCGGGCGCCGGACCGGAATCGGCTGTGTTGCTGGCGCTTCCGCGCTCGGCGGAATGGTTCGTCGCGGTGTCGGCGACCGCCAGGTCCGGTGCGGCGTTCGTCCCGGTCGATATCGCCGATCCGGCCGGTCGGATCGCGGAGATCGCGGCCGGATGCGGTGCCCTGCTCGGGATTTCGAGCACGGCGTGGCGAGACAAACTGCCCGATACCGTCGCTTGGCGGCTGCTCGACGATCCGGCGGTTCGCGAATGCTGGGAAGGCTTTGCGCCCGAGGCGATCACGGCCGCCGAGCGCCCGCCGCTGCGCGCGGGACACCCGGCCTACATCGTCCACACTTCGGGTTCGACCGGTGCGCCCAAAGGGGTTGTGGTCACCCATGCCGGTTTGTCCGGCCTGGTCGCCGGGCTCTGCGCGCGCACCGGAGTCGGTCCGGGTGATCGCGTATTACATTGCCTGAACCCAAATTTCGACGCATCGACGCTGGTCTGGCTGACCACCTTCGCGACCGGTGCGACCCTGGTGGTCGCCGGGCCGGACAGCACGGTGGGCGAGGCGGTGCTCGAGACCGCGGCCACCCAACTGGTCGCGACACCGGGCATGCTGGCCACCGTGCCACGGGCGGATCTGTCCGGCGTCCGGGTGATCCTCACCGGCGGCGAGGCCTTCCCGCCGGAGCTGTCCGCTCGGCTGGGCGCCGGTCGGGCGCTGCTGAATTCATACGGCCCGGCCGAGGCCACCGTCGCCGCCACCTGCTCGGCGCCGCTGGCCCCCGGCGATCCGATCGGAATCGGCGCACCGCTGCCCGGTGCCGGGCTCGCCGTGCTCGATCCGTGGTTGCGGCCGGTTCCGCTCGGCGCGCTCGGCGAACTGTATTTGATGGGGCCGGGTTTGGCCCGCGGCTATGCCGGACAGTCCGGACCTACGGCGGAACGGTTCGTGGCGAACCCGTTCGGGACCGCGGGCAGCCGCATGTACCGCACCGGAGATGTGGTGCGCCGCGTCTCGCATGCGCGACTGGATTTCCTGGGCCGCAACGACGCTCAGGCCAAGGTGCGCGGAATCCGGGTCGAGCCGGGCGAGGTCGATGCGGTGCTGCGGGCCGGACCGGGAATCGCCATGTCGGCGACCGTGATTCGGGACGGCGCGGCGGGCGGCAAGGTGCTGGCCAGCTATGTGGTCCCGGCAGCCGGAGCCGCGCCGACACCGGCGCGCGTCCTCGAATATCTCGGCGCGCGGCTGCCACGGCATCTCGTCCCCGTGACGGTGACGGTGCTCGCGGCGCTGCCGCTGACCGCGAACGGAAAGGTGGATCGGCGCGCGCTGCCGGAACCCGAACGGACGCAGGCGGAATATCTGGAGCCGGTCGGTGCGCAACGGGCGGTCGCGGCGGCATTCGGCGCGGTGCTCGGACACGAGCGGGTCGGCGCGGCCGACGATTTCTTCGCGCTCGGCGGCGATTCGCTGTCCGCGACCCGGGTCGCCGCGCGGATCGGTGATGCGCTCGGCGCGCGGGTGCCGGTGCGACTGATCTTCGATGCGCCGACGGTGCGTGAGCTGGCGGCGCGGATCGGTGCGGATGCGCGGGCGGACGGCCCACGGCGGGCGCCGCGACCCGAACTGGTGCCGCTTTCGCCCGCACAGCAACGGATGTGGTTGATCAACCGCTACGACCCGGCTTCCGGCGCCTACAACATCCCGGTCGCGCTGCGTTTGACCGGATCGCTCGATATCGCGGCCATGCGCGCCGCGTTCGGCGATGTGCTGGACCGGCACGAAGCGCTGCGCACCGTGTACCCGGACAGGGACGGCGTCGGACATCAGGTGATCCTGCCAATGAACTCCGTTGTGCCACCGCTTGTTCCGGAGTCGATCGGCGAAGATGATTTGCCAGCCGCGGTACTCGACTGTGTCAGCGCCGGATTCACGGTGACGGCCGAGATTCCGGTGCGGGCGCGGCTGTTCCGGCTCGGTCCGGACGAGCACGTGCTGGTGTTGGTCGCACATCACATCGCCGCCGACGGATTCTCGATGGGTCCGCTGGCCGCCGATCTGATGACGGCATACGGGATGCGCAAGCAGGGCCGCGCACCCGAATGGCGGCCGCTGCCGGTGCAGTATGCGGATTACACCCTGTGGCAGCACGAACGGCTCGGTACGACGGACGACCCGGATTCATTGCTCAGCGCGCAGATCCGGTACTGGCGCACGACATTGGCAGGTCTGCCGGACCAACTGGCGCTGCCCACCGACCGGCCGCGTCCGGCCACGGCATCGCTGCGGGCGGGCACGGTCGCGGTCGAGCTGGATCCCGGTCTCACCGCGGCGGCGACCGCGCTGGCGCGGACCGGGCAGAGCACGCTGTTCATGGTGTTGCACGGCGCGCTCGCCGCGGTGCTCGCCCGACTCGCCGTGAGCACCGATATCGCGCTCGGCACGCCGGTCGCGGGGCGTGGAGCGGCCGAACTCGACGGTGTGGTCGGCATGTTCGTCAACACGGTGGTGCTGCGCACCGAGGTGCGTCCTGCCGAATCGTTCACCGCCCTGCTGGAGCGGGTGCGCCGCACCGACCTGGATGCGTTCGCGCACAGCGATGTTCCGTTCGAGCGGCTGGTCGACGTGCTCGAACCGGTGCGGTCGGCGGCGCGCCATCCGTTGGTCCAGGTGATGTTGGTATTCCAGAATCTGCCGCCGGTCGCCTTCGAACTACCCGGATTACGGGTGGCGGCAATGGAACTCGACCAGCGGGCGATCCGCTTCGACCTGAGCGTGACCGTATCGGAGACCGATGCCGGACTCTCGGCGCGATTCACCTATGCCACCGACCTTTTCGATGCGGAAACGATCGAACTGCTGGCCCGGCGCTGGATCCGGTTGCTGCGCGCGGTGGTTTGCGACCCCGGGCGTCCGGTGGGTGATATCGAACTACTCGAATCCGCCGAACGATCGGCGCTGCTGGCACCGGGCACACCGCCGATCGCCGAGCCTCGGGTACTGCCGGACTTGCTCGCCGCCGCAGTGGCCGCGAACCCGGACGGTATCGCGATCACCGACGGAACCACCGCCCTGACCTACCGCGAACTCGACCGACGCTCGAACCGGTTGGCCAGAACGCTGATTCGCGCCGGAGCGGGACCGGAACGTACGGTCGCGCTAGCGCTGCCCCGGTCCATCGAGTCGGTACTCGCGGTGTGGGCGGTCGCCAAGTCCGGAGCCGCGTTCGTCCCTGTCGATCCCACCTACCCGGTCGAACGGATCACCCAGATACTCACCGATTCCGGTGCCGCGCTGGGAATCACCAATGGACGAGCCGCCGCGAACCTGTTCGGCGAAGCACGCTGGTCAGTCCTCGACAACCCGGGAACGGCCGGAATGCCCTCGGACGCTGCGGCGGCCACTGGCGCGCCGCTCGACCAGATGCGCAGGCCAGTACTCGACGACCCAGACGCAGCCGAGGATCCTTCAGCCGCTGGGACGGCTGCCGGGAGACTGCCCAGCGAGGCATGCGGACCGATCATCGATGACTCGCACTCGGCCAAGGCACTTTCGGCCACCGACGACAGGAGGTTGTCTGTCTCGATGCGCTGGCTGGTGCTCGACGACCTCGATACGACCGCTGGGGGTCCGTCCGGCGAGATGCGTTGGCTGGTGCCGAACAGTACGGACACGGCTGAGACGGGCGATCTGCCGGGCGAGATGCGTTGGCCGGTGGACCCGGTCGAGACGCCTGTGACCACTGGACCGGAAGCCTGCTCGGTGTATCGGCTTTCGACCGAAGACGCCGACACGGCAGCGGTGCGTTCGGTCACCGACTCCGCGATAGGCGACGATGAGCGGCCGCCGCTGCGGCCCGATAATCCGGCCTACCTCATCTTCACCTCCGGATCGACGGGTCGGCCGAAAGGCGTGGTGGTGACCCATGCGGGCCTGGCGAATGTGGCTGCGCTGCAACGGGAACGCCTCGGCACCGATAAGTTGTCCCGAATAGCCCACCTGGCCTCGCCGAGTTTCGACGCCTCGGTGCTCGAGCTGCTCATGGCGATCGGACCCGCCGCGACCATGGTGATCGCCGGACCGACCGCATACGGCGGCACGGAACTAGCGGAACTTCTGGTTCGGCAACGGGTTACGCACATAGCGTTGACGCCGTCGGCCCTCGCGTCGGTCGAGCCGTCGGCCGTCGCCGGGGGCGAGCTCGCCGCGATAATCACCGGTGGCGAGGAATGCCCGCCGGAACTGGTCGCCCGGTGGGTGGCGCCGGGGCGTCGGCATTTCAACGATTACGGCCCCACCGAGGCGACGATTTGGGCCACCGGAAACGCGATGCGGCCGGGTGCCGAGATCACCATCGGCATGCCGGTGCCGGGCGTCACCGCACTGGTGCTCGATGAGCGACTGCACCCGGTGCCGGAAGGCGTGATCGGTGAGCTCTACCTCGCCGGAATCGCTTTGGCCCGTGGCTATCACGGCCGAGGCGGGCTCACCGCGGCGCGGTTCGTCGCCGATCCGCACGGCGCGCCGGGGGAGCGGATGTACCGCACCGGTGACCTGGTGCGCCGCAAGGCCGGTGAGCTGCACTATCTCGGCCGCGCCGATTCGCAGGTCAAATTGCGCGGGCTGCGCATCGAACTCGGCGAGGTCGCCTCCGCGCTGCTGGCCGATCCGTCGGTGCAGCAGGCGGTGGCCGATATCTACACCGATCCGGCGGTCGGCGAACTGTTGGTCGGCTATGTGGTCCCGGCCGAATCGGGCGATTTCGCGCCGGAACGTTTGAAAGAACGTATGTCCCAGCGGCTTCCGTCGTATCTGGTGCCCGCCGCGATCGTGCCGCTCGACGCCGTGCCGCGCACCGCCAATGGCAAACTCGACCGTAAGGCGCTGCCCGCGCCCGATATCCGATCCGGCCGATACCGCGCCCCGCGGACGCCGTCGGAGCGCGCCGTAGCAGCGATCTTCGCCGATCTGCTCGGCATCGAGCGAATCGGCCTGGACGACAATTTCTTCGCGCTCGGCGGCAATTCGCTGATCGCGACCAGGGTCGCCGCTCGGGTGGGCGCGGCGCTCGACATCAGGGTCCCGGTGCGCACCGTCTTCGACGTGCCCACCGTCGCGGCCCTGGTCGAGGCGGTGCGCGACGCGACATCGCCGCCCGGTCCCCGGCCCGGCCCTCGCCAACGGCCGCAACGGATCCCGCTGTCGGCGGCCCAGCGCCGGATGTGGTTCCTCAACCGCTACGACCCGGGCTCGCCCGCGCACAATGTTCCCGGCGTCTTCGAGGTCGGCGGCGATCTGGACGAGGAGGTGCTACGCGCGGCCATCGCCGATGTGCTGGCACGACATGAGTCGCTGCGGACCGTCTACCCCGTCGACGATGCGGGTGAGCCATATCAGCACATCGTGCCGATATCAGAAGTGATTGTGCCGCTTCAGGTTTCGACACACAGCGGGGGCAATACGCTGGAGCGAGCGATGCGGTCGGCGGCCGACGGCTTCGACCTCACCCGTGAGCTGCCGATCCGGATCCGGTTGCTGCGACCGGATTCCGGGCCCGCCCTGCTGGTGGTCGTCACCCATCACATCGCCGCCGACGGCTGGTCGATCGCGCCGCTGACCCGGGATGTCATGGTGGCCTGGGCCGCGCGGCGATCCGGTGCCGCGCCGCGATGGACCCCGCTGCCGTTGCAGTACGCGGATTACACGCTGTGGCAGCGGGAATCGCTCGGCACCGAAGACGATCCCGACAGCGTCGCGCATCGTCAGCTGACGTACTGGCGCGCCGCGCTGGCCGGTCTGCCGGACGCGCCGACGCTGCCGACCGACCATCCGCGGCCCGCGGTGCGGTCCGACCGGGCCGGATCCGTCGACTTCCGGATCAGTGCCACCGGGCAGCAACGGATCCGGGAGCTCGCGCGCGGATACGGCGTCAGCGTCTTCATGGTCGCGCACGCCGCGCTGGCGATCCTGCTGTCCCGGCTGTCGGGGCGCGACGACATCGCCATCGGCACGGTGACGGCCGGGCGCGGTGACGGCGAACTCGACGACCTCGTCGGCATGTTCGTCGGCACGCTGGTGTTGCGCACCCGCGTCGATCAGCGGTCCACCTTCGAAAACCTCTTGGCGGCAACGAAAGACAGCGATCTGGACGCCTTCGGTAATGCCGACCTGCCGTTCGAGCGATTGGTCGAGCTGCTCGCGCCCGCCCGCTCGATGGCCTATCACCCGCTGTTCCAGGTGCTGCTGGTGCTGCAGAACTTCGAGCGGGAGCCGATCAATTTCGCGGGGCTGGAGCTGCGGCCGGTCGAAACACCCACCGTCGGCGCGAAATTCGAGCTGGAGTGGATGCTGATGGAGGAGTTCGACGCCGACGGTGCGCCCGCCGGTGTGCGCGGCACCCTCATCTTCGCCCGCGACCTGTTCGAACCCTCGACCGCGGCGGCCATGGCGCGGCGCTATGTGGAGGTGGTCGAGGCGGTAACGGTGCATCCGGGGGTGGAAGTCGGTGCGCTGGAGGTGACCGCTCCGCCAGGGGCGTTCACCTATGAACCGCCGGAAGTCACGGTGCACCAAGCGAATCTGCCATATCGGCCACCGGTGACACCGGCCGAACACGCCGTCGTCGCCGCATTCGAGGAGGTGCTCGCTGCGGAGCGAATCGGCTTGGACGACAACTTCTTCGAACTCGGCGGCAACTCGATGGTGGCGATCCGGGTGGTCGCCGCCGTCCGTGCACGAACCGGATGCCACCTGCCGGTGCAGTGGATATTCGGTGATCCGACGCCGGGCGCGCTGGCCCGGCGCATCGCCGAAGGCGGCGGTGCCGACCCTGCGTTGCGGTCGATGCTGCCGCTGCGCCCGACGGGCGCAGGTCCCGCGTTGTTCTGTATCCATCCGGCCATCGGATTGGCATGGGGTTACGCGGGTTTGGTGCGATATCTCGACCCGGACCATCCGGTGTACGGCCTGCAATCGCCCGGCGTGACGACCGAGGTAGCACCGCGCCGGCTCGTCGAACGCGCCGCCGACTATGCCGATGAGATCGAGCGAACCCAACCGCTGGGCCCCTATCGCCTGCTCGGCTACTCGGCGGGCGGTCCGATCGCGCACGCGGTCGCCGTCGAACTGCAACGCCGCGGCGCGCAGGTATCCGCCCTGATCATCATCGACGGACGGGCCGACATCGCACCCGAAAGCGCAACGGAGGCACCGTCACCCGAGTACCTGCTGGCCGAATTCGGCGGCGTCGACCCGGCGGCGTTCGTCGATGACCAACCGGCGGACACCACGCTCGCCGAACGCGCCGCGGCCCTGCTGCGTGCCGCCGACGGCCCCTCCCTCACCGCCGACACCTTGAACCGGCTATACGCCGACTATCTCGAGCTCGTTCGGGAGGCCGCCGACCATCGACCCGCCCGCTTCACCGGTGACCTGCTGTTCTTCAGCAGCACCGACTCCACGGCGGCGGGCACGCCCAACGCCGCCACCTGGCTCCCGTATATCGATGGAGAACTCGTCGACCACGAAATTCCGTACGAACACAACAAACTCACCACGCCGGAGTCCTTCGCGTTGATCGGTCCGATCGTCGCCGCCTACCTGCGCTAGCCGAAGTGGCCTGCGGCGCATTTCGCCCGGAAACTTTACGGGTCAATGGCAAATCGCTGTGGCGCTACCCGAAAGGAGAGACCCGGAATCGCAAACGCCTGTGCGGGATCTGCGGCGCATGGGTGAAAAGCCGTCGGCCGATGAAAGTTCCGGGGCAGAATTGGCGCGCATCCGAGAGGAGTATTGCGATGCGTGGACGAATTATCTTGTCCCTGGCCATAATTGCCGCCGCAGGTGCGTTCGCCGGTCCGGCCGAGGCGGATACCGGAGGCCCGGTCGTCACCCACCCCGGATCCACACCGTTCGATTATCCGGCGGGTGAGGTGTGCGCGTTTCCCGCGCACGTGGAGTTCCCGGTGAGCGATTTGACCGAGCAGGTCTGGTACGACGGTGCGGGTCGACCCCTATTCGGCACGGAGACAGGCGCTTTGGTGATTCGGATAACGAATACCGACACCGGACGGACAGTGGACCGGAACATATCCGGCGACGGCACGCTGGTCTATCCCACGCTCGACCAGGACGACTTCGTGCTGAGCGGCGGTGATTGGTCGGCCGGATTCCACGGCTCCGACTCGCCCGCCTCCGCCCGGCACCACTGGTACATCTCCCACGGCTTCATGTCCGTGCGGGTGACGCGGCAGGGCGGTCAGATCACCCGGCAACTGCTGGCTTTGGTGGGCCCCTACGAGGACATATGTGAGGTCCTCGCCGGCTAGCCGGTGATGGCCGGATGATCTGTCGATGATGCCGAAATATCCCATTTGTCGAGCTCATCGGTAGATTTGCGCGCGGGTCGGGCTCGTCGATTGGAGTTGATTCAGTTATGCGCATGCGTCACCAGGTGGCAGTCGGCCTTGGTATCGCTGCTCTGTTCGGAAGTGCGGTGGGCGTGTTGGCGCCACAGGCCGCCGCGCAGGAATTGGCGCCCGGAGTTTCATGCGACGGATTCACCTGCCGCAACGACACCGACGATACCTATCGGGTAGAGGGCGTCGGGCAGTGCACGGACTTCGGCCAGCGCCGCATCACCGGGCAGGTGGTGGTGCGGCAACGTGTCCGCCCGCACTCGACCGAAAACATCAGCGTCAGCTGCACGAGTCCCGGCGACATGTGGCGCGATCCGATCTGGATCGATTACCGCAGCGCGGTAGTCGACAACTCCAGGCCGCCAACGGGTTCCGCCGGATAGCACGCGGCTGAACGAAAGGCTACGACGCCAGGAGTCCCGGGCGTCGTAGCCGCCACCCACTCGGCGCCGGTGAAAACCGATTGTGCCGGTGACGGTCTCATCGCACACTGGATCCTGCTGCGCTGAACATCCTTGGTAGATAAGGTTTCTGATTCACGGAGGTGGCGATCGTGGGGGAGCGCGTTCCGGTACTCGTCGTCGGCGCCGGGCTGGCAGGCCTGTCCAGCGCGATGTTCCTGGCCCGGCGTGGAGTCGGCGTGCTGCTGGTGGAGCGGCACACCGGAACATCGCTGTTCCCAAGGGCGGTCGGGCAGAACCAGCGCACGATGGAACTGCTCGGATACGGCGGTATCGCGGCCGACGTGCCGACGATCACCCCGAAAACACCGGGGCTGCGGGTGCGGATGGCGGCCACTCTGGCGGGACCGGCCTTCCACGAGGAGCCGCTTGAGACCGTCGCCGAAAACCTGAGCACCCTCTCCCCGGCCGGGGTCGGCACGCTCGGTCAGGACAAGCTGGAGCCGCTATTGCGTACGCGCGCGGTCGAATTCGGCGCGGAACTGCGTTTCGGCACCGAGCTGGTGTCCTTCACCCAGGATGACGACGGGGTGACGGCCGTGCTCCGCGGACCCGAGCGGACCGGCCGGGTACGCGCGGATTACCTCGTCGCCGCCGACGGCAACCGCAGCGGCGTGCGTGCGCGGCTCGGCATCGACCGGCACGGCAGCGAAAGCCTGGGCCACAGCGTGAGCATCATCTTCGATGCCGATCTCGGCGATCTGCTGGACCGGGAGCAGCGAGCGCTGCATGTGCTGCACAACGAACGGATACACGGCTACGGCATATTCGTCACCGTCGACCACGCCATCGATCGGCATGTGTTCAGCATCGGATACGACCCGGCCGCCGGACAGTCGCCCGCGGACTTCACCACCGAGCGGTGCACCGAACTGATCCGGCTGATCACCGAATCCCCGGAGCTCGAACCGAAGATCCTGGCCGTGCGGCCGTGGGAAATGGCGGCGACGGTGGCGGACCGGTTCCGGGTGGGGCGGGTGTTGCTCGCCGGTGATGCCGCGAAGGTGACGCCGCCCAGCGGCGGATTCGGCGGCAACACCGCGATCGGCGATGCGTATGACCTGGCATGGAAGCTAGCCGCGGTACTCGACTCGTCGGCGGGGCCCGGACTGCTCGACACCTATGACGCCGAGCGCCGCCCGATCGCCGAGCGGGTTGTCGCCGAGGCGCTGCGGTTGGTGGCCAGTCGCGGGCCGGGTGCGTCGCCCGACGCCGATGGGGTCCCCGATCATCAGCGTGCCGCCGAGTTGACGCTCGGCTTCCGCTACCGCTCGTCCGCGGTGCTCATCGATGACGACGATCGCGCCGACGCCGAGGACCCGTACCGGCCCAGTGGCCGCCCCGGGTTCCGCGCACCGCACGTTCGGCTGCACCGCAACGGCGAAAAGCTTTCCACCATCGACCTTTTCGGCCACGACTTCGTATTGCTGTCCGGTGCGGACGGCGGATTCTGGTCCGGTATCGCCGAGCGTCACGGCCTGCGCACCCACACGATCGGCAGGGAACTGACCGATACGGACGGTGATTTCCGCGCCCGCTACGGGATCGGCCCGTCGGGTGCGAGCCTGGTGCGGCCGGACGGCATCGTCGCCTGGCGCGCCGTCGACGCACCGAGCGACCCGGAGCGGGCCCTGCTCGACGCACTCGGCACGATCTTGGCCAGGTGATTACCCGACCAGGTCGCCGTACTCGCTGTGTTCGGCGATGAACTTGTCCACATACCAGCAGGTGGGGATGACCGAAAACCCTTGGGCGCGCGAATCCGCCAGCGCGAACTCGACCACCTTGGCGGCGATGCCCTGGCCGCGGAACTCCGGGAAGGTCATGGTGTGGTGGAAATCCCGGACCTTGGGTTCCGTGCGCTCGGCGTAGTCGGCGTAACCGGCCAGAACGTCGTCGACATAGATTTCGAAACGGGTGTCGGCGGCATTGTGCTCGAGCCTGGTCGTCATATCGGATGCAACTCCTGAGCGGGATCGATTGTTCCGTTAGAGGATCGAGCCGGGGTTGAGAATCCCGTGCGGATCGAGTGCGTCTTTGATCCGCCGGGTGAGCGCCATTACGTCGGGGCCGAGCTGATCGGGCAGCCACGCCTTCTTCAACCGTCCGACGCCGTGCTCGCCGGTGATGGTACCGCCGAGCGCGATGGCCAGATCCATGATCTCGCCGAAGGCGCGATGCGCGCGCTCGGTGTTGTCCGGGTCGGTGGGGTCGTGCACGATCAGCGGGTGGGTGTTGCCGTCGCCCGCGTGCGCGATCACCGAGACGGTCACCTCGTTGCGCCGCCCGATCTCGGCGATGCCGGTGACCAGATCGCCGAGCCGGGGCAGCGGCACCCCGACATCCTCCAGCAGCAGCGGCCCGATCTTCTCCACCGCCGGAATGGCGAAACGCCTTGCCGCGGTGAACGCCTCGCCCTCCTCCAGATCTTCGGTGTGGAAAACCTCTGTCGCACCGGCCTTTTCGCAGGCGGCCAGCATTATCCCGGCCTCGTGCGCGGCGAATTCACCGGGCGCGTCGGAGCGGGCGACCAGCAGTGCCGCCGCATCGCGATCCAAGCCCATCCGCAGCGAATCCTCGACCGCGTTGATGGCGATCGAATCCATGAATTCCAGCATGGACGGCCGCAATTGGGCGGTGATGGACAGGATCGCCTCGGTGGCCGCCGTCAATGTCGCGAAGCTGGCCACCACCGTGCTCTGCGGCGGCTGCGCGGGCAGCAGGCGCAGCGTGAGCTCGGTGATGACGCCCAAAGTGCCTTCGCTGCCGACGAACAGCTTGGTGAGCGAGAGCCCGGCCGAATCCTTCAACCGCGGCCCGCCGAGCCGCACCACCGCGCCGTCGGCCAGCACCACCTCCATGCCGAGCACGTAATCCGTTGTCACGCCGTACTTCACGCAGCACAGCCCGCCCGCGTTGGTGGCCGCGTTACCGCCGATCGAGCACATCTCGAACGATGACGGATCCGGCGGATACCACAGACCGTGTTCCGCGACAGCGCGTTTCACCTCGGCGTTGAGCAGACCCGGTTGTACCACGGCGGTTCTCGTCACCGGATCGACGGTGATGGCCCGCATGCGCTCGGTGCTGAGCACGATGCCGCCGTCGACCGCGGTCGCCCCGCCGGACAGCCCGGACCCGGCCCCGCGCGGCACCACCGGCACCCGGTGCTCATGCGCCCAGCGCAGCGTCGCGGCGACGTCCTCGGTGCCGGTCGCGCGGACCACCGCGAGCGGTGTGCCCGCGCCGGGGTCGCGCGCCCAGTCCTGGCGGTAGGTCGCGAGCAGGTTCGGATCGGTGAGCACCGCGCCGTCGGGTAGTCGGGTGATCAGGTCATGCAGGTCCACGGCATTCACGCTAGCGCTCTGCGGCCCGTTGCGTCCCGAGGTGCGGGTTTGCCGGTTGATCATCTGGTGGACACCTGCCGCTGGCAGGCTGGCCGGGTGTCTGATCATCCCCGGATCGAAACCGTCGCGGATCGCTTCTCCCGCTGGTGCGAGGCCGTGGTGGCGCGGTTGCCGCTGGGGCTGAATCGTCTTGTCGCACCGACCTTCCTGGGTTTCGCGTTGATCAACGGCTGCACCTTCGGGGTGGATCTGACGCTGCTCACGGTGCTGCACGGCGGGCTCGGCGTTCCGGTCTGGCTGGCGGTGACCGTGGCCTATATCTGCGCGTTCGGATTGAGCTTCCTGCTCAACCGCACCTTCAACTTCCATTCGCACGCGCCGGTGGGCAGGCAGATGGTCGTCTACGTGATCGTCGTGGCGATCAACTATCTCGCGTTCATCATGGGCGTCGGCAGCGGGCTGGCGATGCTCGGCGTCGAATACCATCTGTCCCGGCTGCTCGCGGGTGGTTGCGAGGCGATCTACATGTACAGCGCGATGCGCTGGGTGGTATTCCGCCGTCGGGACACCCCGGCCGAACCGGAACTAGCGACGGACGCGTACTAGTCGCCCGGTACACTCCGCCGGTGTCCGAAGCTCAACTCGAAATTCAGATGCTGCACGACCGGGTCATGATCCGGGTGACGCCCGAGGCGGGCGAACGCCGTAGCAGCGGAGGAATTCTGATTCCGGCGACGGCGCAGGTTGCCAAGCGATTGACCTGGGGCCAGGTGTCCGGCGTAGGCGCGCACGTGCGCTCGGTCCGGGTCGGTGACCGGGTGCTGTTCAGCGCCGACGACCAGTACGAGGTCGAGATCAAGGGCCAGGCCTACCTGGTACTGCGCGAACGCGACCTGCACGCGGTGGCCAGCGAACAACCCGAACACGGCACCGGCCTCTACCTCTGAACCCTTGCACCTCACGCGGCGTGAGGACCTACCGTCGGATTCGTGGCGAAGACGAGCGAGTACGTCAAGGTCGGCGAGCTGGCCGCGGCCAGTGGGCTGACCATCCGCACCCTGCACTACTACGACGAGATCGGCCTGCTCTCGCCCTCGGGCCGCAGCGGCGCCGGGCATCGGCTGTACTCGGGTGACGATGTGCAGCGGCTGTACCGCATCGGCCTGCTGCGCGGGCTCGGGCTGCGGCTGGACGAGGTGGCCGCCGCGCTCGACGATCCGGCGTGGGATCTGCGCGGGGTGCTGCACCGGCACATGGCCCAGCTCGACCATCGGCTGGCCGTCGGGCATCGGCTGCGCCACCGGCTGACCGCGATGGTCGCCGCGATCACCGATCACCGCAGTCTCGAAACACCCGAGCTGCTGGGCACTTTGGAGGATATGGCCATGCTGGACACCAAGATTCGACGCCGCATACCGACGCTGGTCTACCGCGACATCGCCGCAGCGCACGAATTCCTCACCACCGTCTTCGGTTTGGAGCCGGGTGAGCTGAGCCGCGGTGCGGATGGCACCGTGCACCACGGCGAGGTCACCGCGGGCGACGGGGTGATCTGGTTGCACGCGGTCTCCGAACAGTTCGGCCTGCAGTCGCCTGCGACGGTCGGCGTGTGCACCGAGGGTATGTCGATCGTGGTCGATGACGTCGACGCACACTTCAGGCATGCGAAAGCCGGTGGCGCCGAGATACTTTACGAGCCGACAGATCAGTTCTACGGGTACCGCGACTACAGCGCCCGCGACCCGGAGGGGCGCCTGTGGACCTTCATGTCGCCGTTGGCTTGATCAGTTCCTCGACTCGGTCGCCGTCTACCACGATGGCGTCGTCGTCGGTGAGCGCCCAGTGCGGGATGCCTTGGGCGCGAAGGTTTTCGGCGAATCGCTTGCATTCACCGTCGAAATCGGTCGGTGAGTCGATATGGGGGACGATCGGGCGGTCGACCAATCCGAGGCCGTCCCAGCGGATTTCGTCGCCGCCCGCGGTCGCGACCTCGGCCGGATCGTCCACCGTCTCCAGGCCGTGCAGATCGGGTGTCATGACGGCGGCGCCCGCGCTGTATCCGGCGTAGACAAGGGCGTCATCGGCCAGCAGCCGGGTGAGCGCGAGATCGGCTCCGCTGCGGGCGAACTGGGCGCGCAGCACGAAGGTGTTGCCGCCACGCGCCAGCACCAGCGGATAATCCGCGAGCCTGCGCGCCAGTTCCGCACCGCGCCCGAGGTATTCGCGCAGATCGAGCACCTCGGGCGTGTAGCCGAGCCGCCGCAGCGGCACCAGATCGCTGGTCACCGCCGACGCCCAGGCCGCGGGCCAGGCGTCGCAGGCGTTGGGTATGAGCGCGACCCGGCCCGGCGCGCCGGCCAGCTCGACGAGCCGGTCGTGGTGTGCGCCGAACCGGTAGCTGGACAGGAATAGTCGCATCTACAGCGTGAAGGCCAGGTTGTCGACCAGCCTGCGGCCGAGCTCCGCGTCACCGGTGATGGCGATCTCGCCGAGGTGGTCGGCCGCGGCGGTGCGCCCACCGCCGAGCCGCACGAAAAGCCCCGAATCCAAGCGGATTCCGACGGTTTCCGGCCCGTCGAAGGATTCGACATAAGCGGCCCGCCCGTCCACTTGAATGCGCAGCTCGCGCGCCAACGGACCGGTGAGCGTGACGGCGATCCGCGAACCCTGCGGCGCACCACCGCGTTTCACCACCACCCTGGGGATCGAACCGGCGAATTCGGCGAAGGCGAGTTCGGCCCGCGCACCGCCCTCGTCCACCGTGACGCCCAACGCGTCGGCGATATCGAGTTCGTGCATCCAGCAGTCGAACAGCCGCACCCGCATGAACCGGCCATAGCTCACCTGCCCGATCGGTGACGGCGTCTCGGCCTGCCATTGCGCATCGTCCATGGCCGCCAAGGCCTTCCGGCGCCGGTCGATCACCTCCCGGTACAGCTCGAGCAGCTGTGCGCCCGAGCGGGGCCGCAGCCGCTGCACCCAGATCTCGTTCAACGCGGCGGTGTCGTTGCGCACGTGCGGCAGCGTGCGCACGTCGATCTTCTCGACCCCGTCCGGCAGCGCGGGTGGTTTCTCGCCGAGCAGCCAGGATTCGGTGCCGACAACGTGGGCCACCACGTCGAAAACCGTCCACCCCGGCAGCGGAGACGCTGTGCGCCAGCCGGTTTCGTCCAGGTCGGCGACCAGTGCGGCGATCGCGTCCCACTGCTCGGCGAGCCCGGCGATCAGCGGCGGACGCTCCAGGGTGCGGTCGGTCATGCGAATTCCTCTCTCGTCCAGCGGTATTCGGTCGAACTCAGTCGGCCGAGGCATCCAGCGCCGCGATGCCCGCGCGAATGGCGGCCGCGGTGGATTCGGGATCGTGCGGGCGGCGCAGCACCAGGCCCGTCGCGAAGCTCAATTTGTCGCCCTTGCGCCGCGGGATGACGTGCAGGTGCACGTGCGGAACCGTCTGGAAGGCCGCGGTGCCGTCGTTGAGCACCAGGTTCGCGCCGTTCGCGGCGAGGCTGCTGCGCCGGATGGCCAGCGCCAGCCGGTGCCCGGCGCGGAATATGTGCGCGCCCAGTTCGGCGTCCAGATCCTCCAACTCGGTGGCGTGCCGCTTGGGAATCACCAGCGTGTGGCCGCGCACGATCGGCCGGATGTCGAGGAACGCGCACAGCGTCTCGTCCTCGTAGACCTTGGTGGCGGGCGCCGCACCCGCCACGATGCGGCAGAACACGCAGTCCTTCACAGGGCAGACCTTACGGCCTGGTCATGATCCGCGTCACTGTCCGGTTTTACACAGTACGGCCGACCTCGTCTCGAACCTTTGAGTAAGTAAGCGACCCGTACGTTCGGTCTTGTTCGGCTCGCCCGAGCCGATCACCATCGAAATCGGCGATCGACCGATTCGCCGGGTACGGGTAGGAGGTTGGCCACCGGAGATTCGGGCATAACGCCGGAATCCGGCTCCCGTATGTGACGGGCATCTCAGATACGCTCACGGCGGGCCGGGTACAGTTTGCGAGATCCAGGCAACCTTACTCACAAGTAATAACGCTCAGGCCGACGACACAGCACAGTCGGCGAACAGTAGATCGCCCCGGCCGTCTATCGGTGGCTCGAAACTCAGCACGAGAAGGAAGTCAGACAAGTGGAGGCAACGCAGAGCGTAGGCGATTCGTCGCCGCGTGGCGCGCGTGTCGGAGTTGTTCGCGAGTCCAACGCGGGCGAACGACGTGTCGCATTGGTACCGAAGATCATTCCGAGTCTGGTCAAGCACGGTGTGGATGTGGTGATCGAGCCCGGCGCCGGCCTCGGCGCGCTCATCCCCGACGACGCCTACGTCGCGGCGGGCGCGACCATCGGCGATCCATGGTCGGCCGACGTCGTCGTCAAGGTCGCGCCGCCCAACGACGCGGAGGTGGCCAAGCTGGCGGCCGGGCAGACCCTCATCGGCTTCCTGGCCCCGCGCAATGCCGACAACCAGATCGCCAAGCTGAAATCCGCTGGGGTGCAAGCCTTCGCGGTGGAGGCGATTCCGCGCATCTCGCGCGCCCAGGTGATGGACGCGCTCTCCTCACAGGCCAATGTCGCGGGCTATAAGGCCGTGCTGCTCGCCGCCTCCGAATCGACCCGCTTCTTCCCGATGCTCACCACCGCCGCGGGCACCGTCAAACCCGCGACCGTGCTCGTGCTCGGCGTCGGCGTGGCCGGACTGCAGGCGCTGGCCACCGCGAAGCGGCTCGGCGGGCGCACCACCGGCTACGACGTGCGCCCCGAGGTCGCCGATCAGGTGCGCTCGGTGGGCGCGCAGTGGCTCGACCTCGGCATCGACGCCGCCGGTGAGGGCGGCTATGCCCGCGAGCTCACCGACGACGAAAAGGCAAGGCAGCAGCAGGCTTTGGAGGACGCGATCAAGGGCTTCGACGTGGTGATCACCACCGCGCTGGTGCCGGGTCGTCCCGCGCCGCGCCTGGTCACCGCCGCGGCCGTCGAGGGGATGAAGCCCGGCAGCGTGATCGTCGACCTGGCCGGTGAGACCGGCGGCAACTGCGAACTCACCGAACCGGGCAAAACCGTTGTCAAGCACGAGGTCACCATCGCCTCACCGCTGAACCTGCCGGCCACCATGCCCGAACACGCCAGCGAGCTGTACTCGAAAAACATTGCGGCACTGCTGGAACTGATGCTGGTGGACGGAAAACTGGCCCCCGACTTCAGCGATCAGGTGCTGGCGGATTCATGCGTCACCCGTGAGGTGGAAAAGTAATGTACACAGAACTTCTCGCGAATATCGCGATCCTGGTGCTGTCCGGGTTCGTCGGATTCGCCGTGATCTCCAAGGTGCCCAACACCTTGCACACCCCGCTGATGTCGGGCACCAACGCCATTCACGGCATCGTCGTGCTCGGCGCGCTGGTCACGCTCGGCAATGTCAAGGATCCGTCGATCCTCACCCAGATCATCCTGTTCATCGCGGTGGTCTTCGGAACCCTCAACGTGATCGGCGGTTTCGTGGTCACCGACCGCATGCTCGGCATGTTCAAGAGCAAGAAGGCGGCCAAGTGATGCACACCTTCGACAATGTGACCTACCTGGTCAACGGGCTATATATCGTCGCGTTCGCGCTGTTCATCTACGGCCTGATGGGCCTGACCGGCCCGAAGACCGCGGTGCGCGGCAACCTGATCGCCGCGGCGGGCATGGTGATCGCCGTTGTGGCGACGTTGATTTCGGTGCGGCACACCTCGAATTGGATCCTGATCATCGCGGGTGTCGTCGTCGGCGTACTGCTCGGCGTTCCGCCCGCCAAATTCACCAAGATGACCGCGATGCCGCAGTTGGTGGCCGCGTTCAACGGTGTCGGCGGCGGCACCGTCGCGCTGATCGCCTGGTCGGAATTCATCAATTCCCATGGCTTTTCGCACTTCGACGAGCAGCCGACGGTGCATATCGTCATCGGGTCGCTGTTCGCGGCGATCATCGGTTCGGTGTCGTTCTGGGGTTCGCTGATCGCCTTCGGCAAACTGCAGGAGATCCTGCCCGGCCGCCCGATCGGCATCGGCAAACTGCAGCAGCCGCTGAACCTGCTGCTGCTCGCGGGCGCCATCGCGGCCGCGGTGGTGATCGGGGTCGGCGCCACCGAAGACGGTGTGTCCCAACTGTGGATGATCGCGGTGCTGGTGCTGGCCGGTGTGCTCGGGCTGATGGTGGTGCTGCCGATCGGCGGCGCCGATATGCCCGTGGTGATCTCGCTGCTCAACGCGTTGACCGGATTGTCGGCCGCCGCGGCGGGTCTGGCGCTGAACAACACCGCGATGATCGTCGCGGGCATGATCGTCGGCGCGTCCGGTTCGATCCTGACCAACTTGATGGCCAAGGCGATGAACCGGTCCATCCCGGCCATCGTCGCGGGTGGCTTCGGCGGTGGCGGCGTCGCCGTCGGCAGCGCGGGCGGTGAGCAGAAGCAGGCCAAGGCCACCTCCGCGGCCGACGCCGCGATCCAGATGGCCTACGCGAACCAGGTGATTGTCGTCCCCGGTTACGGCATGGCGGTGGCGCAGGCCCAGCATGCGGTGAAGGAGATGGCCGCGCTGCTCGAGGCCAAGGGCGTCGAGGTCAAATACGCCATCCACCCGGTCGCGGGCCGCATGCCCGGCCATATGAACGTGCTGCTGGCCGAGGCCGAGGTGTCCTATGACGCGCTCAAGGAAATGGACGATATCAACGGCGAATTCGCCCGCACCGATGTGGCACTGGTGATCGGCGCGAACGATGTCACCAATCCGGCGGCCCGCGAGGACAGCTCCAGCCCGATCTACGGCATGCCGGTGCTGAACGTGGACCAGGCCAAGAGCGTCATCGTGCTCAAGCGATCCATGAACAGCGGCTTCGCCGGAATCGACAACCCGCTGTTCTACGCCGACCACACCTCGATGCTGTTCGGTGACGCCAAGAAATCGGTGGGTGCGGTCACCGAGGAACTGAAGGCACTGTAAAACCGACGACGGCCCGCCGTTTCGCTTCGACGCGCAACGGCGGGCCGTCTCACTGAGTGGGCAGTACGGGGCCGCCGGATAACTCGGGGATTGCATTCGGCTAGATTCTGCGTGGAGGTCGCCGGTCGAGAGGTACGACCGGATTTTCTCGGACCCGGGGAGGGATCAGATGACCACACCACCGAACTATCCGAATTCCGGTCAGCCGCAGCCAGGTTGGGGCCAAAAGCCGGGATATCCGCCCGCCGCACCGGGATACGGTCCGCCGCAACCCGAATCGGGCGCGCAGCTTGGCAATCCGGGGGGATATCCGCCCGCGCCGGGGCAGCAGGCTCCCGCGGGTGGCTATCCACAGGGCGGATATCCACCGCCGCCCCCGCCGGGCGGCTATCAGCAGGGCGGCTTTCCACCGCCGAATCAGCCTGGGCAGCAAGGGTTCCCGGGGCAGCAGCCGGGCATTCCCGGCGTGCCGCCCGCCCCGTACTCGCCGACGCCGCCGCAGTCCGGCGGCAAATCGGCGCTCAAGATCGTGATCGCGCTCGTGGTGCTGGTGGTGGTCGGTGGCGGGCTGTTCGGAGCCAGTCGGCTGCTGCGTTCTGATCCACAGAAGATCAATGTCGGCCAGTGCGCGAAACTATCCGGAACCACCTACAAACCGGAGTTCGCGACCAAGGACTGCGGCGACGCCGAGGCGAATTACGTGGTGGCACAGCGGATCGACAAATCCGACGCCGATTGCGCGACCAAGGACTACGCCAGCTACTACGAAACCGGCAAGGGCAACCATTACACGCTGTGCCTGCGCCTGAACGTCAAAGAGGGCGACTGCGTCAAGACGTCGACACTCGGTGCGAGCACCAAGGTGGCCTGCACCTCCTCGGCCGACTTCAAGATCGGCCGGATAGTCACCGGTCAGGCGACGCCGAGCGCCTGCGGCAGCGATTACACCGAACGCGAGACGATCGTCTATCCGAAACCCGATCCGATGACGCTGTGCCTGGTCGAGCCGAAGTGACGCCGTAAATTCGGTGGACAGCGGGCGGGCCCCGGGATGATCATGGTCGGGGTGTCTGCACGAAATGAGCCGCTGCGGCTGATCGGTTCCGAAGCACCCGCCCAGGGATCGTCGCCGGAGCCCGCCGCCGCGACCCGGCTTCCGTGGTCCGCCGCCATCGATTCCTCCTACACCATGCGGGATGCGCTGGACGCGCTCGCGCTGGCGCCGTTCCTGCGCGGCGATCAGCCCTACGCACGGACGATGCATCTGGAACGGGTCCGCTCGGACGCCCAACTGCGTCCGGGCGGCGCGCACGTGGTGCGGGCCGCCGAGGAGGACAACACCGGCGCCGTGCTCTCGGCCGGACCCGGCTGGACCCTGCGCTCGGTGCGCTGGTCCGGCGGTTCGGCCATGCTCGAAATCACGGCGGAGAGCGACGATCTCGCGCGCTCGGTGCTCGCCGAGGCGATCCGGGACGCCACCGAGACAACTGCGGCCACCGAAACCGTCGACATGGGTTTCTGGCATATGGACGTGCGCGGTTCGCGCCGCCGTGGCCGGGTGGTCTCCACGCCTGAATGGCCGGAGATCCGGGGCAATTATTCGGGCGCCGTCGCGGCGGCGATGGATCGGCTGATGGCGTTGACGGCGGCCGAGGTCACCGGCAGGCTCATCCTGCTGCACGGCCCGCCGGGCACCGGCAAGACCACCGCGCTGCGCGCACTGGCCCGCGCGTGGGCGTCCTGGTGTCAATTCGACTGTGTGCTCGACCCGGAGGTGCTGTTCACCAACCCCGGCTATCTCATGGAGGTGGCGGCGGGCGTCGACGCGGACGGCGAACACGGCCAGCGCTGGCGGCTGCTGGTGCTGGAGGACTGTGACGAGCTGATCCGCGGTGAAGCGAAAGAGACTGCGGGCCAGGGCCTTTCGCGTCTGCTCAACCTCACCGACGGCATACTCGGCCAGGGCCGCGATGTGCTGGTCGCGATCACCACCAACGAGGATCTGTCCCGGCTGCATCCGGCCGTCATCCGCCCCGGGCGCTGCCTCGCGCAGATCGAGGTCGGCCGCCTGTCGCCCGCGGAGGCCGCCGCCTGGCTGGACCGGGCGGGCGCGCCGCGCCTCGGCACCGTCGAATACGGTGCGACCCTTGCCGAATTGGTCGCGCACCGCGACGGTGAGGCGCGGATCCGGTCCGTCGCAAGCGATCCCGCGAGTCCAGGTATGTATCTGTAGCGATTACCGCTGCGGAGCAACGGCATCGGCGAGGATGAAGCACAGCAGAACCGCGACCAGCGGCACCGTCATCGCGATCGTCAGCGGAACGAGAAGGGTGAACCAGCCGATCAACGCTGGTCCCGCCAGCAGGCCGAAATAGCCGAGGCCGAAGACCCGCGACATATCGGTGGCGGCCGTCCGCGAGCCCAGATTGCCCGCAGCGGTGAAGATCTGCGGGACGACACCGGACAGGCCGAATCCGGCCATGGTCCAGCCGAGCAGCGTCAGCGGGATCCACAGCGATCCGATGATCAATGCGAAACCCGCTGCCGCCATGGCCGTTCCATAGCGGACCACCGCGACCCGGCCGAATGCGCCGCTGACCCGATCGGTGGCGAGCCGGCCGATGGTCATGGTGACCGAGAACGCGCCGAAAGCCAGTGCGGCGGTGGCGGCGTCGGCGCCCAGGTGGTCGCGCATGTGCAGGGTGCTCCAGTCGTTGGCGACGCCCTCGGCGAGCAGCACCCCGAATGCGATCCCGGCCAGCGCGAGCACCTTTCGGATGCGCGCGGCCGCGGGCTTCGGCGTGGAATCGGGGTGCGGCGCATCGTGACCGGCTGTCCCGGAATCCGCTCGGAAACCGGTGTGCGGATCGGCCGGATCCGCCTCGGTCGGGTGGGTATCGCGGAGCAGTCGGGGAACCAGGGCCGCCGTCAGCAGGATTCCGGCACCGGCCGCGAGGGACAGGGTCAGGCGGGCGTCCCAGCCCGCGCGCAGCGTCGCCGCACCCAACAGCGAACCCAGCAGGCCGCCGCCGGAGAACAGTGCATGGAACGCCGCCATGATCGGGCGTCCGTACGCGCGTTCCACGTGCACCGCTTGGGTATTCATCGACACGTCCAGCGCGCCGTTGCCGAATCCGAAGCAGGACAGGGCGATCGCGAGGCCCAACGGGCTGCCGGCGAGTCCGGGGCCGAGCACGGCGACCGAGGTGACGGTCGCGGCGGCGGCGACCAGCGTCCGGCTGCCGAACCGGTCGGCCAGCGGCCCCGCGACCCGCATTCCGACGATGGCCGCGCCCGCCATCAACAGGATGAAGCTGCCGAGGGTGGCGGGATCGACGCCGGTGTGGTCGGTGATCACCGGAATGTGCACGACCCACATCGCCATCAGAAAGCCGTTGAGCGTGAAGATCGTGAACACCGCACCGCGCGCGACGCGGGTGGGCCGATCGAGCGTTGTGGCAGACACCAATCGACGGTACAGATGATCGCCTGCCGCCGCATCGAGCGAACCGCGGGACCGGTGCCGAGGCGTCGTCGACCCGGCAGTGACCCGGTCGAATGGACCCCGTCGTCGCGGTCCAATCCCGCGGCACCTTCTTTCCAACTCCCTACTGCTCCTGAATATTCCATGCTCCGGTGGCCGCGACGCCCTTCACGTAATCGGCGAAATCTCTTGGCGCCCTTCCCAACGCACGCTGGACGCCATCGGCGGTCGCGGAGTTCCTGCCGTCGAGCACGGTGGCGAACAGGTAGTCCAGCAGGCTCACCACATCGGCGGGCACCTGGTATTCGGTCAGCGCCGCAACGAAATCCGTGCGCGAGATCGGGATGAAGGCGATCTCCCGGCCCGTGGCGGCCGCGATCTCGGCCACCGCCTCGGCGAAGGTCAGCGCGCGCGGCCCGGTGAGCTCGTAAACCTCTCCGGTGTGCCCGTTCTCGGTGAGCGCGGCGACCGCGACATCGGCGATATCGTCGGCGTCGACGAACGGTTCCGGCACATCGCCGTTCGGCACCGCGAATTCGCCTGCCAGCACATAGTCGACGAAGGCGCCCTCGCTGAAATTCTGCGCGAACCAGGCGCAGCGCACGATGGTCCATTCGAGACCCGAATCCCGCACGATGCCCTCGCAGACGGCGGCTTCCGGCTCGCCGCGACCGGACAGCAGCACCACCCGGCGCACCCCCGCCGCCTTGGCCGCGGCGGTGAACGCGCGAATGGTGTCCGGCGCGGTCGGCACCGCGATATCGGGCTGGTAAGCGAGGTAGACGGCGGTGATTCCGGTGAGGGCCCGGGCCCAGGTCGCGCGGTCCGCCCAGTCGAACGGGATATCGGCCTTACGTGACCCGATCCGGACGGGTCGGCCCATGTCGGTGAGCCGGGCGACGACGCGGCTGCCGGTCTTGCCGGTGCCTCCGGTGACGAGGACGAAGGGCTGGTCTGCGGTGTTTTTTGGCATGCCTCGAGTACACCGGTGCGCGCGTCGACAAAACATCGTCGAACGACTCGCGATCATTCGTCATCGTCTACCGTGGATCGGGTGGATGCGCTCGCCAGTCTCCTCGAAGGTCCACGTGCCCGCGGTGCGTTCGTGATGTGTTCGCTGCTGGATCCGCCGTGGTCGCTGCGGGTGCGCGACGAGGCGCCGCTGACCATCGTCGCGGTGGTGCGCGGCGGCGGGTGGATCGTCACCGACGGCGGTGCGCCCCGGCAGGTCGGCGTCGGCGATGTCGCGATATTCCGCGGTCCGGACCACTACACGATGGCCGACGACCCGGCGACCGAGCCGCAGATCTTCATCGAGCCGGGCAATGTCACCAAAACTCCGGACGGCGAAATCGTCTGCGAGACATTGAGTCTCGGCCTGCGCCAATGGGGGACCAACCCGGACGGCAAGACCGTGCTGGTCACCGGGTCCTACGAGTCGGCGGGGGCGGCGAGCCAGCGGCTGCTGCGTGCGCTGCCACCGCTTATCGTGTTGCAGCGCGGCGATTTCGACGCCAGGCTGCTGGAATTGCTTGTCGACGAGGCGGTTCGGGACGAGCCCGCACAGAGCGTCGTGCTCGACCGTCTGCTCGATCTGGTGCTCATCGCCGCGCTGCGCGCCTGGTTCGCCCGCAACGACGCTCCCGCCTGGTACCACGCCTATGGTGATCCGCTGGTCGGCCGGGCGCTGCGGCTGTTGCAGCACAATCCGGCGCACGGCTGGACGGTCGCGGGCCTCGCCTCGGCCGTCGGGGTGTCCAGGGCCGCGCTGGCCAAACGATTCACCGATCTGGTCGGCGAGCCGCCGATGTCCTTTCTCACCGAATGGCGGCTCGCGCTGGCGGCCGACCTGCTGCAGGAAAGCGATTCGACGGTGGAAGCGATCGCCAGGCAGGTCGGCTATGGCAGCGCGTTCGCGTTGAGCACCGCGTTCAAACGGCATTTCGGGGTCAGCCCGCGCGATCACCGGCACGGGGTGACTGGGCTATCGTCGGCCGGGTGACGCAGCAGCAATATCCGGTGCTCTGGCCGATGCCGACCCGTTGGTCGGACAACGACCACTACGGTCACGTCAACAACGTGACGTATTACTCCTATTTCGATACCGCGGTTAATGGTTGGCTGATGCAGGCCACCGGCCGCGATATCCGCGAACTGCCCGCGCTCGGCGTCGTCGCCCAGACCTCCTGCCAGTTCCTCGGCTCGCTGAGCTTCCCGGACCAGCTGCGGGTCGGCCTGCGTATCTCCCGGCTCGGCCGCTCCAGCATCACCTATGATCTGGCGATCTTCCGCGACACCAACGGTTCGCTGGAGCTGGCCGCCACCGGCACCTTCGTCCACGTCTACGTGGACGCCGAAACCCGCAAACCCGTGGCGATTCCGGAGATCATCCGCACCGCCGCGGCCGCATTGGTCACCGACTAGATCAGCTGCCCAGCTGGGCGATCACATCGATCTCGATCTGCCAATCGGGCTGCGCCAGGCCCGCGACCTGCAACAGGGTATCGGCGGGGTAAGGCTCGCTGAAGAATTCGCGCCGCAGCTTGATGATCGTTTCCAGATTGCTCATATCGGTGACCATGATGGTCGCCTTCACCACATCGGCCAGCGTGGCGCCCGCCTGGGCCAGCACGGCCGCGATATTCGCGAACGCCTGCCGCGCCTGCGCCTCGAATCCGCCGGGTACCGTGGCGCCGCTGGCTTCGATCCCGGCCTGCCCGGACAAGAACAGCAGGTTGCCGCTGCGGATGCCCTGCGAGATCGCGTAGGGCTCGTAGTAGTCCTGCTCGATGGTGATGCGTTGGGCCGTATCGAGACTCATGACAGCTCCCGTATTCGCTCGAAGATTGCTTGACGAACGTAGCTGTGTCCGAGCGAAAGTCGCGTCCACCTTTGGTAGGACCGGTCCGCGCGGACACATCACCGGCCAACATCCCCGCGCCGCCGATCCATTCCCGGTCGGTCAGACGCGGCTGAGCAGAGTCAGCGGATCCTCCAGCAAACCCGCCGTCGTCGCGAGGAAGCGGGCGGCCAATTCGCCGTCGATGAGGCGGTGGTCGAAGCTCAGGGTCAGCGTCGTCACCCAGCGGATGGCCAGCTCATCGCGATAGACCCAGGGCTGCTTGCGAATCGCGCCCAGGCAGAGGATGGCCGCCTCGCCCGGATTCACCAGGGGAATGCCGGTGTCGACGCCGAATACCCCGACATTGCTGATGGTGAACGTGCCGCCGCGCAGGTCGGTCGGGGTCGCGGCGCCGGAGCGTGCGGTGTCGACCAGCCAGCCGATCTCCCGGCACAGGTCGCGCAGGTTGAGCGCCTGTGCCTCTTTGATATTCGGCACCAGCAGGCCCCGGTCGGCCGCGACGGCGATGCCGAGGTTCACGTAGTGCTTGGTGACGATCTGCTGGTTCTGTTCGTCCCAGTGCGCGTTGATGCCCGGGAATTCGGCGATGGCCGCGAGCACCGATTTGGCAACCAGCGCAAGGGGTGTCAGCGTCAGCTCGGCGAAAGCCTTTGTGCTGCGTAGGTGATCGATCAATTCCATCGAGCCGGTGACGTCGACGGTGACCGCGGTGGCCGCCTGTGGGATGGTGCGGGCGCTGGCGATCATGGCGGCGGCGGTGCGTTTGCGGACACCGGCGATCGGTGTGCGTTCCTCGCGGGCCGCGGGACGGACGACGCCGGAACCGGATTGGGTCCGCTGGGGCGGCGGCGCGGTGGGCGCGGCCTGCGGAGCCGGTACGCGCGGCTGCGAAACCGGTACGGCCCCACGGACATCCTCGACGGTGACCGCGCCGTCCGGACCCGAACCCGCGACATACCAGAGGTCGATACCCAGCTCGCGGGCGAGCTTGCGGGCGGCGGGCGTCGCGGCTGCGCGATAGGCTTCCGGCGAATATGTTTGGGCGGCAGTATTATTCGCGGAATCCTCGGTCGTGGCCTGATCCTCGACGGGCATTACGGTGCCATTGCTGATCTGCGCGCCGTTCGCGACCGGTCCGTTCTCGGTCGTCCGGCCCGGTCGGCGACGCCGGCGGGACGCGGCCTCGGGTTCGGGTCCATATCCCACCAGTACCGCGTTCCGCTGCTGCTCGGAGCCCGGATCGGCGGTGGGCTCCGCATCGCTGGCCACCCGGATCAGCGGCGCGCCCACCAGCACCGTCGCCCCCGGCTCGGCCAGCAATTCGACGACTCGCCCGGCGAACGGCGACGGCAGCGCCACCACCGCCTTGGCCGTCTCCACCTCGGCGATGGTCTGATTCAGCTCGACGGTGTCGCCGACCGCGACCGCCCATGACACCAGCTCGGCATCGGTGAGCCCCTCGCCGAGATCCGGCAGCCGGAATTCCAGGATATTCGAATTCTGTTGCTGCGCAGTGTCTTCCACGTGGCAAACCCTTCGGGCTAGGCGGCGAGCGAGCGATCGAGCGCGGCCAGGATACGGTCGGGATCGGGCAGGTGATGCTTTTCCAGTTTGGACGGCGGGTAGGGGATGGCGAATCCGCCCACCCGCAATACCGGCGCTTCCAGATGGTAGAAGCAGCGTTCGGTGATGCGGGCGGCGATCTCCGCGCCGAGCCCGGCGAATACCGGCGCCTCGTGCGCGACGATCAATCGCCCGGTCTTGCGCACCGACTCCTCGATGGTGTCGAAATCGATCGGGGAAAGGCTGCGCAGATCGATCACCTCGAGCGAATTGCCCTCCTCGGCGGCGATTTTCGCGGCGGTCAGCGCCGACGCGACGGTGCCGCCATACGCGACGACCGTGGCGTCGGTACCGGTCACGCAGACGCGGGCCTGCTCCAGCGTGAGCTCGCCGCCCGCGTCGAGCGCCGCGAAATCGACATCGGCCTTGTCCCGGTAGCGGCGCTTGGGTTCGAAGAAGATCACCGGATCGTCGAGCGAAATCGACTGGCGGATCATCAGATACGCGTCGGCCGGATTGCTCGGGCTGACCACCCGCAGCCCCGCGGTATGCGCGAAGTACGCCTCCGGTGATTCGGAATGGTGCTCCACCGAACCGATTCCGCCGCCGAACGGGATGCGGATCGTCAGCGGCGCGGTGACCCTACCCTGGGTGCGGTAGTGGATCTTGGCCACATGCGAGACGATCTGGTCGAAGGCCGGATATACGAACCCGTCGAACTGGATCTCGCACACCGGCCGGTAACCGCGCAGCGCCATCCCGAAAGCCGTTCCGACAATGCCGGATTCGGCCAGCGGGGTATCGATCACGCGGTTGTTCCCGAAATCCTTCTGCAGTGTGTCGGTCACGCGGAAGACGCCGCCGAGCTTTCCGATGTCTTCGCCCATCAACAGCACCTTGGGATCGTCCTCCAAGGCCCGGCGCATACCGGTGTTGAGCGCGCCCGCGAAGGTGGTGATCATTTACGGGACTCCTTCCGTTCGCGCGGTCGACTCGCCGGGATCGCCGGCCAAGTACGCCGCGTAGTCCCGCCGCTCTTCGGTGACAAGCGCGTGCGGGGTGGCATAGACATGTTCGAACAGTTCCATCGGATCCGGATCGGGCATCTCGATGGTCGTGCGGCGCACCAGCGCGCCGATCTCGTCGGCGTGCGCCCGCACCCGGGCCTCGAACTCCTCGTCCAGATATCCTTCGCGGTCGAGCAGGCGGCGCAGCCGATCGATCGGATCGCGGCGCGCCCATTCCTCCAGCTCGGCGGCGGTGCGGTAGCGGGTCGGGTCGTCGGCGGTGGTGTGCGGGCCCATCCGGTAGGTGATGGCCTCGATGAACGACGGCCCGCCGCCGCTGCGCGCCCGCTCGATCGCCTGCCTGGTGACCGCGAGCACGGCGAGTGCGTCATTGCCGTCGACCTGGACGCCCGGAATCCCATAGCCGTAGGCACGCCGCACGATCGGGGTCTGGCTCTGCACCCGCACCGGTTCGCTGATCGCCCACTGATTGTTCTGGCAAAGGAATACCACCGGCGCACTCCAAGCGGATGCGAAGCCGAGCGCCTCGGCGATATCGCCCTGGCTGCTGGCGCCGTCACCGAAATACGTGAGCACGGCGATCTCCGCGCCGTCCAGATGCGCCGCGTAGGCGTAACCCGTCGCGTGCAGGCCCTGCGAGCCGACGATGATGTTCGGGTTGGTCATATTGATGGCGTTCGGATCCCAGCACGAGTGCGCGACGCCGCGCCAGAGCCTGGTGATCGATGCGGGATCGGCGCCGCGGCAATAGGCGACCGCCGCCTCGCGATAACTGCAGAACACATAGTCGTCCGGATGCAGGGCGTGTGCCGAGCCGACCTGGGTGGCCTCCTGCCCGAGCAGCGGCGCCCACAGGCCGAGCTGGCCCTGGCGCTGCAGCGCGGTGCCCTCGGCATCGATGCGCCGCGCGACCACCATGTCCTCGTATAGTCGGCGCAACTGTTCCGGGCCGACGTCGGCTACCAGCGCGGCATTTTCCCGGTCGAGCACGCGGCGGCCGTCCGGCTGTATCAATTGGACCGGGTAGATGGGCTTTTCCGGCATCATCGACCGCCTCCTCGCCACGGTGCCGAACGCACATGTGTCGTATACCACACAGCTTCCACGAGAATGCGCTCTGCGCAAGCGATCGACACGCGCATGAGCAGAATGCCCAATTTCGACCGCATCCATGGTGTCATACTGCGTCGTATGAGCAGTCGAGAATCCGTCGACATGACACTGGACGCGACCGACGCGCGCCTGTTGCTGGAACTGGTCGCGAACCCCAGGGCCACCGGTGTCGAACTGGCCGCCCGGCTCGGGCTCTCACGCAATACCGTGCAGGCCAGGCTGTCGCGGTGGGAGGCGGGCGGGGTGCTCGGCAGCTTCGAACGACGGGTGCGGCCGCGGGCGCTCGGCTATCCGCTGTCGGCGTTCGTCGCGGTGGTCGTCGATCAGCATCAGCTGGATTCGGTGGTGGACGAGCTCGCCGAGGTGCCGGAGGTGACCGAGGTCTGCGGCATGACCGGGCTCACCGATCTCACCGTCCGGGTGGTCGCCCAGGACGCCGACGACCTGTACCGGATCGCCGGGCAGATCCTGAAGATTCCCGGCGTCGAACGCACCAATATGGCGCTGGTGATGCGCGAGCTGGTCGGCCCGCGCACCGCACCGCTGCTGCACCGGCTGGCCCGCTCGCATCGCGCCACCGAATCCTCTTGACCGGCAATAAGTTCCGGGACAGTCGCGGTGTCGCCTCGATAACGGCCCTGGGCCGAGGGTGCACCGCGCACTAGGGTGCGGGAATGGAGATTTCGGGCAAGGTTGCCATTGTCACGGGTGCCGGGGCGGGGATCGGGGCGGCGCTGGCGCGGCGGCTCGTCGCCGACGGGGCCCGGGTGGTTGTCGCGGATATCGCCGGGGAGGCCGCGGCGAAGGTCGCGGCGTCGATCGGGGACGGTGCGATCGCGGCGGCGGGCGATGCCGCCGACGCGGCGGCGATCCACTCGCTGATCGTGCGGGCCGAGGCCGAATTCGGGCCGGTGGACCTGTATTTCGCGAATGCGGGCATCGGCGGTGGCGCGGGGCTCAACAGCACCGACGAGCAGTGGGCCGCCGCGCTCGAGGTCAATGTCATGGCCCATGTGCGGGCCGCGCGGCTGCTGATGCCCGGGTGGCTGCGGCGTGGCAGTGGGTATTTCGTATCGACCGCGTCGGCGGCCGGACTGCTCACCCAGCTCGGGTCCGCGCCGTATTCGGTATCCAAGCACGCGGCTGTCGGATTCGCGGAATGGTTGTCGGTGACCTACGGCGACAAGGGAATTCGAGTCAGCTGCGTATGCCCGATGGGTGTCGACACCCAACTGCTGCACGGTGGGCTGGTGCCCGCCGAGGATGCGGCCGAGGCGGAACTGGCGGTCAAGGCGGTGACGACGGCGGGCGAGGTGCTCACCCCGGAACAGGTCGCCGAGGTGATCGTCGCGGGGCTCGCGGCCGAACACTTCCTGATCCTGCCGCATCCGGAGGTGCTGAAGATGTACCGCCACAAGGGATCCGACTACGACCGCTGGCTCGGCGGCATGCGGCGGTTCCAGAGCGCGCTCGGCGGCTGAGCCCGGCGCTCGGGCGGGTGATATATCTCCCACGTCACCTGGCCGAAACACGGGACACGCTTCCCGTAAAGAACGGGGGCTAGTTCTTGAGCATGGCAGTAGCGCATCCCGTCGACACCCGGTTGCCGTTCGCGCGGCAGCTGGTGTTCGGCATCCAGCACGTTTTGATCATGTACACCGGCTGTGTCACGGTGCCGCTGGTATTCGGCGCCGCGGCCGGGCTGGACCGGGCCACCGTCGGGCTGCTGGTGAGTGCCGACCTGCTGGTCGCCGGGCTGGTGACGCTGGTGCAGAGCGTCGGCATCGGCAAACTGGCCGGAGTGCGGCTGCCGATCGTCTGCGGCGCCACCTTCGTCGGGCTGAATCCGATGATCCTGATCGCCAAGGAGTACGGGCTCGACGCGGTGTACGGATCGATGCTGGCGGGCGGTGTCGTCGGCATCGCGCTGGCCTGGCCGTTCGCCAAGGTGGTTCGTTTCTTTCCGCCGCTGGTCACCGGGACCGTGCTCACCGTTGTCGGGATCTCACTGATCGGCGTCGCGGGCGGTTTGATCGTCGGCTCCGACCCGAAAGCGGAATCCTTTGCCGCGCCTGGGAATATCGGCCTGGCCGCGGTGGTGGTCGCGATCGCCGTCGGCTTCATCTGCCTCGGACGCGGGGTATGGTCGCAGCTCGGCGTGCTGATCGCGCTGCTGGTCGGCATCCTGCTCGCATTGCCGATGGGTTTGCTGCACGATTCGGGTTCCGATGCGGCGTGGGTCGGGTTGCCACGGCCGTTCCATTTCGGCGCACCGCATTTCCCGGTCACCGCGGTCGTCGCGATGAGCATCGTGATGGCGGTGGCGTTCGCGGAGTCGACGGCGAGCATGCTCGCGGTCAGCGAGATCACCGGAAAGCCGTTGCGTGACGCGGATTTGGCGCGCGGCCTGATCGGCGACGGTCTGTCCGGCGTGCTCGGCGGCGTATTCACCGCGTTCATCGACACGATCTTCAACCAGAACGTCGGCTCGGTGGCGGCCACCCGGGTGTTCAGCCGATATGTCACCGCGACCAGCGGGGTGATCCTGGTAATCCTCGGCGTGCTACCGCGTTTCGGCGCGCTGGTGGCCGCGGTGCCGAGCCCGGTGATCGGCGGCGTCGGGCTGGTGCTGTTCGCGACCGTCACCGTGGTCGGCGTCGACACGCTGCGCCGCGCCGAACTTTCCGACAGGGTCAACGCCACCATCGTCGCGGTCGCCGTCGGCATCGGATTGCTGCCGGTAATGGTGCCCGGCATGTTCGCGAAATTCCCCACCGCCGCCCAGATCCTGTTGACCAGCGGCGTAACGCTCGGAGCGGCAACGGCTTTCACGTTGAACCTGCTGCTCAATCACACCCGGTTGGGCGCATTCGCACGCGGCACGAAGCCCGCCGAGCCGAGCGCTGTTCCGGCAGCACGAGTTCGCGCATAGCAGTTGAGTTCGCGCGCAGGCCGCCGGAATCAGTCGCGCCGGGCCAACAGCCGGTGTGCGACCAGCCCGACCAACAATGCCCAAAATGCCGCTCCGACACCGAGGAATCCGACGCCGGACGCCGCGATGACGAAGGTGAGTACCCCGGCCTCGCGATGCTCCTCCGCGCGCAGCGCACCGGTCAGCGCGGCCGCGAGCGTGCCCAACAGGGCAAGTCCGGCAACGGTTTCCAGCGTTCCGGCCGGGGCCGCGGCGATCAGCGCGACCAGGGCCGCCGAGCCGAGCGCCAGCCCGAGATAGACGCCGCCCGCCGTGAATGCCGCGATCCAGCGGCGTTTCGGATCCGGATGGGCCGACGGCGCGGCGGACAGGGCGGCGCTGATCGCGGCCAGGTTGATCGCATGCCCGCCCGCGGGCGCGCCGACGAGGGTGCCGAACCCGGTGACGGTCATCGCCGCCCGCCACGGCACCTGGTAGCCGAACGAGCCCATCACCGCGACGCCGGGAATGTTCTGCGAGGCCATCGTCACGATGTAGAGCGGCACCGCGACGCCGATCAGCGCCTGCCAATTCCATTGCGGTGCGGTCAATTCCACGGTCGGCATCATGGCGGCGAAATCCAGGCGCCGGTGCTGGACCACGATGGCGACACCCGCGCCCACGGCCGCGGTGGCGAACGCCGCGATGATCGCCCACCGCTTGGCGAAGCGCTGCAACACCAACCACACCGCGATCACCGGAAGTACGACGGCCGGACTGCTCGGCACCGCCTTCACCGGCGCGAGGCACAGCGGCAGCAGCACCCCGGCGAGCATGGCCTGCGCGATCTCCACCGGAATCGCGGCGACCAGATTGCCGATGCGCTGCCACACCCCGGTGATGACGATCAGAACTCCGGTGATCGCGAACGCGCCGACCGCGGCGGGCCAGCCGCCGGTGACGGCGCCGGTACTCGCCAGCAGTGCGGCGCCCGGCGTCGACCAGGCCAGCGTGATCGGGATCCGGTAGCGGTAGCTCAGCAGCATCATCCCGACGGCCTGGGTGACGCACACGGCGAGCAGTCCCGACGCCGCCTGCGCCGGCGTCGCCCCCGCCGTCGTCAAACCCTTGAGCACCACCGCGAACGCGCTGATGAATCCGACAAGCGCGGTGACGATGCCGGCCGCGATCGGCTGTCCGAGCCCGATGGGCCGATCGGGCGACGCGGCGGGGATCCGTGGCCGTGAGAAAACGTTCGCCATTGTGCGGATGATTCCTGCCGTGCGGTGGATGCGTCGGTAGCCAGTAGTCCGAAACTGGTCTGACTTTCGCGCATCCCGTACACCCGCGCCACCTGGACCGTTCCCGATGGTGGGCGGGGTAACGCGAGTCGGCGTCGCTCGGGTGCGTAGGGTGGTCCGCATTGACGCGAGCCGGAAATTCGTCGAGTAGGAGTGACGTTGAGCGGGGTGCTGATCTCACCGGAGGAGCTGCGGGAAGCGCTGGCGGACAAGCGAGTTCGCCTACTCGATGTGCGCTGGCTGTTGGGCGACCCGGACGGTCCGCAGCATTATCTGGACGGTCACATCCCCGGCGCGGTCTTCGTCGATATGGAGACCGAACTCGCCGCGCCCGCGTCGCCGGCCAGGGGCAGGCATCCGCTGCCGGAGATCGGCCAGCTGGAGAAGTGCGCGCGCAGTTGGGGTATCAAGGCGGGCGATTCCGTCGTCGCCTACGACGCCAACGGCGGTCTGGCCGCCGCGCGCGCCTGGTGGCTGCTGCGCTGGGGCGGACTCACCGACGTGCGCATCCTCGACGGCGGGCTGCCCGCCTGGACCGCGGCGGGCGGCGAGCTGGCCAGCGGGGCCGAACCGGATCCCGAGGTAGGTGATGTCGTGCTCACCCCCGGTCATCTGCCGGTCATCGATGCCGATACGGCGGCCCGCTGGCCGGGTGTGCTGCTCGACGCGCGGGCCGGTGAGCGCTACCGCGGCGAGACCGAGCCGATCGATCCGCGCGCAGGCCACATCCCCGGCGCGGTGAGCGCGCCGACCGCCGAAAACCTGGACCCGTCCGGCCGGTTCCGCGGCATGGACGAATTGCGGGACCGTTTCAAGGATTTGGGCGCGGGCCCGGTCGCGGTGTACTGCGGCTCCGGCGTCACCGCCGCGCATCAGATCGCGGCGCTCGCCATGGTCGGGGTAGAGGCCGCGCTGTATCCGGGTTCCTGGTCGCAGTGGTCGAACGATCCGAAACGGCCGGTGGCCACCGGCGCTTGACCGGCGCTCACAGCCAGGCGCGGGCCAGGAGTTCGTCGTCGGCGAGGTCGTGCACCCTGGGCGGGAAATGGGTAGCCGCGATGGATTCGGTATGGACCCCGTCGTGTCCGATCAGCCATGCGCCGCCGCGTTCCTCGCATTCGGCGATTTTCGCGAAGGTGGTGAGCAGGAAGGTGATCGCCTCGCGCGGGTCGACGGTGCGGGCCAGCCGCTGGGATTCGCCGGGGCGGGACAGATCGAGCCAGACGCCGCACTGTCCGTCGAGGCGCATTCCGACGATCTTGTCGGCATTGACGAAGGTGAATTTTCGCCGCTCCCACGGTGTGGTCGGTGTGAAGCTCTGCTCGAGTACCTGGAGCAGAATCGTCATGCTGCTGCCCTCCGCCTTCTCCGGTTGCCGGCTAGCTGCGATGAATATGCGATGACCAGCGGATATTCCAGTATGTTCCCAAAACGGTGCAGTTGGATAGAGGTGCGGCCGTCTCGGCCGCGCCGGAGTGTTCCCGTTTGCTGGCCCGTCGTTGCTCGTGCGGTCGGAGCCGCCGGGTCACGGCGGCGGGATGGATCCGGAAAACCGCCGCTGAGCTGGGATGTAGCCCGGAAGCCATCGGTTGCCCGCGGTCATCGTGTCCGATTTCCGCCGCTTTGGGTGATTCCAGGGCCATTGCGGCAGGCGGCCGGGTGCCGCGGGGCGATGTCGGCGTCGCCTGCTTTGATGGCCTGATGCTGCACGGTCTGTGGTCGCCTGGATCCGGGTTGCTGCTGTGGACCGAGGATCCGGCCGCCGCGGTGCCCGGTCCGTTGGGCGGTGTGCTGGCCAAATCGAAATTCCGGCATCGAGCCCGAGTTCTGCTCGACGGACAGCCGCGCGAAGTGCCCGCGCACGCGCTCGCGCCGATGACGGCCGCCACGGCGCTGCGCCAGCGGCTGCCCGCCGATTCGATATCCGGTGACCTGCGGTTTCTCGGTCATGTGGCGCAGGGGGTCGAGCGGTGGGCCCGCGCGGGCCGGGTGGCGCCGGACCTGCGGCGCGAGGATGGGCAGTGGTGGGCCCGCTGGCGGCTGGTCGGCGGCCGCGCGCAGCGGGCCTGGCTGGCCGAGCTGGTCGCGACCATGCCGCCCGCGCTCCAGGTGGCGGGCAGGCCGGGCGCGCTGCTCGACGACCTGGTGACCGAACTCGCCGATCCGATCGTGCGCGAACTGCTCGACTCGGCGGCGGCGACGCACCCGTTGCTCGCCGGGCTGGTCGGCGACACCCCGATCGATGGCGGCAGCCATCAGGTGGCCGAGGTGCTCGGGCGCTGGCGGGACAGCCTCACCGGTGACGAACCGGATCTGGTGCTGCGCCTGCTCGAACCCGACGGCGACTCCGACGATTCGGTGGCGCTGTGGCGGCTGGAGGTGTGTCTGCGCGAGTCCGGTGATGCGCCGACTCCCGTTGCGCTGCAAGGCGATCAGACGCTGGTACGGATCGCGGTCGACAAACTGGGCGCGGCGCAGCGGGCGTACCCTCGGCTGCGCGATCTGCCGAGCGATCCGCAATCGCTCGATCTGCTGCTGCCCACCGAGGTGGTCGCCGATCTGGTCGCGCACGGCGTCCATGCCCTGCAGGCGGCCGGAATTCCGCTGCTGCTGCCGCGCGCATGGAATATCACCGAACCGGCCATGCGGTTGCGGGTGGAAAGCGTGCCCGCGGCGGAGAGCACGGTCGGCATGCGCGAATTGGTTTCCTATCACTGGGAACTCGCGCTCGGCGACACCGTGCTGACCAGGGCGGAGATGGAACGACTTGTGCGGGCCAAATCGAATTTGGTGCAGCTGCGCGGCGAATGGGTGCAGGCCGATCACAAGATCTTGGCCGCGGCCGCCCGATTCGTCGCGGCGCATATCGATCCGACCACCGCCGAATTGGACCAGATGTTCGTCGAGCTGGCGAACAATCGCATCGAACAGGTGCCGATCACCGAGGTGACGGCGACCGGCTGGGTGGCCCAGATCCTTGATAGGTCAAGGAATCTCGAGCCGATGACGGCCCCCGCCGGACTACAGGCCGAGCTGCGCCCGTATCAGGAACGCGGCCTGGCTTGGCTGGCCACCATGAGCAGAATGGGTCTCGGCGCCATCCTGGCCGACGATATGGGCCTCGGCAAGACGGTGCAGGTGCTGGCCCTGCTCGTGCACGAACGCGAAGCGGCGCAACGACTTTCGCCGGGGCCGACGCTGCTGGTCTGTCCGATGTCGGTGGTCGGCAACTGGCAGCGGGAGACGGCGCGGTTCGCACCGGAGCTGCGGGTGCTGGTGCATCACGGCACCGGCAGGCTGAGCGGCGCCGAATTCGATGCCGCGGTGGCCGATTCGGATCTGGTCGTCACCACGTACTCGCTGCTCGCCCGCGACGTCGAGGAACTGAAGCGGCCGGAATGGGCCCGGGTCGTGCTGGACGAGGCACAGCACATCAAAAACTCGGCCACCAGGCAGGCCAGGGCAGCGCGCGGGCTGCGGGCGCGACATCGGTTGGCGCTCACCGGAACTCCGGTGGAGAACCGGCTGGAAGAGTTGCGGTCCATCCTGGATTTCGCGATGCCGTCGCTGCTCGGCAGCCCGCAGTCCTTCCGCGCCCGCTTCGCCGTGCCGATCGAACGCGAACGCGATCAGAACGCCATTTCGCGCCTGCGCTACGTCACCCAGCCGTTCGTATTGCGAAGGGTGAAAACCGATCCCGCCGTCATCACCGACCTGCCGGAGAAGCTGGAGATGACGGTGCGCGCCAACCTGACCGTCGAACAGGCCGCGCTGTATCAGGCCGTCGTCGACGACATGATGGCGAAGATCAAGGACGCCAAGGGTATGGCGCGTAAGGGCGCGGTGCTCGGCGCGCTCACCCGGCTGAAGCAGGTGTGCAACCATCCGGCGCATTTCCTCGCCGACGGTTCCGGGGTGCTGCATCGCGGTGCGCACCGCTCGGGCAAGCTCGCCCTGGTCGACGACGTGCTGGAGGCGGTGCTCGCCGATGGCGAGAAGGCATTGCTGTTCACCCAGTTCCGTGAGTTCGGCGAGTTGCTCGCGCCGTATCTGTCCGAGCGTTTCGGTACGGTGCTGCCGTTCCTACACGGCGGTGTGCCCAAGCAGCGACGGGACCGCATGGTGGCCGGGTTCCAGTCCGCCGACGGGCCGCCGCTGATGTTGTTGTCGCTCAAGGCCGGTGGCACCGGACTGAACCTGACCGCCGCGAATCACGTTGTGCACCTCGACCGCTGGTGGAATCCGGCGGTGGAGAACCAGGCCACCGACCGCGCCTTCCGTATCGGCCAGACGCGCAACGTGCAGGTGCGCAAGCTGGTCTGCGTCGACACCATCGAGGAGCGGATCGACGAAATGATCACCGGTAAACGGCAACTCGCCGATTTGGCCGTCGGGACCGGCGAGAACTGGATCACCGAATTCGACGACGACGAGCTGCTGCGGCTGTTCACCCTCGGTGCGGAGGCGGTGGGCGATTGAGTTCGGCCGATCGCGGTATCTACATCGATTACAGCCAGTTCGGGAAGCGGCGGCCGGTGCGTGGCGGGGTCGAGGCGCGCAGCCGCCGTGGCGGGTTCGGGCGCACCTGGTGGGGGAAGGCACTGATCGAGGCCGTCGAGGCGATGGCGCAACCGGGCAGGCTGGCGCGCGGGCGCAGCTACGCCAGGTCGGGACAGGTGATCGACTACCGGATCGAGCCGGGCGCGGTCACCGCGGAGGTTCAGGGCAGCCAACCGCGCCCGTTCACCGCCGTATTCACCGTGCGGCCGCTGCGCGCGGAGGAGGTGGAGCTGATCATCGACACCATTCGCGGCGCGCCGGGCATGCTCGCCGAGATCGCCTCCGGCGCACTGCCGACCGGGCTCGGCCCGCTGCTGCTGCCGACCACCGCCGCCGATCTGGATTTCGGCTGCACCTGTCCGGATCCGGGCTGGCCGTGCAAGCATGTGGCCGCCGTCTGCTACATCCTGGCCGAACGGCTCGACGAGCGGCCGCGGGAGATCCTGACCCTGCGCGGCCTCGACCTCGACGCGCTCATCAGCGGTATCGAACGTGAGCCGACTCCGTTGGACTCGGCCGACCCGTACGGCGACGACCTGGTGCTTCCCGATCTGCCGAAGCTCGAATTCCGTTCGGCCATGGACGATCTGGATCCTTTGCAGCTGCGCAAGGCGCTGCGGATGACGGCGCCGGACGAGGAGACGGTGGCCCGCGGCCTGCGTGAGCTCCGCGCGCTCTACGAACAACTGGACCGCTGAGGTACGTTCACGGCTATGGACGGCCAACATCGGGCGCCGGACGATCTCGGAGCGCGCGTCACGATCACACGGCCGGTGCGGCGCGTCGTCTCCCTGGTGCCGTCGCTGACCGAGGCGGTGGCGGTGAGCTGCCCCGGCCTGCTGGTCGCGGCGACCGAATGGTGTACCCACCCCGCGGACCTCGATGTCGAACGGGTGCGCGGCACCAAGAATCCGAATGTCCGCCGGATCGTCGAACTCGCGCCGGACCTGGTGCTGTGCAACCAGGAGGAGAACCGGCGGATCGATGTCGAACGCCTGCGTGCCGCCGGAATCCCGGTCTGGGTCACCAGGATCGAGACATTGGACGATGCGTTCACGTCGCTGCGGCGGCTGTTCACCGTCGCGCTCGGCGCCGCCCTGCCCGATTGGCTACTGGAATCCGAAAAGTCTTGGGCCGCAGCGCCTTTGGAGCCGCCGCGCAATGCGGTGATCCCCATCTGGCGCAATCCCTGGATGGTGGTGGGCCGCAACACCTTCACCGGCGATCTGGCCCGCCGACTCGGTCTGCGCCTGGTACACGCCGACCGGCCCGACCGCTATCCGCGGGTGACCGCCGATGAGCTGGTCGCGGGCGTGGAGCTGGCCGTATTACCCGACGAGCCATATGTATTCACCGAAAGCGACGGGCCGGACGCCTTTCCCGGCATCCCCGTCGCGCTGGTCGAGGGCCGCGCGCTGACCTGGTACGGCCCGTCGCTGGCCACCGCCCGTGGCACTCTCATCGAGCGGATCCGCCAGGCGCACTGAGCAGATTCAGCAGGGCGGGCCGGGGCTGCGGGTTCGCCGGTCATATCGATGCCATTCCATTCGTCATCCATATGGGGGACAAACGAAGACGAGGGTTGGAGGGCCAGGTGGACGCGTACGAAGACCGGTTCACACAGTTCCGGCCGCGGCTGCGGGCGATGGCCTATCGGATGCTCGGTTCGCCGAGCGAGGCGGATGACGCGGTGCAGGAGGCGTGGTTGCGTTGGCGGCGCGCCGATACCGCATCGGTGGACAATCTGGGCGGCTGGCTGACCACCGTGGTCGGCCGGGTGTGCCTGGATATGTTGCGCGCGCGGCGGTCGCGGCGCGAGGATCCGGTCGGCATCGACGTACCCGAGCCGGTCGGCGAGCATCCGATGACACCGGAAGAGGAAGCGGTGCTTGCCGATTCGGTGGGGTTGGCGCTGCTGGTCGTGCTGGATACGCTCGCGCCCGCCGAGCGGCTCGCCTTCGTACTGCACGATCTGTTCGACCTGCCGTATGCCGAGATCGGCCCGATCGTCGGCCGGTCGCCGAATGCGGCGGCGCAGCTGGCGGCCCGCGCCCGCCGCCGGGTGCGTGGGGCCGATCCGCGCGATCCGGCCGCGATCGGCACGCAGCGGCGCGTGGTCGACCGCTTCCTCGACGCGGCCCGCGGCGGCGATCTCGCCGGGCTCATCGAGGTATTGGACCCGGACGTCGAGGTGCGCGCCGACGCGACGGCCGCGCCCACCGGAACACCCACGGTGCTGCGCGGACGCGATGCCGTCGCACCGGCCGCGCGCGCCTTCGGCGGCCGGGCCGCTCGATTCACCCGGCTCGCCCTGGTCGACGGCGCGGTCGGCGCGATCGTCGCGCCCCGGGGGCGGCTCGCAACGGTGCTCGCATTCCATCTCGCGGGGGACCGGATCGCCGAAATCGACATCATCGCCGACCCGGATCGACTGCGCGCGCTCGACCTCGCCGTCTTCGAATCCAATTGAGACACAACGAAAGAACCGACATGAACATTCGACTTATCGGCTATTGGGCCGCGACGGCGCTGGTCGCGGCCGAGCTCGCGGTCGGCGGCGAATGGGATATTCAGCGAATCCCGTTCGTGACCGGCATTACCGACCACCTCGGCTATCCGACGTATTTCCTGGTGCTGCTGGGTGTTTGGAAGTTGCTCGGCGCGGCCGCGCTGCTGGCCCCCGGCTTCCCGCTGGTCAAGGAATGGGCTTACGCCGGAACGGTTTTCGTGTACACCGGCGCGATGGTCTCCCATCTGACCAGGGACTACGCCCTGTCCGAGCTGTGGTTCCTCGTGCCGATGCTCGTGCTGACCGGCACGTCCTGGCTGCTGCGTCCGCCGAACCGTCGCTTGACCGCGGGCCGGCCGAACGCGCCGGAAAAGGTGGCGACAGTGACGGCGGCACGGGGTTAACATCGGGGTCGCGGCGCCGACGAGCGTGACGAACTCCGAGCCGCGGCGGCCGGTCACCGTGCCCAACGACCATTCGAGGCGGCGGATTTCGTCGCGAAGGTGTGGTGGCACCGCGAGCTACCCGATCGCCCACACCTCCCGGGGACAGCGAACCAGGAGGTGAAAGATGATGTCGCGCACCCTTTGCGCGGAATTGCCCGCCGTTGCGGGCAGGCCGGTGACGTTGGCGGGCTGGATCCACCGCCGCAGACAACTGGCGGCGGTGACGTTCGTCGTCATCCGGGACCGCACCGGGCAGTCACAGGTCGTGGTGACCGATCCGGCTGTGCGCGAACAGGTTTCGGGTCTTTCGGAGGAGACCGCGGTGCGGGTGACCGGGACGGCGCTCGCGAACCCCAAGGCGCCGGGCGGTGTCGAGGTGGTCGAGCCGTCGATTCACCCGCTGTGCGCGCCCGCCCGGCAACAACCGGTCGATCTGTGGCGGCCGACCCTGCGGGCCACCCTGCCGACGGTGCTCGACCATGCCGGGCTCACCTGGCGGCACCCCGGAAGGCAGGCCGTGTGGCGCATCGCCGCCGCCTCGCTGGCCGGATTCCGGGAGCACCTGGACGGTAACGGCTTCACCGAGGTCGCGACGCCGAAGATCGTCGGGCAATCCACCGAATCCGGTGCGAACGTCTTCCCGCTCGACTATTTCGGCTCCACCGCCTATCTCGCGCAGTCGCCGCAGCTGTACAAGCAGATGCTGGTCGGTGTCTTCGAGCGGGTGTACGAGACCGGGCCGGTATTCCGGGCCGAGCCGCA
The DNA here is from genome assembly GCF_020361265.1 of Nocardia sp. JCM 34519.1. Classification (NCBI taxonomy): domain Bacteria; kingdom Bacillati; phylum Actinomycetota; class Actinomycetes; order Mycobacteriales; family Nocardiaceae; genus Nocardia; species Nocardia sp. JCM 34519.1. The sequence continues at coordinate 107,902 of NZ_JAIRBR010000019.1, forward strand.
CGACACGGCCCGCCATCTCGCCCAATACACCTCGCTGGACGCCGAATTCGGCTTCGTCACCGACCATCGTGACGTTATCGAGCTGCTGCGCGGCACGCTGGCCGCGATGCTCGACCGGATCGCGGAACGGGCGGGCGCGTCGGTGGAAATGCTGGGTGCGCGGTTACCTGTTGTGCCGGACCGGATTCCGGTGCTGCACTTCCGTGCGGCACTCGAATTGGTCGGCGCCGCACCGGACGAGCCGGACCTCGCCCCGGAACACGAGCGCTTCCTCGGCGAATGGGCGAAGACCACCTATGGCTCGGATTTCCTTGCAGTGGAAGGCTATCCGGCGGTGAAGCGACCCTTCTACACCCATCCGCAACCGGACGAACCGCGCTGGACCAACTCGTTCGACCTGCTGTTCCGCGGCCTGGAACTGGTGACGGGCGGCCAGCGCCTGCACAACCACGCCGACTATCTGGCCGCGCTCACCGCACGCGGCCAAGACCCGGCGGATTACGGGCCGTATCTGGCGGCGATGGAACACGGGATGCCGCCGCACGGTGGTTTCGCGTTGGGTCTCGAGCGTTGGGTCGCCAGACTGCTGGAAATCGAAAACATCCGCTACACAACGCTTTTCCCGCGCGATCTACACCGCCTCCAGCCGTAAGGTAATCCATTGCGGACCTCGGCCGGTTACGGCGCCGGACCGGCCGAGGATCGGGCCAGCCCGATCCTCGGTGCCCGGCCTTTACAGTGGTGCCCGTGGCCGAGCGAAGCAAGGAACCAATGGACGCAGCACCGTCGGTCGTGACCAGTCCGGAGGAATTGCCATTCGATCCGCGGGACGCCGAGTTCCTGGCCGATCCTTATCCGCGGTTCGCCCGGCTGCGGGAGCGCGGGGCGGTGCATGCCCATCCTGGTCTGGGCATGGCGGTGGCGGTTTCGCATGCGGCGGTCGCGCAGGTGCTGCGGGATCGGGCTCTCGGGCGGATCTGGACCGATGCCGAACCGGCCGCGGAGTTCCCGAATTTCAATCTGCTGCACCGTAATTCGCTGCTGGAGACGGAACCACCCCGGCACACCAGGCTGCGCGGTCTGGTGGCGTCGGCATTCGCCCGCGGGCATGTGGCGCGGCTGCGGCCCGCGGTGTACCGGCTGGCCGAGGCGCTGGTGGGGGAGTTGGCCGCGGCGATCCGCGCGCACGGCGCGGCCGACCTGCTGGAGACGGTGGCGGGGCCGCTGCCCGTCGCGGTGATCGCGGAGTTGCTCGGCGTGCCCGAATCCGATCGCGGGCTGTTGCGGCCGTGGTCGAACACGATCGTGAAGATGTACGAGCCCGACCCGCCCGCCGCGCGCCGCGCGCAAGCGGAAAGCGCCGCAACGGAATTCGTCGACTATCTGCGCGGCCTGGTGGCGGCCCGCCGGACGCGGCCCGGCCCGGATCTGTTGAGCGAGCTGGTGGCGGTCACCGATGCGGGCGGCGGGCGGCTCACCGACGACGAGCTGGTCGCCACCGCCGTCCTGCTGCTGATGGCCGGGCACGAGGCCACCGTCAACGCGATCGGCAACGGCGTCAACGCATTGCTGTGCCATCGGGACCAGTGGCAGCGGCTGATCGACCGGCCGGACCTCGTCGACACCGCCACCGAGGAACTCATCCGCTACGACTCGCCGCTGCAGATATTCGTCCGCACCGCGACCGCCGACACCGTCATCGCGGGCCATCGTCTCGCGGCGGGCGACCGGATCGCGGCCCTGCTCGGCGCGGCGGCCCGCGACCCGCTCGTCTTCGCCGACCCGGACCGCCTCGACATCACCCGAAACCCCAACCCGCACCTCGGTTTCGGCGCGGGCATCCACTACTGCCTCGGCTCGGCGCTGGCCCGCGTCGAGGTCACCGCCGCGCTCGCCGAGCTGACCCGGCAGCTGCCGGGGCTGCGGCTCGCCGAAGAACCGGTCCGCCGCCCGGAATTCGCGATTCGCGGATTCCGGACCCTGCTCGTCACGGCGTGACCAACCCACCCGGCTAGCCTTCGGATGTCCACCGAAACGAGAGCGAGGGGCATGGCCGAGCAGATACCTACCGGCGGCTCGTTCCCGCTGCGCCGTCGCGGCGCGGCGATGTGGCTGCTGCTGTTGCCCGGGCTGCTGTACTGTCTGGCGCCGTTGGTGGCCAACCGAATCGAACCGCGGGTGTTCGGGATCCCGTTCCTGATCGCCTATCTCATCGCGGTGACCGCGCTCACCGGGCCGATCGTCGCGGTGGCCGCCAGGTTCGATCCGGCATATCGCAGCGGCGCACCGGAATACGTGCCCGCCGACGCCGACCCCGAGGAGCGCGGATGACCGACCGCGCCGTGGCCGTCACGCTGTTCACCGCCGCCATGGTCGCGACCGTCGCGGTAGGCGTGTTGTCCGGTCGTGGCCGGGTCAGGTCGATGTCGGAGTGGTCGGTCTCGGGACGCGGGCTCGGCACGATATTCGTGCTGCTGCTGATGGCGGGGGAGACCTACACCAGCTTCTCGTTCCTCGGCGCGGCCGGTTGGTCCTACCGGTACGGGGTGCCGATCTTCTATCTGATCGCCTATCTGAGCACCGGACTCGCGGTCGCCTATTGCGTCGGCCCGCTGATCTGGACCTATTGCGCCAGGCATCAATTGGTGTCGATCGCCGATATCGCCGAGCACCGCTACCGCTCCCGGCCGCTGGGCATTCTGGTCGCCCTGATCAGCACCGTCTTCTTGATTCCCTACGTGCAGTTGCAGATCCAGGGCATGGGTGTCGTCGTGCACGCGATGTCGTACGGCGCAGTGGATCTTCGGGTGGCCGCGATCGTATCCTTCGTGGTCGCAGAGGTTTTCATCCTGTCCTCGGGGCTGCGCGGCTCGGCGTGGGTGAGCGTGCTGAAGGACGGGCTCGCGGTGCTCAGCGTGGTATTCCTGGCGATCTACCTGCCGCTGCACTACTTCGACGGAGTCGGCGCGCTGCTGGATCGCATGGTTGCCGAAAAGCCGCACTGGCTGACCTTTCCCGGTGCGGGCGGCGGCACGTTCGGCGCGGGCTGGTTCATTTCGACGATCCTGCTGAACGTCGTGACGATCGGCATCTTCCCGACGACGGTCGCCGGATACCTCTCGGCATCCGGTCCCAATGCGCTGCGGCGCAATTCGATCATGCTGCCCTGGTATCAGCTGCTGCTGCTTGTTCCGGTGGTGATCGGGTTCGCGGCGCTGTTCGTGGTGCCGGGGCTGAAGAATCCGGATCTCGCGCTGTTCGAGCTGGTCACCGACTCGCTGCCGCCCGCGGCGGTGGCGGTGATCGGGATCGCTGGCGCGCTGTCGGCCATCGTGCCGATGAGCGTATTTCTGGTCTCGATCGGAACACTGTGGGGCAGAACGGTTCTGGGTGGCGGTCTGCACGGCGGCGAACAGGATCGGCGGCAGCGTGGACTGTCCCAGCTCGTCTGCCTGGTGGTCGGCGCGGTGGCGCTGGGCGGTGCGCTGTTCTCGCCGAGCGTCCTGGTCAACCTGTCGGTGCTGTCGTACGAGGGTATGGCGCAACTGGTTCCGGCCCTGCTGCTCGGGCTGTATTGGCGCAGGCTCACCACGCTCGGTGTGACGGCGGGCCTGGTGGCAGGCAGCGCCACTGTGCTCGGCCTGCACGCGGCGGGACGTGATCCGCTGTTCGGGGTCAACGGCGGGTTGCTCGCGCTCGCATTGAATCTTGTTGTCGCCGCGAGTGTTTCGCAGATCTCCCGGCGTCCCGACTACCGGGAGGCGCTCTCGAAGCGGTAATCGCCGAGATCGAAATGCCCACTGCGCCAGGCCGCTTCGACGGTGGTGGTGGGGCGCAACGGCACATCGCCGTGCTTGTCGAAGTAGTAGCTGTTGGCCAGCGCGCAGCTGTCCTGCCAGAACACCTGACCGCCGCGGCGGGACAGCATCTCCCGGAAGAAGCGGTCGTTGGCCTCCTGCGTCACCTCCACCAGGGTGGCGCCGCTGGTGCGGGCGTGGCGCAGGCAGCGCAGGATATGCCGGGTCTGGTTCTCGATCAGGGTGAAATACGAGGCGCCGTTGTAACCGTATGGCCCGATGATGGAGAAGAAATTCGGGAAGCCGGGCACGCTCACCCCCTCGTAGGCCTGCAATCTGTGCTCGTCCCACCACTTTTCGAGATCGAGGCCGCCGACGCCGCGCAGATCGTAGGTCGGCATATTGCCCGATTCCATCACCTTGAATCCGGTGGCCAGGATGAGCACGTCGGCCGCGTGCTCGGTACCCGTCGCGGTCCGCACGCCGCCCGCGGTGATCCGTTCGATCGGATCGGTCTCCAACACCACGTTCGGCCGGTTGAAGGTGGGCAGGTAGTCGTTCGAGAAGCCCGGCCGCTTACACCCCAAAGCGTAACGGGGCGTGAGCTTTTCCCGGATCGCCGGATCATGGACCTGGCGGCGCAGATGCGCGAGTCCGGACCGCTCGCCGAGCGCGGCGGCCGGCACGGTGTCGTAGTAGTGCGCGGAGATCGGGAAGGTCAGCTCGACGTAGGCCTGGCTGAGCAACCGGGTGAGCGTGCGCCCGCCGGGCAGGCGCAGCAGCCGCCGCACCGCGGGCGGCAGCGGGCCGTCCGGGCGCGGCAGACACCAGATCGGCGTGCGCTGGAAGACGGTGAGCCGCTGTACCTTCGGCGCGATCTCCGGGATGATCTGCACCGCCGAGGCGCCGGTGCCGATGATCGCGACCCGCTTGTCCCGCAGATCCTCGGCGTGATCCCAGCGCGAGGTGTGCATGGTTGTTCCGCCGAATTCCGAAACGCCCGGAATATCGGGCAGTTTGGGCCGGGTGAGCACGCCGGTCGCGCTGATGACGAAGCGGGCCGTCAGCTCGCCGCGGTCGGTGCGCAGCCGCCACCGGTGCAGATCCTCGTCGAACTCCGCGCCGAGCACCGTGGTGGACAGGCGGATTCGCGGTCGCAGCCGGTACTTGTCGACGCAGGATTCGGCGTACGCCTTCAGCTCGTGCCCCTGCGCGTACACCCGCGACCAGTTCGACCGCTGCTCGAACGAGTACTGATAGCTGAACGACGGAATATCCACCGCGATACCGGGATAGGTGTTCCAGTGCCAGGTGCCGCCGACGCCGTCGGCATCGTCGACGATGATGAAATCGTCGAATCCGGCCGCCAGCAGTTTGATCGCGGCGCCGATACCGGAGAATCCGGCCCCCACCACGATGATCTCGTGATCGGTCGTCGATGCGTTCATCGGTCCCTCCCAGTGCCTGGCCGGGTCGGTCGCCGGGGAAGGACGGCCGACCCGTTCCGTATAACTACCCATCGGCGCGCAACGCTATGCCGCCGAAACGATCCGGTAAGTCCGCTGCGCGGTCCGCCGGAAGACCTGTTCGAGTTCGGCCGGGCCGCCGCCGTGGCCGGTGATCGCCGCCGCGATGGTCCGCATGCTGTTGCCGATGCTGGTGATCGGCTTGTCCACCGGGAAATTCGAACCCCACAGCAGCCGCTCGGCGCCGAAGACGTCCAGCGCGTGCTCGACCAGCGGAGCGATCCGGTCGAGCAGCGCGCTCACCGGTGTCGGCATGCCGCGCGGCGGCACCGGATGGCCGAGGATAGGCATCATCAGCCCGCTCACCTTCGCCACCACATTGCGCTGCGCGGCCAGCGCCGCCAGATCGTCGCGCCAGCGGACGAACAATTCGCGTCGCAGCCCGGGATTGGTCCCGGTGCGCTTGCCGACCGGACCGAAAATGCCCGCGGGCGTGCCGAGATGGTCGAGCACGATCGAGACCTCCGGATAGCGTTCGGCCAGCGCCGTCACCTCCGGCAGCGCATGCGAGTACACCCAGGCCTCGAAGGACAGCTCATATTCGGCCAATATGCCGAATCCGGAAAGGAATTCCCTTGTGGTGAGCGCGCTTTCGCGTTTGGTGAAGGACCGGACGCCGGGGTCGGGATGGTGCGCGACCATGGTGCGGATACCGCAGACCAGTGGCGAGGCGGCCCGGTGCGCGTCGAGCAGTTCGGCGAATCGCGGCGCCGCCGGATCCGCGCCCGCGACGATCGCACCCAGCTCCGGCCCGTCCCGATCGAAGGGCAGCCGGGCCACCCAGCCGGTTTCGTCGGCCTTGGCCAGCGGGTCGGCGCCCGCCCATTCCACCTCGATATGCGTCACGGTATCCACCGGAACGTCGGCCGCGTCGGCGCGATAGTCCGGCGGCAGATACGGATGCAGAAAAGGCGTTGGGTCGCCCGCGAATTCACGGTCCCGCCGCGGTGCCAGCAGGGTTGCGAACTCCACGGGAATCGGCAGCAACCGGAACAATTTGGCCAGCGTACTGAAATCCCGTGGGGTGGTGAACGGATCCCACTGGTGGATATGCGCGTCGATGATTCGGATATCCGGGAAATTCATGCCATGCCATCCCGCTCGCAACACTGCGTCGATGGCCCGATTGTCACACGATGTGTCGCGCCGCCGGAAGGCTCTCACACATTTCGGCGGTATTGGCCCCCAACCGTGAAGAAAGTGTCGGTGATCTGTTGTAAGGTACAGACCCGCGCCGCGTCCATCAGCACCTCGAAAATATTCTCGTCGGTGCGCGCGACCGCCTCCAGCCGGGCCAGCGCCGCGTGCGCGGCGTCACGGTGCCGCTGCTGGAATTCGCGAACGCGGCGCAGCTGGGACTGTTTCTCCTGCTCGGTGCCGCGCGCCAGCTCGAGCTCCCGGTGCGGTTCACCGTGCGGGTTGCGGAAGGTGTTGACGCCGATAATCGGCAGCGAGCCGTCGTGTTTGCGCTGCTCGTAACGCATCGACTCATCCTGGATGCGGCCGCGCTGATATCCGGTCTCCATGGCGCCGAGCACGCCGCCGCGCTCGCTGATCCGCTCGAATTCGGCGAGCACCGCCTCCTCCACCAGATCGGTGAGCTCATCGACGAGAAAGCTGCCCTGCAGCGGATTTTCGTTCATCGCGACACCCCATTCGCGATTGATGATCAGCTGGATGGCCAGCGCCCGGCGCACCGATTCCTCGGTGGGGGTGGTCACCGCCTCGTCATATGCGTTGGTGTGCAGGCTGTTGCAGTTGTCGTAGATGGCGATGAGCGCCTGCAGCGTGGTGCGAATGTCGTTGAAGCTCATCTCCTGTGCGTGCAGCGACCGGCCGGAGGTCTGGATGTGGTACTTGAGCTTCTGGGAACGGTCGTTGGCGCCGTAGCGATCTCGCATGGTCACCGCCCAGATGCGCCGGGCCACCCGGCCGATCACCGAATACTCCGGATCCATCCCGTTGGAGAAGAAGAACGACAGATTCGGCGCGAAATCGTCGATGTGCATACCGCGCGCGAGATATGCCTCCACATAGGTGAATCCGTTGGCCAGCGTGAACGCGAGCTGGCTGATCGGATTCGCACCGGCCTCGGCGATGTGGTACCCGGAGATCGATACCGAGTAGAAGTTGCGAACGCTGTTGCGCACGAACCATTCCTGGATATCGGCCATCATGCGCAGGCTGAATTCGGTGGAGAAGATGCAAGTGTTCTGCCCCTGATCCTCCTTGAGGATGTCGGCTTGCACGGTGCCGCGCACGGTGGCCAGCGTGCGCGCCCGGATCTCGGCGGCCTCGTCCGCATTCGGCTCCCGACCCTCGGCGGCCGTAAAGCGTTCCAGCGCTTGATCTATCGCGGTGTTGAGGAAGTAGGCGAGGATGGTCGGCGCCGGACCGTTGATGGTCATCGAGACCGAGGTGGTCGGCGCGGTCAGGTCGAAGCCGTCGTAGAGCGCCTTCATATCGTCCAGTGAGGCGATCGAGACGCCCGAGGTGCCCACCTTGCCGTAGATGTCGGGGCGCTCGGCCGGATCGTGGCCGTACAGCGTCACCGAATCGAACGCCGTCGAAAGCCGTTTCGCGTCGGAGTGCTCGCTCAGCACTTTGAAGCGGCGATTGGTGCGGAACGGGTCGCCCTCGCCGGCGAACATCCGGGCCGGATCCTCGTTGTCCCGCTTGAACGGGAAGACGCCCGCGGTGTACGGGAACCGGCCGGGCAGGTTCTCCGCGCGCAGGAAGCGCAGCAGCTCACCGTGATCGGTGAACCGGGGGAGCGCGACGCGCGGAATAGTGTTGCCGGACAGGGTTTCCCGGCGCATCGGTGTGCGAATCTCGCGGTCCCGCACCCGGACCACCTGCTCCTCGCCCCGATACGATTCGGCGAGCGCGGGCCATTCGGCCAGCAGCGCGGCATTGTCCGCTGCGAGCTCGGTGCGGGCTTGAGCCGCGAGCTCGGCGACGGCCGCGTCGTCGGGAAGTTCGGCCGCCACCTGCTCCAACCGCTGAACCCGTTGCGCGACAACGACCTGCGCGGCCGTCTCGGCGTGGTAGGCGCGCACGGTATCGGCGATCTCGGCCAGGTAGCGCACCCGCGCGGGGGGAATGATCTGCGCGAACCGGGTGGACACCTTGGTGTTCACCCGGGGCAGCACACCCGGCTGTAGCTGTAGTCCCTTGTCTGCGAGCACATCCATCAGGTGCTGATACAGCGCGGTGACCCCGTCGTCGTTGAAAGTCGCCGCGCTGGTGCCGAATACCGGCATATCCTCCGGTGCGGCGCCGAACTGCTCGCGATTGCGGATCAGCTGGCGTGCGACATCGCGCAGCGCGTCGGCCGCGCCGCGGCGCTCGAACTTGTTGATCGCCACCACATCCGCGTAATCCAGCATGTCGATCTTCTCCAGCTGGGATGCCGCGCCGAATTCCGGCGTCATCACGTACATCGCCAGGTCGACATGGTCGGTGACGGCGGCGTCGCCCTGCCCGATACCGGGCGTCTCCAGGATGATCAGGTCGTAACCCGCTGCCTTACAAGCGGTTACGATGCCGTCGATACCGTTCGGCAGCTCGCGGCCGCCGCGGGTGGCCAGGGAGCGGAAGTAGATGTGCTCGCCGTCCAGCGCGTTCATCCGGATCCGGTCGCCGAGCAGTGCGCCGCCGCCGCGCCTGCGGGTCGGGTCGACGGCGAGGATGGCGACCCGCAGCTTGTCCTGCTGGTCCGAGCGCAGCCTGCGCACCAATTCGTCGGTGAGCGAGGACTTTCCGGAGCCGCCGGTGCCGGTGATGCCGAGCACCGGAACGGTGCGGGCCGCGGCGGCCCGCTCGAGTGCCGCACGGGTCTGCTCGGGCAGCGCGTCCTGCTGCAGGCAGGTGATCGCGCGGGCGAGAGCCGCCCGCTCACCGGACAGAATGGCTTCCGCCGTAGGCGGTTTCGCCGAAAGGTCGATATCGCAGGCGCGGATCAGCTGATTGATCATGCCGGGCAGGCCCAGCCGCTGACCGTCCTCGGGGGAGAAGACGGTCACCCCGGATTCGGCGAGCCGCGCGATCTCCTCGGCGACGATCACCCCGCCGCCCCCGCCGAAGATCCGGACATGTTCGGCCCCCGCCTTTTTCAGCGCTTCGGCCAGGTATTCGAAATATTCGACGTGTCCGCCCTGATACGAGCTGATCGCGACGCCCTGGGCATCCTCGGTGAGCACGGCGTCGACCACCTCGCGCACCGAGCGGTTGTGGCCGAGGTGGATCACCTCCGCACCCTGCGCCTGCAGGATGCGGCGCATGATGTTGATGGCCGCGTCATGACCGTCGAACAGTGCGGCCGAGGTGACGAAGCGGACGGGATTTTCGGGCGTGTGCAGCGCGGTATCGGCCACGGGTTCCTCCGGCGAGTCCTCTTTGGCGCCCGATACTAGGACGTCAAAGTAATTCTACGGTGACAGCTGTCACATCGCCAGGCGACACGGGTTTCACTCAGCCTGACGACAACTCGCGACATTCCGCGGGACTCGAGTTGCGATAAGTGTGCTTTCTCGAAAAACCCCTTATCCGTCCGCTGTCTCGAATCAGAAGGTCGATCACCATGGGGCGAATCTCCTTTCGGCTGGTGGCCGCGTGCGCCGCGCTCGGCATCGCCGGTCTGTCCGCACCGCTCGCACATGCCGAACCCACCCCGCTCAACGGCCTGTTCGCGCTCGCGCCAGGCGTTTGCGGAAACGGCGTGGTGACCGGAAGTTTCTTCCGGATGATTCTGCCGACCGGCGACGCGAACGGGCCCTACCTGCAGAACAGCGACTCCCGCTGCGGCGACCAGACGGTGACACCGCTGGCGGCGGGCACCGACGGCGGCCTGGTCAGCGGCGAATATCAGCCGCAACCCGCGGCCGCCTTCGACGCCGCGGGCAATGCGCAATCCGGTCGGGTGACGACGCCGGTCCGGTTCTACGGTGTCGACTTCGCCACCGCGACCAACCCCACCGACCCGCAGACCGGCGCGGCGACCGGGCTGCCGCAGCTGTTCAGCGACGGCGGGCAGCTGTCCGGCGACCTGAGCAGCCTCGGCGTCACCTGGAACAACCAGGTGTTCAACCAGGGCTCCCCGAAACCCGGCGGCGGACTGCCAGGCAAGACCAGCAGGCTCGGCGGAACCATCGATGGCGCGGGGAATTTCGTCATCGAGTGGACGAGCCAGATCGTCGGCGGCCCGTTCAACAACTTCACCGGGCTGTGGCATCTGGCCGGGCAGTATCGGGGCGCGCAGGCCGCGCCCGCGGCACAGCCCATCGCGAATCCGCCTGCGGCTCCGGCTGGTCCGGCCGCGCCCGGGGCGCCTGCTGGTCCGGCGGCTGCTGGTCCGGCCGCGCCCGCGGCTGATGTGCCCGGTCCGGCTCCGGCGCAGGCCGTGCCGCTGCTGGCCCAAGCGGTGAACCAGCCCAAACAGGCCGATCCGGTGTTGGCGACCAAGACGATCTCGGTGCCGCGCGAAGACGGCCCGCCGGTGTGGTTGGTGCCGGTGCTGCTCATCGTCGCGGTGGTGGCGGCGGGCGTCTTCTTCAACGCCGACCGGCTCGTCGGCCGGAATCGCGAATGACGGCCCCGCCGTCGGCATCCGGGCTTCCCGCATACGCCGACTATGTGTCGAGCGTCGAGCGCGCACCCGCGCGGGCAGGTACGCGCTGGCCCTTTCTCGTGCTCATCGTGCTGGGCGCGCTGCTGGTGGTGACGCCGATCGTGACCGCGATGTTCCCCCGCGCGGTCAGGGGCGAGGCCATGATCGATGCGTTCCGGCCGTATGTGACGCAGCCGAGCGTCGACGGTTATCGTGCCGACCTGCGGGTGCTGGCCGACGCGCGCACGAATGTCCTTGCGCTGCAAGCGCGCGATCAGGTGCCAGGGCACTACGAGCGAATCGATACCTTCGTCCGGGAGTATCCGGCGATCGATTCCGATATGTCCGCGATGATCGATACGATTGACGCCAATCGGGCGAACTATGAAAAACTTTCGGCGACAGCACCTTTCGGCTCACTGCCCTGGCTGCTCGCGCTGCCGGGTCTGGTCATCGCCGGTGCGGGAATCCTGGGTTTGCGGCGTGCGGGTGCCGGTCGGCGGACCACGGTATGGCGGGCGGTGGCCGTATTCGGTGCGCTCATCCTGATCGCGGTGCCGTTCGCCGGTCGGCTCTTCCCGGCCGCACCCGCCGCGCAACCGCTGATCGATGGGTTCCGGTCGATCCTCACCCAGTCGGAGGTGCGCAAGGTCCAGGGCTACTTCGTCACCCTGGTCGCGGCCGACGGCGAGCTGAACAGCAGGTTCACCGCCGCTGTCCGCACCGCCCACCCCGATGCCGAGCTAGCGGGCATCACCGCACTCGAATCCGACTGGCAGCCGATGACTTCCCGCTTCGCGGCGCTGATCGGTGCGATGAACGACAACGTCGACAATTTCGATGCCATTGTCGCGCTGAATGATTCGACAAAATCGCTGGGGTTCAAGGCCTTTCGCGGCATCGGTTGGTTCTACCTGATTCCGGGCGCGCTCGTCCTTGTGCTCGCGACCGCGGGAATCAGGCCGCGCCGGATCGTACGCGGAGGTGAATCACAGTGAGCGGCAGAGCCGGTGGTGTTCGGCGGGCGATATGCGGTGTTCTTCTTATGGTGGGTTTGTTGGTGACCGGGTGCTCGAAAGATACATCCGCGCCCTCCGGGCCGGAACAGTTGATCGGACTGCTGCGGTTCACGCCGGGTGCCGTATCCGGAGATACGGTGAGCGGCACCTGGTTCCGGATGGTGCAGCCGGGTGGCACACCGGAGCACGGTCCGTACATGCCCAACGGTGACTCGCCCGCGCAGGGCGGCGCGACGACGTTGCTCGAACCGGGCACCGCGGGCGGCCTGCGCGTCGGCGGGTATCAGAGCGAACCCAAACCCGGCTTCGTCCAGGGTAATTCGCTTTCGGCCTCGATAACCAAACCCACCAAGTTCTTCGCCGTCGAGTTCGGGATCTCCACCAATCCGACCGATCCGCAGACTCAGCGGCGGGTGCCGCCACCGACCGTGGTGAACGACAACGGCAAGCTCACCGCCGACCTCTCGTCCTGGGCGGCGTCCTGGAACGACCAGGAATTCAATCAGGGCGCGCCCAAACCGCCGGAGAAACAGGCCGCCCAGGTGGCGGGCGCCGAACAGGTGCAGAAGGTCTGGGACTGGGTCGCGCAGCAGTGGTTCGACAAGCCGAAATCCGATGCCGCCCAAGGACCCTCCGCCACCGGCAGCTACGACCCCGGATCCCGGCGCTTCACCCTGCAGTGGACCAGCCTGATCGTCGGCGGACCGTTCAACGGATTCACCGGCGTCTGGCATCTGGAGGGCATCTTCGAACCCGCCGCGCCTGCCCCGAAACAGTCTGTGCCACCGACGAATTAAGGAGTACGGTCCGATGACTTCCAGCACCACCCGGCGCCCGGCGCTGGCCGCGGCCATCCGTGCGGTGGCCGCGCTCACCGTCGTCGGCAGTGCCGTAGCGGTCACCGCGCTGACCGTCCGCCATGGCGATCAGGTCGCCACCGTGGTGGTCACGCAGGAGCGGGCCGCCGATGTGTCCGCGAACGCCGCTCCGGCCCAACAGGTTCCGGCCGCACCGCCCAGTCAACCGAAACCCGTTCCCGCTGCGCCCGCCCCTGCGGCCCCGCACGGCGCACCCGCCGCGGTGGCGATCGCACCCGGTTCCGGTGTCCCGAGTAGCGCTGTGCCGCTGGGGACCTCGCCCGGTGCGCCGAGCAACGCGGTGCCGCTGGGCACATCACCGGGCGCACCGAATAACGCTGTCCCGCTGAATACCTCACCTGGCGCATCCGGGCCGAACACTTCGGTGCCGCTGGCCACGGGGCCATTCGCCGCCACCCCCGCCAACACCCAGCCGCCGTGCCCGCTCGGCTGGCCCGCCCCGAAACAGCAGGGTGGGCTGGCCTCGCTCATCGGCCTGGCCCCGCTGGCAGGTCCATTCTCCTCGGAAGCATTCGCACTGGGCTCGGTGTACCAACCGATTCTGCAATTGGCAGGCCCGGTGCTCGCGGAGATCGCACCCGTCATCGCGCGGTACCAGCCGGTGCTGGACCCGATCATCGCCAAGGTGCAGGGCGTGGAAGCCGTTGTCCTGCAAGCCATTCTGCCGTACTACGGCCCGTACCGCGACCAGCTCATCGCCGCCGAGGGCGATCTCGCCAAGGTGCTGGCCCCGGTGCTGAACCGTGCGTACAACAGCGAAATCGCCTCATGCTTCGTCGCCTGGCAGGGTCAGCTCATCGAACAGGCCAAGGGCGGCCGGATCACCGTCGCATCCCTCGCGCACCCGGGAACGGTCGTCGAACTCGGACCAGAGGAGTAGTCCGGCCTGGACCGATTGGTGCGCGGTGCTTCGGCTCGGCAGGCCAGGTTCGGAGGTGTCGGTGCGCCGAGCGATTGGTTGCGTCGCTACGACGACTGGATCGCCGAGGTAGGCGCGGGATGCGTTAGTCTGGGCGATTCCGGTTCCCACCCCGGATGACGCTGTTCCCACGCGGGTTCGTCGTAGCGGCTTAACCACTCATCTGAACCTGCCGATCACTCGCAACATGGCAGTCGTGGGATGGATCACAATCCCTATTTACTAGGACATCCAACTATAGGATCTCCGTAGATACCCAGGAAAGGACTGGCATGGTTCGCGAACTCACCCACTTCATCGGTGGACAGCATGTACCGGGGACCTCCGGCGACTTCGGGGATGTCTTCGACCCCAATATCGGCCAGGTGCAGGCCAGGGTGCCGCTGGCGAGTGCGGACGAGGTGGCGGCGGCGGTCGCGAATGCCGAAGCGGCGCAGCAGGTGTGGGCCGCGTTCAATCCGCAGAAGCGGGCCAGGGTGCTGATGAAGTTCCTGACGCTGGTGCAGGATGAGATGGATTCCCTTGCGGCGCTGCTGTCTTCGGAGCACGGCAAGACCATCGCGGACGCCAAGGGCGATATCCAGCGTGGGCTGGAGGTGGTGGAGTTCGCCGCCGGTATCCCGCATCTGCTCAAGGGCGAGTACACCGAGAGCGCGGGCACCGGCATCGACGTGTACTCGATGCGTCAGCCGCTCGGCGTCGTCGCGGGCATCACCCCGTTCAACTTCCCGGCGATGATCCCGCTGTGGAAGGCGGGTCCGGCGCTGGCATGCGGAAACGCGTTCGTGCTCAAGCCTTCCGAGCGCGATCCCTCGGTGCCGCTGCGGCTGGCCGAGCTGTTTCTCGAGGCCGGGCTGCCCGCGGGCGTCTTCAACGTGGTCAACGGCGATAAGACGGCCGTCGACGCGCTGCTGCACGATTCGCGGGTCAAGGCCGTCGGCTTCGTCGGCTCGACGCCGATCGCCCAGTACATCTACGAGACCGCGACCGCGAACGGCAAGCGCGCCCAGTGTTTCGGCGGCGCGAAGAACCACGCCATCGTCATGCCGGACGCCGACCTCGACGATGTCGCCGACCAATTGATCGGCGCCGGTTACGGTTCCGCCGGCGAGCGGTGCATGGCCATTTCGGTGGCGGTCCCGGTCGGCGAGGAGACCGCGGATCGCCTGGTGGCCAAGCTGACCGAACGCGTGCACAAGCTGAACATCGGCCGCTCCGACGATCCGGGCGCCGATTTCGGCCCGCTGGTGGGCCGGGACGGCGTCGACCGGGTGAACTCCTACGTCCAGCTCGGCGTTGATGAGGGCGCCGAGCTGGTGGTGGACGGCCGCGGCCTGACCGTCGACGGCGGCGAGAACGGATACTTCGTCGGCGCAACGCTTTTCGACAGGGTCACCCCCGATATGCGGATCTACCGGGACGAGATCTTCGGCCCCGTGCTCAGCGTGGTCCGCGCCGCGACCTACGAGGAGGGGCTGCGCCTGGCCAACGAGCACGAATACGGCAACGGCGTGGCGATTTTCACCCGCGACGGCGATACCGCCCGCGATTTCGCGGCCAGGGTGCAGGTCGGCATGGTCGGCATCAACGTGCCGATCCCGGTGCCGATCGCCTACCACACCTTCGGCGGCTGGAAGCGTTCCGGCTTCGGCGATCTGAACCAGCACGGTCCGGATTCGATCCGCTTCTACACGAAAACCAAGACGGTGACGCAACGTTGGCCCTCCGGTCGCAAGGAGAGCAATGCCTTCGTCATCCCGACGATGGACTGAGCAATGTTCGCCCTCGACGACGACGAACGCGCCATCCGCGATACCGCGCGCGGTTTCGCGGACGAGTTCCTCGCCCCGAACGCGCTGGAATGGGATGAGCGCAAACACTTTCCGGTAGACGTGCTGCGCAAGGCCGGTCCGCTCGGCCTCGGCGGCATCTATGTGCGCGAAGATGTCGGCGGCTCAGGCCTGCGCAGGCTGGACGCGGTCCGCATCTTCGAGCAGCTGGCCACCGGCTGCCCGGCCATCGCCGCCTATATCTCGATACACAATATGGCGACGTGGATGATCGATCGGTACGGCGACGACAGACAGCGCAACCGCTGGCTGCCTCGGCTCACCGCGATGGACGCGCTAGGCAGCTACGCGCTCACCGAACCCGGCGTCGGCTCCGACGCCGCGGCCCTGAGCACCAGGGCCGTTCGCGACGGTGACGACTACATCTTCAACGGCGCAAAGCAATTCATCTCGGGTGCGGGCAGCACCGATGTCTACGTGGTGATGGCGCGCACCGGCGAGCCCGGTTCGCGCGGCATCTCGGCGTTCATCGTCCCGGCCGATACGCCCGGAATCTCATACGGCGCCAACGAGAAGAAGATGGGCTGGAACGCACAGCCGACCCGCCAGGTGATCTTCGAGGACGCGCGCGTGCCCGCCGCCAACCTGCTCGGCAATCCGGGCGACGGCTTCCGCATCGCGATGAACGGCCTCAACGGCGGGCGGCTGAATATCGCCGCCTGCTCGGTCGGCGGCGCACAGGCGGCGCTCGACCGGACGGTGCCGTATCTGGCCGGGCGCAACGCCTTCGGCAAACCGCTGTTGAAGAATCAGGCGCTGCAATTCGAATTGGCGGATATGCGAACCGAATTGGAGGCGGCCAGGACGCTGCTGTGGCGGGCGGCGGCGGCGCTGGACGCCGACGCGCCCGACAAGGTCGAGCTGTGCGCGATGGCTAAGCGTTTCGCGACCGACGCGGGTTTCGAGGTCGCGAACAAGGCGCTGCAATTGCACGGCGGCTACGGCTATCTGGCCGAATACGGCCTGGAGAAGATCGTCCGGGATCTGCGGGTGCATCAGATTCTCGAGGGCACCAACGAAATCATGCGGGTGGTAGTCGCCCGCTCGGTGGTAGGAGCGGCGTAGTGAACGAACCGGAAGTCCTGATCGAACGGCGCGATGGGCTCGGGCTCATCACCCTGAATCGCCCGAAGGCCATCAATGCGCTGAATCATTCGATGGCGCTTGCGATCACGCACGCGCTGCGGGAGTGGGCCGACGACGAAGCGATCCGCACGGTCGCGGTCGTCGGGGCGGGGGAGCGCGGCCTGTGCGCGGGCGGCGATATCGTCGCCATCCACACCGACGCGAAATCCGGTGTCGCCGGCCCGGATTCGCCGACCGGCCGCTTCTGGCGCGACGAGTACATCCTCAACGCGCTCATCGGCCGCTATCCCAAACCGTATGTCGCGGTGATGGACGGCATCGTGATGGGCGGCGGCGTCGGACTCTCCGGCCACGGCAGCCACCGCATCGTCACCGAACGATCGAAGGTCGGCATGCCGGAGGTCGGCATCGGCTTCGTCCCGGATGTCGGTGGCACCTATCTGCTTTCGCGCGCGCCGGGCGAGCTCGGCACGCACATCGCGCTCACCACCGCGCGGATGGGCGCGGGCGACGCCATCGCCGCCGGTTTCGCCGACTATTTCGTCGCATCGGAACACATTCCGGCCCTGCTGGATACGCTGCGCACCGAGACGGCCGAGATCGCCATCGCCAAATTCGCCTCGGCGGCACCGGAATCCGAGCTGGTCGCGCAACAGCAGTGGATCGACGCCTGCTACGCGGCCGATTCGGTGGCGGAGATCGTCGCGCGACTGCGGGCCGACGGTGCGCCGGAGGCGGCGAAGGCGGCAACCGATATTCTCGGGAAATCGCCGGTGGCGCTGAAGGTTACGCTGCGCTCCCTGCGAGCCGCCCGTGGCCTGACCGATCTGGAGTCGGTCCTGAACGAGGAATACCGGGTATCCATCGCCGCGCTCGCCTCGCACGATCTGGTCGAGGGTATCCGCGCCCAGGTGGTGGACAAGGATCGCAACCCGCGGTGGTCCCCGGCCAGCCTGGTCGAGGTGACCGACGCCGAGGTGGACACGTACTTCGCCGCGTTGGGCGACAAAGAACTGGGTTTGGTTGCTCCGGAAGGTATTCGGTTATGAAGATCGGCTTTCTAGGCCTCGGACATATGGGCGCGCCGATGGCGGCCAACCTGATCAAGGCGGGCCACGACGTGCTCGCATTCGACCCGGTACCCGCCGCGCAGGAGCAGGCGCGCAAAGACGGTGCGACCGTTGTGGATTCGGCCGCCGCGGCGGCGCGCGATCGCGATCTCGTGATCACCATGCTGCCCAACGGAAAACTCGTGCTCGACGTCTACGCCGAACTACTCCCGGCGGCCGCACCGGACACGCTGTTCGTCGACTGCTCCACCATCGATGTCGCCGACGCCAAGGCCGCCGCGGTGCTGGCCATCGGCGCGGGCCATCGCGCCCTCGACGCACCGGTCTCCGGCGGCGTCGCGGGTGCGGCGGCGGGCACGCTGACCTTCATGGTCGGCGGCGGCGCCGCGGATTTCGCCGCGGCGCTGCCGGTGCTGGAGGTGATGGGCGCCAAGGTGGTGCACTGCGGCGGTTCCGGCGTCGGCCAGGCCGCCAAGATCTGCAACAACATGCTGCTCGGCATTTCCATGATCGGCTTGTCCGAGGCCCTGGTGCTCGGCGAGAAGCTGGGCCTGAGCCATCAGTCCTTCTTCGATGTCGTCTCCACCGCATCGGGCCAGAGCTGGGCGCTCACCAGCTACTGTCCGGTCCCCGGCCCGGTCCCGGCCAGTCCGGCCAACAACGACTACCGCCCGGGTTTCGCCACCGCGCTGATGAACAAGGATCTCGGACTGGCGGCAAACGCGTTGCGCGACAACGGTATCGACGGCCAACTCGGCCTGCTCGCGGCGGAGATCTACAACCGGTTCAACCAGACCGATGCCGACCGGGACTTCTCCGCTATCGTCACCGATATCCGTGACCGTTCCGATCAAGAGGGTGCCTAGTGACCGAGTTCGAGACGATTCTGCTGGAGCGCAAAGGCCGGGTCGGCTGGATCACGCTGAACCGCCCGAAGGCGCTCAACGCCCTGAACGCCCAGGTCCTCGACGACGTAATCGCCGCGCTGGACGAGCTGGAGCACGACGACGAGATCGGCGCCGTGGTGATCACCGGCTCGGAGCGGGCCTTCGCCGCGGGCGCCGATATCAAGGAGATGCAGCCCAAGTCGTACATGGACATGTTCATGAACGATTTCTTCGCCCGCTGGGACCGGCTGGCCCAGTTCCGCAAGCCGACCATCGCCGCTGTCGCGGGCTACGCGCTCGGCGGCGGCTGCGAGCTGGCCATGATCTGTGACATCCTGATCGCCGCCGATACCGCGAAATTCGGTCAGCCGGAGATCAAGCTCGGCGTGATTCCGGGCATCGGCGGCTCACAGCGGTTGACCCGCGCCATCGGTAAGGCCAAGGCGATGGACCTGGTGCTGACCGGCCGCAATATGGACGCCGATGAGGCCGAGCGCGCCGGGCTGGTCTCCCGGATCGTGCCCGCCGACAAATTGCTCGACACCGCGCTGGAGGTGGCCGAGACCATCGCGTCGATGTCCTTGCCGGTCACCATGATTGCCAAGGAGTCGGTGAACCGGGCCTTCGAAACCACACTGGCGGAAGGACTTCGGTTCGAGCGGCGGGTGTTCCATTCGCTGTTCGCCATCGAGGACCAGAAGGAAGGCATGTCCGCCTTCGTCGAGAAGCGTCCGGCGAAGTTCACCAACCGCTGAGCGAATTCTGTTCCGGCACAACGGGAACTATTTGGTGACGGTGTCGCTCGGCGTGCCCGCGATCCGGACCGGGGTCGGCGTGCTGCCGGTCTCGGCCGGTTGCGCCGAACTGCGGTCCATCGCAAGCAATCCCGCGATGGTCGCGCCGAGCGCCAGCGTCACCGCGACGGCCGCGAGCACCTTGCGCCGGTCCATCGGGCCGGGTGCGCGCAGCGCGGCGCCGACTCTGGCCCGGGCCATCCGCACGTCACCCATCGGGCGCTCGGCCGCCAGCAGCACCGCGCCGCGCGCCGAAACGTATTCGGGTTCCGGGTCGTAGATCATCGGCAGATCGACGAGCTCGGCGAGCGCTTCCCGGATGCTCGGGCTGCGGGTGCAGCCGCCGAGCAACACCATCGCCTCCGGCTGCACCCCGGACTCCTCGATGATCTGCCGCACGAACGACGCCGAGTGGTGAATACCCGCCGCGCACAGTTCGGCCAGGTCGCTGCGGGTGACCACGGCCCGGCCGCCGGAGACGGTGTCCATCGCGGTGACCACCCTGGCATTGCTGAGCGCCTCGCGGTGCCTGCGGCTGGTGATCTTGTCGGTGAGCACGCCGCCGCGCGCCAGCTGCCAGCGCAGCAGCGCGTCATAGCCGTCGCCGCCGAGTACCGTGCTGCGGCGTCCGGCGAGCACGGTGTCGGTGCGGCAGTCGGCGTGTGTCACGGTGAGACCGGAACTGCCCAGGTCGTAGAGGATTACCGAACCGCTGTCCGGCAGTAGACCGGTGAATCGGAGATAGCGCAGTTGGGCGAGCGGCTCGTCGACGATGGTCAGGCGGGTGCGGCCGGCTGTCGCCCGGATGGCCTCGGCGTGCAGGGTGCAGCGGCAGGTGACGGCGGTGGAGGTGATGAGTTCGTCGCGGCGTTCGGCGGATGCGCTCATTCGGCGGATCGCCTCGAAAACCGGTTCTTCGACGCCGCCGCCGGCCCGGCGCGGCACCTGGCACCGATCGATCGGGGGGAGGTGGGGCTGATCGGAATGCGTGAGCATCGCGCGTGCGCCACCAGCGCCCGCCGACACCCCCAGGACCAGCACCATGGACTCCATGGTGGACCTTTTCCCCTTCGCTGCCAAGGCGACCGCGCGGGGAATTCGCTAGTTGGATGCCGGACCGTTACCGGTTGGTCGTCTCGATAGCGTAGGGGACCGGCCGGTACCGGCGCTAGCCGTCGGCTGGGTCGGCGGCCCAGCGGACCGCCTGGCCGCCCGCGTCGAAGTCGCCCGCCGCGTGCCGGAACTCCGCGAGCAATTGCAGCAGTGTCCGCAATCGGTCCGGCGGCAGACCCGGCATCGAGAACACCTCGGCATTCAGGCGCTCGGTGGCCTGTGCCACCAATTTCCTTCCGGCGTCGGTGATTTCGATAAGCGTAGCGCGGCGGTCGCTGGGGTGCGGCACCCGGCGCACCAGTGCGGCCGCCTCCAATCGGTCGACGGTGTTCGTGACGCTGGTCGGATGGACCTGCAGCCGCGCGCTGGCCTTCGCCATCGGCAGGGCGCCGGTTTTGCTGAAGCTCAGCAGCATGAGCAATTCGTACCGGGAGAAGGTGAGCCCGGTCGGTTTCAAGGCCTCGTCCACCCGGGCCATCACGATTTGCTGGGCACGCACGAGTGAGGTGACGGCGGCCATGCCGTCGGCCACGTCGCCCCAGCCGTGGCCGCTCCACTGACGATGCGCCTCCGCGATGGGATCCAACGGAAGTGGGCGTGGCCGAGACATATTCCGATCATTGCACGCTGCTTCGGATCACGGTGAGCGCAACGATGGGCGCGCCGGGGCGAATTCGGCAAGATCTATCACACGACGCGACGGTGAAATTCCGAAAGTCACCGTCTCCGTCGCGAATTGGATGCAAGCGGGCGTGGCTGAGTGGTTGAGGCAACGGTCTGCAAAGCCGTTTACGCGGGTTCAATTCCCGCCGCTCGCTCCAATTTACGGGTGCGCTGCCGGGCAGGGCCCCGGACCGATGGATGTCCTCCCGCCGGTCCGGGGCCGCTCGTATTTCAGACGAGACCGGAGAAATCCCGCGCTACGGCGTGGTTGCGATCGGCGCAGGTGCCGAGCGTGTAATCCGGGTAGAACCCGTAATATTCGCCGCGGGTGGTCGTGCTCCAGAGCCGGGCGCCCGGGCTGCGGGTCTTGTAGAAGTTGACCAGATATCCGCCCTCGTAGACGCGCAGCAGCGAGTAGCCGCCCGGATACTCCTTGACCGCCGCCACTTCCAGGAATTCGACGGCGCAGTTCGCATCCGGCCTGGTGCGCCGATTGCGGTGGGTGTGGCCGCTGTGCTGGAGAAATACACCGGGCGCTCGCTCGTACATGCCCTGTAGTTCGGCGCTGGTCGGCCCGTCGAGTACGAAGGCGGGGCCGGCGATATTGGTGAGACCGGATTCGGCGGTCACCGGGTGATGGCCGAATACCAGGGTGGGGCGGTCCGGATCGGCGCGCAGGATTTCGCCGAGCCGATCCAGCTGCGGGCGTTCGATGCTGCCGCCGGAGCCGTCGAGCTGGCTGGTGTCCAAACCGATGATGCGCAATTCGCCGAGCGTATGTTCGGTGAGTTCCTGGCGCGGCAGGAATTGTTCGCCCCAGCAGTCCCGGTGGTCGCCCGCGTATACGGGGCAGCCCGCGTAGTCGGCGCCGATGTGCGGCCGGTCGTGATTGCCGCGCGCGACCAGATAGTCGCGGCCGAGCACGCCCCAGGAATCGAGCCGGGCGCGCACCGCCCGCGACTGTTCCGGTGTCGCCTCGGCGGTGAGATCGCCTGCGACAAGCAACCTTTCGGCACCACGGGCGCGCGCGTCGTCGAGCAGCGCGGCCAGCATCACCTCCGGATACGGCGGCACGTCCTGGCTGAAACCCGGCGGCAGACCGTCCGCGATGATGCCGCTGATCGTCTCGCCGTAGTGCACGTCGTTGCTGAGCGCGATGGTGTGCAGCAGCCGCCCGGGCGGCGGGGTCAAAGTGGTGAATTCCCCAGTGGATTCGGGTGTTCCGGGAGCTCCGGCGACGAGATTGAGCGCGGGCGTCGCGCGTACGCCCCGCGACCTGGCCTCGAATCGGTATGCGCGCCCGGGTTCGAGACCGCCGATTTCGGCGTAGTGGTACGGGGTCGGGGCGGCGTCGTAATAGACCTCCACGAGCGGCCCGAGTCCGTCGGCGGGGCCGAGCAACACCTCGGCGTCGGCATCGGCGGGCAGCGGGCGGCCCGCGGCGTCGGGGGAGCAGGTCGTCCAGGTGAAGATCACCGAGGTATCGGTGATGGTGACCACCTCGAGGTCCGTGGCGAAGAGCGGATTCGCCTGTGCGCCACCCCTTCCCGTATTCAGCATCGGTAGCATTGCCGCGAGGCCGATGGCGCCGAGAACCGTGCGCCGGGACGGTCCGCAGCAGCTCATAGCTCGCGGATCAGTTCTTGCTCGACTGTCCGGAACAGACCTTCCACGTTCCATCTTCCTTCGTGAGGCGCTCGTTGGTTGCGGTGTCGGTATCGGGTTCCTGCCCCGGCATGGTCAATGTCAACCTACCGGTGATGTGCGCGGTCGCCTTGTTGCCGGTGATCACGATGTTGTCGATTCTATCGATGGTCACGTCGACTTTCGCGGCGGCGAACTGGCGCCGCTGCTGTTCGGGCAGCGCGGCGAAATCCGCGCGATCGGCCGCGCAGGCCTTTGCCGCGGCGGCCTGGAAACCGTTCGCGCCCAACGTATTGTAGAAATCGTGGATGGCCAGTTCGATGCGCTTGTCGTCGGCGGCGAACGGTCCCTTCCCCTCGGCGGTGAGCAGCGCGGCCGCGGTGATCGCCGCCGCCACCACGATGCCCAGCGCCGCGACCAGCGCGATGACCAAACCGGCCTTGGCTTTCCGTGAACTCAGCGGTCCGGCGGGAGTGGGTAGCAGCTGAAGCCACATCGGGTACTGCGGTTGCGCCGGGTCCCGCGGTGGGTCGTCGGGCGACTGCGCGCCCTGCGGATGGTTCATCTCCTCATCCTTGGTCCGAGTCCGTAATCCGATAGCCCGCTCGTGTGCAGGCTACGTGCCGCCTCCGCGCGCCACGCGGGAAATGCGGCGGTGACAACGGGTTGTCCTCCGGCCCAGCGTCGGCACGAATTCCGGAGCGATTCATTCCTCGAATTTCGGCGCGAATCGCGCGGATCAGGCCATCGACCAAGATCATGGTCAACAATTGGCAAATTTTATCGTGAAAGAGGAAATCGCTGATACAGTCCCATAACTGATCCGGAATTAGCGTGCGACATGGCGTCATGTCGCAAGAACTGCTATCGCGTGGCAACCAGACGTGCTGGCCTCCAGCATCGACCGAAAGGTGTGACCGCATGAGGATCAGGAAATTCGTCACGACATCTTTGCTCGCCATTGCCGCGACGAGCATTTCGGCAACGGTCGCGCATGCCGACCCGGCGGTGCCCGTGCAGAGCGGAACCGAACACGGTGTCGGCTACACGACCACCATGACCGAGGACAACCAGGGCGTGACGACGCACCTGACCAACGGCAGGTTCGACCTGACCCCGGACGGGAACGTCATCAGCATCACCGCCGATGACGGCACGCTGGTCGAGCGCTGGCCGACGGCGTTCCAGGCCCCGGGTTACCTCATCCGGGTATCCGCGGACGTCAGCCCGGACGGCAGCACCATGACCGTGCACCCGACGGAGCGGATCGTGACGCCGACCGATCCGGCGCAGCCGCCGTTGAAGGATGTCGGCCTCATCGGTGGTGTCGCGGGCGTCATCGTCGGGGCGCCGATCGGCGTAGTGCTCGGCTGCGCAGTAGGTTTGGTGTTCCTGATCGTCGGCTGTATTCCCGGCATCTTCATCGGCGGCGTGATCGGCGGCGCCGTCGGTGGTTTGATCGGCGTGGTCCTCATCTGAGTCGATCCGGGGCCGCCGCGGTGCACGCACGCGCCGCGGCGGCCTCCGGTCGTTCCGCGGTGAGGCCCGAAAAATCGTGGAGCACAACGTGATTGCGATCGGCGGTGCTGCCGAGTGCGTATCCGGGCAGCAAACCGAAATACTGGCAGCGGGTACGGGTGCTCCAGCGGCGGGCGGCATCGGTGCGGGTCTTGTAGAAGTTGATCTGGTAGCCGCCCTCGTGGACGCGAAGCAGGCAGTAGCCGCCCGGATATTCCTTCACCGCGGCGACTTCCAGGAATTCGACATCGAGCGGGATATCGGGTGTGCTGCGCCGCGTCCGGTGGGTGTGGCCGCTGTGCTGCAGGAAAACACCCGGGGCCGTGCGATATAGCTCCTGCAGCCGAGCCGCCGCACGCCGATCGAGGACGAAGCCGGGGCCGCCGAGGTTGGTGAACGCGGAATCCCTCGTGACCGGATGGTGGCCGAAAACCAGTGTCGGACGGTCGGGTTCGGCGCGCAGCACGGTGCGCAGGTGATCGAACTGCCTCGGCTCGATGCGGCCGCCGGACGCGTCGAGGTCGGTGGTGTCCAGTCCGAGCAGGCGCAAGCCGCCCACCTCGTGCACCTGAAGCTCCTGGTGCGGCAGGAAATTCGCGCCCCAGCAGTCGTGGTGTGCCGAGCCGGGCACCGCGGGTCCGGTGCGGTACTCGGGACCGATGTGCGGACGGTCGTGATTGCCGCGACAGACGAAATAGTCCGCGCCCAGCGCGCCCCAGGTATCCAAATGCGCGCGTACGCCGCGGCATTCGTCCGGCAGGGCTTCGTTGGTGAGATCCCCGGCGACTATCAAGTGATTTGCGCCGTGTGCGCGTGCGTCGGCGAGCGTGGCGTCCAACATCACCTCGGAGTACGGCGGGTGGCCGGGATCCTGACGCACACCGCGCGGCCGGTTCCGCAGGACCAGCCCGCTCACCGGTTCCCCATAGTGAATATCGTTGGCCAGCACGAAGGTTCGCAGCAGCCGGCCCGGTGGCGGCACCAGGGTCGTGAAAACACCGCTGGATTCGGGACGGCCCGATCGTTGGGTGGTCACATTCCTGGCGGCCGTCGCGCGGACCCCGCCGGACCAGGCCTCGAATCGGTAGCTACGTCCGGGTTCCAGGCCGTCGACCTCGGCGTAGTGGTAGGCGGTCGGCGCCGGATCGGAATGGGCGAGCACCGGCCGCCTGCCCGAATCCGCCGGGCCGATCCACAATTCGGTATCGGCGGGCAGCGGCATCCCGGTATCCGGGGCGATGGTATTCCAGGTCACTATCACCGACCGGTCGGTGATAGTGACCACCTCCAGACCGGTGGCCACGGTCGAATCGCGTTGCGCCCGAAACGAACCGGGGCGCGCCGCCAGTAACCCCGGCACCGCGGCGGTCGCCGCGAGCACCCCGAACACCGTCCTGCGCGACGGCCCGTAGCGGCTCATCGCGAATCCCGATCTTGCATCGCGCCCTCCGATCCCTCGGATATGCCCGACGTTAGCGGGAACAGCGATCACGAAAATGAACGTGACCAGCCGTTTTCACGAACCCTCCGCAACGGTGGGCCGAAGCTCTCGTCGCGATCCGATCGATGGCCGGTACACGGAATCCGAACGCCCGGCGAACAGTCCGGTGTTTCAGTCCAGCGCCGCGTTCAGGACGGCGGTGTCGACGTACTGGTGCAGGCGGAAGAGTTTGCCGTCGCGGACCTGCCAGAGGTGGGCGAATTCCGCCTCGAATTCGCGTCCCGTTTCGCGTGCGGTGCCGCGATAGTGCCCGGTCACCACCACCGTTCCGTCGGTCGTGCGCTGGCAGGTCTCGTCGTATGGGGCCATATCGAAGTTCTGGTGAACGACACCCCACAGCCGGGTCAGGGCGTCGTGCGGTCCGGCATAGGCGCCGCCGAGGCCGAGCGGGAGTCCCGGCGCCGCGCGCACCTCCAGTTCCGGGTGCAGCAGATCGCTGACCGAGGTTCCGTCGTGTGACTGGATCGTGGTGTAGAAGGCCTTGACGATATCCAGGTCGGACATGATGCCACTCCATCTAGTGTGATTGTTCTAGAATAATCACACTAATACCGAGAGTTGGCCTTGCGGTTGAGATATGGCGCACAGCATCGGCCGTTCAGTAATCGGCGAGGGCGATCGCGTTGGCCGCGCGATTGATCGGCTTCATGATGGGGCGCAGGGCCAGTCCCTTCCACGGCATCCGGCGCAGCATGCGGAACATGGCGGTCTGCATGCGAATATCGCGCGGCGTACACGCCACCATGCGGGTGGCATTGGTCCAGCCGAGGGTGAGGTTCTGATCGATATAGGCGCCGACGGTGCGTTGGTAGTTCGGGAACGCGATCCGGTGCTCGCCCGCCGCCGATTTCAGCTCTCCGGCAAGAACATACGCGCCCACCAGCGCCATGCTGGTGCCCTGGCCGGCCAGCGGCGACGGACAGTAGGCGGCGTCGCCGACGAGTGCGACCCGGCCCCGCCACCATTGCTCCAGCCGCACCTGACTCACCGAATCGAAGTAGAAGTCGGGCGAATCAGCCATGGCGGACAACAGCTTCCGGGTCTCCCACCCGCCATCGGCGAATGCCGTGCGGACCAGGCGCTGCTGAGCCGCGATATCGCGGCGGTCCGGCAGATCCGGCGGTGCGGGAAAGATGAACTGCACCTTTGCCTCGGACGGATGCGTGCTGTACACCTGCACGACGTGCCCGGGCGTCGGGTAGAGCAGCTCCCAGTGATCGAGATCGAAGAAATTGGGGATCGTGTAGACGCACGCCATCATTCCGGTGTGCCGGACGAATTCGGTTTCCGGGCCGAAGATCTGCCCGCGCACCCCGGAATGCAGGCCGTCGGCACCGATCACCAGATCGAAAACCCTTGGGGTGCGGTGCCGGAAGGTCACCTCCACACCGTCGGCCCGCTCGGTCAACCGGGTGATCGAATCGCCGAACAGGTATTCGACGTCGGCTCGCGTTGCGTCGTAGAGGATTCGGGCCAGGTCGCCGCGCAGCATCTCGTCATCGCCGGGGGCACGCAGGCCGATCAGGTCCGGTCCGAGTGTGGCCAGCGGCTCACCGGTGCCCGCAATCCACTGGCCGCCGCGGATTCCGGTGCTCGCCGCCGCGACCGCGTCGGCACAACCCATGCGGCGCAACAGCTCCATCGCGACGCCGCGCACATCGACCTTGTATCCGCCGTCGCGCGGCCCGGGCGCCTGCTCGACCACCGTCACCGTGAACCCGTACCGGTGCAGCCAATACGCGAGTGCGGGTCCCGCCACGCTCGCACCGGAGATAAGTACCGTCTTCTCGCTCATGCCGGAAAGCTTCGGCAGGGCGGCTCACCGAACGCTCACCGTCGGCTCACCGCGAGTCACGGGTCCTCGTGCGGAAGTTGGTCGAGGCGAGACTTGCTCAACCCGAGCTGCCTGCCGATCTCGGTGTAGCTCAGGCCGCGGTCGCGGGCCTCCTCGATCGCCGACTGGCGGATGCCGGACAGTTCGGCGATCCGGATCTGGTAGTAGATGATGAGTTCGGAGGACAGCCGGGCACGGCGAATAGCGTTGGCAATGGCGCGAATTCGGTCGACATCATTGTCGATGGACGGCGGCCGCTCCGGCGCGTCCTCGGCCGCCGCGACATATGTCCCGTGCCCGCGCACCGTGCGGACCAGGCCCTCGTCGCGTAGGAGGTCGAGCGCCTTGCGGATGGTGAGTCGCGAACAGCCGTGCCGCTCGGCGAGTTGTGCGTGGCTGGGTAGCTTCGTGCCCGAGGGAAGCGCTCCGTCGCGAATCTGTCGGGCGTATTCGTCTGCGATGGAGACATACGCCGGATCAGCCATAGCCCGAGGTTACTGGTTACTCGCTGGCGCGGTGCCGAGCTCGCGGCTAGCGCCCCAGGCCCTCGATCACCTCGACGCCGGGCAGCCCGGCGAGCGCCGCACCGGAAATGAACAGTTTGCTTCCGCGAATCCCGCTGCCCACCACCAACTCCGGCGCCGCGGCCACCGCGGCATCGATCAGCACCGGCCACTCCTTCGGCAACCCGACCGGTGTGATTCCCCCATAGGCCATACCACTCGACTCCACCGCCTGCTCCATCGGCGCGAACGACACCTTCCGCGCGTCGAGCAGGCGCCGCACCACCCCGTTCACATCCGCCCGCGTTGTCGCCAGCACGACGCAGGCCGCCAACCGTTCCACCCCGCCCCGTTTCGCCGCTACCACAACACAATTCGCCGAAGCTCCCAGCGGCACCCCGTACGCCTCGCAAAACGCCGCCGTATCGGCGAGTTCCGCATCGATGGCCGCGACCCCGACGTCATCGTGCCCCGGAACCTCCCGCAGCGCCTCGGCCACCGGCACCGCCAACAAATCGGGCCGCTCCACCGCGACCTCAACCATCAAACTCCCGCCAATGGTCCATTGCACATGGCCCAGCGTAGTAGGCCCTGAGATGCGTTTGATCGTCAGCGCCGGTCGGGTCGCAGGTCCGCGATGCGGAAGTGGTGCGCTCACCCGCCGGTAGTGCGAACGTGCCGATGCCCATCGCCGGGAAATTCGGGCGGTGCCGGAGGTAGCAGCTCATGCAGGATGAAGCCGCATTTGTGCGCCACCCGGCAGGAGGCTCGATTGTCCACCGCGTGCAGCAGCTCCAGTCGCGTCAGCCGGACCATATCCTGTTCAGCCAGTGCCCACCGGGATACTGCCGCCAAAGCGCGGGCGGCGACGCCTCGCCCCCGGGCGTGGGCAGCGGTCCAATAGCCGACCTCGGCCGCATCCGCTCCGGCGACCTTCACCGCCACGTGGCCGACGATCGACCGATCATCGTCCTCGACGACGGCGAAACTGAAACGCGTGGCGTCGGCCCAGCCGATCGCCTGTGCCTCCAGCCAGTTTCGAGCCTGGGCCGCGTCGGCCAGTGAGGTGGCCAACCAGCGCCGCAGATCCGGATCCCGATGCGCCGCAACCAAAGACGGCAGATCGTCGAAATCCCACGGGCGAAGCCGTAATCCGGCCGCTCGCTCGGTCGGCGGCACCGACAAGATGATCGTCACGAGCATCCATTATGGATTCGGTTCGGCAGACCGCACGAGATGGTCTGCGGCGGGTGGTCTTTCGGCGGATGGTGCGGTCCGATGAGGTGCAAGAGTCGAGCAAGAGCTGTGTAAGCGGGCGCGGACATGATGGTGGCATGTCGATAGTGACCGATAGCGTCGAGTCCGCGGATGGCACCCGCATCGTTTTTCACGTGCAGGGGGAAGGGCCGCCACTGGTAATCCTGCACGGGACCCTGGTCACCACGGAGATGTACCGGGATTTGGCCGATCTGCTCGCCGCGCGGTACCGGGTCGTGACAGTCGAACGCCGTGACTACGGGCCAAGCGGAAGCGGACCGCGACCGGCCCGATTCGCCGGGCACGCCGCGGATCTGGCCGCGGTGCTCGCCGCCGTGAAGGAGCCCGCCTTCGTTTTCGGGCACTCCTTCGGCGGCCTCGTCGCACTGCACGCGATGAACGACATTTCCTCTGGTGTGCGGCGATTGGCGCTGTACGAGCCCCCGGCCACACTGACCGGTCCGGTGTTGGCACCGGCACTGGCCACGATCCGGGAGCTGACGAGCACTCACCGCCCGGTGGACGCGATACTCGAATTCTTCGCCGCGATAAGCGATTCGGCTCCCCGACCCGACGCCTTCCGGCCGTTTGCCGAGACGCTGGCCGGCCGCGCCACCGGTCTGGTCGCGGATCTTGAATGTATGACGGCGATGTCGCCCGACGTGAGCCGCTGGTCCGGCATCGACACGCCAACCCTGCTGCTCAACGGCGACCTCAGCGACTCATATGGCAGGAAAAGCGTCGACCTCCTGCGAGCGACGCTTCCGAACGCCCACACCACGAGCTTGGCGGGCCTCGGCCACCACCCCGACGACCCGGTACCGGTGGCCGCTGCACTGTGCGAGTTCTTCGGCTGAACTCGGCACCCGCACTGCTCTGAATACTGCTGGTGGCCAACCGAGGCTCCGAGCAGGCCGCCGTCGGATTGTTCGGACCGCGACGGAATTCCGGTCTCGAAGGTCCGGCCGGACTCGACATTTCAGCCTCCCGTTACCGGAGACTTCGCCGAGAGTTCCGGACTGGACTGTCCGGCGGTGGCAGCGCCGAAGGTTGTGGCATCGCGGCCCACCGGGGCGGCGGCTACGGAAGGAACGTCGAAATGCCCTACTTCACAACTCCGGACGGTATCGATCTGTTCTACCGCGATTACGGTTCCGGTCGCCCAATTGTGTTCGCGCACAGCATGCTCATGAGCAGCGATATGTGGCAGCGTCAGCTGGTGCACCTGGCCGAACACGGTCACCGTGCCGTCGCCTACGACCGCCGAGGGCACGGCCGGTCCGACGACCCGGGGACCGGATACGACTTCGACACTCTCGCCGACGATTTGGCCGCGTTGCTGGATCGGCTCGATCTCACCGATGCCGTGCTGGTCGGGCATTCGATGGGCGGCGGTGAGGTCATCCGATACCTGACGCGTTACGGCACGACGCGCGTCGCGCGCATCGCACTGGTCGGCGCGACCGCGCCGTGCCTCGATGCCGACCCGCGGACAGCGGATGCGCTGCTGGACCAGTTGAGCTTCGGCTACGGCCGATGGGTGGCCGAGAACGCCGCGCTGTCCTTCGGTGACGACCTGCCCGGCTGCGACATTCCGCAACTCGAGAAGGATGCCACCATCCGGGATTGGATGCGGGTGGCGCTGCATGCCGCGGTCGAATGCACCAAAGCCAACCTGGCAGCGGACTTTCGGTTCGAGGCGCGCCGAATCACGGTGCCTACGTTGGTGATTCACGGCGACCATGATGCCTTCGCGCCGTTGCACACCTGCGGCCGCCGCTCGGCGGAGCTCATCCCCGACAGCAAGCTGGTGATTTACCGCAACGCCTCGCACATGCTGCATTTGTCGCATCGCGAACAACTCGATCAGGACCTGCTGATGTTCGCACGGTCCTAGCCGCGCCGTTGGACCGCGCCCGGCAGCGCATCGATATCACCGGCGTGCATCGGCTCTCCCCAACGGGCGCACCGCAGGTCGACCTCGCTGATCTCGCCGCGGGCGTGGCAGCGGTACAGCACCGGCGGGCCCGATGTCGGCACCGGCTCGTGCATCCGCACGGTTGTCCGATCCGCTGGAGGTGCGTACCGCGCACCGGAGTCATGGTCGTGTGAACCTGTGAATCAACGGAATTCAGTGCCGGAATGCCGGATTCACAGCTGCCGCATAGTCGTATCGAGCAGCGTGCCGGAAGATGAACGGCGCACCGGATGCGAAACCGTTGTATTTCGTTGGCGGGGGCGAGAGTCCGCGTTATCGGCCAGGTCCTCGGTATCGCGGAATGGCTGATATGAGGCCGCGCACCGCATCCGGACGTGTCGACGGACCGGCGTAAGCCCGCATCTTCCCAAAGTTGGGAACAGTCAACTCGACCGAACCTGGCACACTGACTCGATCGAAGGTCACCTTCGCGAACTGTCGCAGCGTTTGCGCACCGGTTGGTTCAGCGGGCTGTTCAACTGGGGAGCGCGGGGTTGACAGCGGGCGGCGCGGATCGGCGGCGCGGACGCGGGTCGGCCGCCAACGTGCGGCAACGCCGTCGGCGCGCGGAAGTCGGCATCGGCGCCGGCGACCGAGTTCCTTGCCGGGTCGGCCGTGCCTGCCGGTAGATAATCCATTTCGGGCCCGAGTAGCGAGAGAAACGACTGTTCTATTTGGTTTTGCGAAGTACGCATACCGAATATCCGCAACATTTCAGATAATTTGTTTGCCAACTATTGGGGAATGCCTGCCCACGGAAGCATGGGCATAGCCAGCCGATCCCTGTCGTTGCTGCGGCATGCTTTCGAGTGGTAACGTTTCGCTCATCCGGTCGATGGTGATGCAAATCACCTGACCCTGGTCGGCGAAACATGCCGAAGGTGGTTTGATCGAGGGGAATCCAGCGTGCACGATATCGAACAGCATGCGCATTATAATTGTGTCGGCATCGGGGTTGGGCCCGCGAATCTGAGCCTGGCGTCATTACTGTATGGAAATCCGGATATCTCGAATCTCTTCCTGGATGAGAAGACGGAATTCAGCTGGCACGACGGTCAGCAGGTGCCGAACACCACCCTCCAGGTTTCACTCCTCAAGGATCTGGTGAGTCTCGCGGATCCGACGAACAGATTCTCCATTCTGTCCTATCTGCACTCCCGTGGCCGGATCTATCATTTCCTGAACGCGCAGTTCGACGCCATGCCGCGGGCAGAATTCCGCAACTATCTGAAATGGGCCGCCGACCTGAACGAGAACATCGCGTTCGGTGAGCGGGTGCTCGAGGTCGACTTCGACGGTGTGTTCAGCGTGCGGACGAATCGCCGCACGGTGACCGCCGACAATCTCTCGGTAGGTGTCGGCACCAGCCCGTGGGTTCCGAAGATGGTGGAGAACCTGCTGGGTGCGCAGCATTTCCACGTCAGTGAGATCATGTCGCGGGCGTACGACCTCGCGGGTAAGCGGGTCTGCGTCGTCGGCGGCGGACAGTCCGGCGCCGAGGCGTTGCTCGAGCTGATCTCGCGTCAGCAGCACGAGCGGCCGCGGCGCGTGTCCTGGGTGAGCAGGCGGCGCAACTTTTTCCCGATCGACGATTCGCCGTTCACCAACGACTTCTATATGCCGAGCTTTTCCGACTATTTCTACCGACTCGACTACGCCAAGCGTGAACAGTTCAACAATGAGCAGGTACTGACCAGCGACGGTATATCCATGTCGACACTGCGCGCGATTTATCAACGCATCTATACATTGCGCTTCATCGACGGCGAAACCGATCTGGTCGCACTCTATCCGAACCGTGAAGTGATCGAGGTCCGGCCCGGCAGCCGCGATGATTGGATGCTGCGGGTAGCCAATAGCAATCATCCGGGAGTGCTCGGGCAGATCGATGCCGATGTGGTCATCTGGGCGACCGGTTTCCGGTCCGCCGCCACGAGTTTCCTGAACCCCATCGCACATCGTCTCGAACGCGAGGGCGATGAACTGAAAATCGACAACCAATTCGCGGTGCAATGGGACGGCCCGGCCGACCGGAATATATTCCTGCACAATTCGGCCGTGCGGCAGCGCGGCCTGGCGGATCGCAATTTGAGCCTCATCGCCTGGCGCAGCCGCCGCGTGATGGATCGGCTCTGCGGCGTCCGCAGCGACGAACAGCTCGGATCTTTCATCGAATGGTCCGCGAAACTGTCACCCGGGGACGCCGTCACCGAGGCACTGCCGCGATGACCGATTTCGATGTGATCGTCATCGGCGGTGGCATCATCGGCTGCCTCATCGCGCGCGAGGTCATCGCCCGTGGCACGGATGTCTCGGTCGCGCTGCTGGACCGGGACCTGGTGGGCTCGGGCGCCAGCAGGCGTTCGGCCGGTCTGCACTTCCCGCGCGGCGCCAGCGCACGGGTGCGCGACATGACGGCCGCCAGCCAGGACTATTACGAGCAGCTTCGATACGACCGTCCGGATCTGCCGATCCACTCGCTGGAGATGTCGGTGCTCGCTCGCGAGACCGAAGGCGTGGATCGGTACTACCTCGATCGCGCCAACGCGACTCGGATCGCCGGGCTGCCGGGCGATTCCGTGCCGGTCCCGCCGGGGATGGGTGTGTGGAATGTCGATGGCGGCCATTACGCCGACGTGGCCGCACTGGTGGTGGCATTGACCGCGGAACTGCGCCAACGGGTCCATATCCGGGAGTCGACCGCCGTCACCGCGGTCGAGCCGGACCGGGACGAGGTCGTCGTGCGGCTGGGCACCGGCGAAACCTTATGTGCCGCAATAGTTGTCCTGGCGCCGGGACCATGGGTGCACGCCCCGGCCTGGCGGGCGGCCACCGCACCGCTCGGGGTGCGGGTGAAGCTGGTGGCCGCCATGCACATCGATCAGGCGCCGACGGCATCCGACCGCGTGATCGTATTCCAGGACCCCGACGCATTCCTGCTGCCGATGGCGCATCGCGGTCACTGGCTGTTCAGCTTCACCAGTCAGCAGTGGGATGTCGAACCGGATGCGCTCACCGGCGGCGCGAGCGCGGCCTGCCTGGCGGAAGGCCGCGACGTCCTCGCCGCGGTCGCACCGCGACTGGCCGGACGGGCCACCGCCGGCCGCGTGTTCTGCGACGCGTACAGCCCGAACCGAGAACCGCTGATACGGGCGCTCGCCCCGGACCGGCGCGTGATTTTCGCGGGCGCCGCCAACGGCTCCGGCTACCGACTGGCCCCCGCCATCGCGGCGGAGGCCGTCGATCTGCTCTCTATCGGACCTGCGAGGAGACCCCTTCATGTTGATCACCCGATACGATCCCGCTGAGTTGTCCGCCGCGTTCGGCATCGATATGAGTTCGGAGCACGGCTTCGGGCTGGGGGCGGGCTGGGGCCGGGTGCTGCCCGGCGGGGCCAGTCAGCCGCATCAGCACGACGAGACCGAGATGTTCGTAATCGTCAGTGGCAGTGGCGAACTCGTGGTCGACGGCAAATCGATTCCGGCCGCGCCCGGCACGGTGGCCAGATTCGAGCCGTTCGAAACCCACGTCGTCCGCAACACCGGTGCGGACGACCTCATCTTCTTCGATATGTACTGGCGCGATCCCGCCGAGGCGGTCGCGGCCAGTTCGGTGCACCGTCGGCGATTCGACGAGCGGCCCGTCTTCGTATTCTCCACGCCCGCAACGCCGAACGGCGATCTGCACCTCGGGCACCTGTCGGGTCCGTACTTCGGCGCCGACGTATTCGTTCGATTCCAGCGGCTCAACGGCGTCGAAGCCTGGCACCTCACCGGCAGTGACGACTATCAGAGTTACGTCGTCGACCGGGCGGCGGCCGACGGGCGCCCGCCCGCCGAGGTCGCTGCGCACTTCGGCGCCGAGATAGCGGCGACGCTGGAACTGCTCGATATCGTGCCCGATCAGTTCCTCGAGACGGATGCGGACGACACCTACCGGGCCGATCTGCAGCGCTTCTTCTCCAGGGTCGTCGCTTCGGGAGCGGTCAATGTTGTTGCCGCACCGGCCTTATTCGACCCCGAGACCGGCGAGTACCTGTACGAGGGCCGGGTCGCCGGGCGCTGTCCCGGCTGTGGCGCGGGCACGGCTGGCAATATCTGTGAGCAGTGCGGTGAGCCGAATCTCTGTGTCGACCTTGCCGATCCGCGGCTGAAGGGGACCGACGCCAGCCCCCGGGTCGGCGAAATCGGCCGATTCTCATTGCCGCTACACGAGTTTCGCAAGGACATCGCCTCGCACCACAGTCTGGGCCGGGTGCCCGCACGGTTGCGCGAACTCGCGAATCGAGTATTCGGCCGCGATCGGCTGGATCTGCCGATCACCCATCCGGCCGCCTGGGGTGTCCCGCCCGCCGAAACGGCGGTGGACGGTCAGGTCATCTGGGTCTGGCCCGAGATGGCGTACGGCTTCCTGCACGGCATAGAGGTGCTCGGGCGACGGCTCGGCCGTCCGTGGCGCGCCGCGTCGCCGGAGCAGGACTGGAAGATCGTGCACTTCTTCGGTTACGACAACAGCTTCTACCATTCGCTGCTCTATCCGGTGCTGTACAAGCTGGCCTATCCGGGTTGGGAGCCGGATATCGATTACCACGTCAACGAGTTCTACCTGCTGCACAACGAGAAGTTCTCGACCAGCCGCAAGCATGCGATCTGGGGTAAGCAGGCGGTACGCCCCGGCAACGTCGACGCGATGCGATTCCATCTCGCCCGCACCCGGCCCGAGGGCAGGCGCACGAATTTCTCTCCCGCGGAATACAATTCGACGCTGCGCGATACCCTCATCGGCTCGTGGCAGCGCTGGCTGCACGATCTCGGCGCGCGGGTGCGGGAGGGCTACGGCGGCACGGCGCCGGATGCCGGAGTGTGGACGCCGGAGCACACGGCCTTCTTGGCCAGGCTGGCGGCCCGCCGCTCGGCCGTCACGACAAGCCTTGGCCAGGACGGCTTTTCGCTGAATCAGGCCGCCGCCGAACTCGACGGGATCGTGGCCGACGCGGTTCGGTTCGGCGAGTTGGAGCGCGCCGTCACCGGAATCGACCTGTGGCGCGACGAGGCGCGTACCGCCATCGCACTGGAACTGGCCGCGGCGCAGCTGCTCGCCCGCTGCGCGCTGCCGGTCATGCCGCGGTTCGCGGCCCGGCTGGCGGCCGCGCTCGGCGTCGCGCCGACGAAGAGCTGGCCGCACACGGTCGAATTGGTCGCGCCGGGA
Organism: Nocardia sp. JCM 34519.1; assembly: GCF_020361265.1. Classification (NCBI taxonomy): domain Bacteria; kingdom Bacillati; phylum Actinomycetota; class Actinomycetes; order Mycobacteriales; family Nocardiaceae; genus Nocardia; species Nocardia sp. JCM 34519.1. Next base: position 144,555 of record NZ_JAIRBR010000019.1, read on the forward strand.
ACATCGATCGATCTCGCGGTCGATTTCTTCCCCGCCGACGGCGTTTTGGAGGAAAGCAATGTCTGATGAGGTCACCGATGTCATCAATGCGATTTCCCGCAACCAGAGCCGGGATACGAAACATCGCATCCACTATGTCATCGACGGGCAACCGCATTCGCTGACGCTGGCCGAACTCGACGCGAAGGCGATCAAGGTGGCCCATCGGCTGCGCGCGCTCGGGGTCGGACCGCGCGACCGGGTCGGCATCATCTCCCCGAACCGGATCGAATGGGTGCTGCTGGACTTGGCGGTGTTGAAGCTCGGTGCGGTCATCGCACCCTTCGAATCCGATCGCTTCGATCCCGAAAAGGTCGGCGGCGACTTCGGTCTCGCGGTGGTGTTCGCCGAGCGAGCCGCCGAAAGCGGCGACGTGCTGCCGATGACGACGATCGCCGAATGGGCCGACGGCCCGGAAGGTGAACCGCTGCAACCGCATTCGGGCTACGACCCGGCCGATATCTGCGCGATCAAATTCACCTCGGGCAGTACCGGTACGCCGAAGGGGCTGGAAGCGACGGTGGTGAGCATCAACAGCGATATCACCGCCGTACAGGAGATGTTCCACCACACCGATGGGGACAACCTGCTGTCCTTCATGGGCATGTGGTTTCTGCAGCAACGCTATTGGGTCTACTCGGCGCTGATGTACGGACACGACATCACCATCTCGACCTACGAGGCCGCCCTCGAGGTGGCGGCATTGACCGCGCCGACGGTGGTCATGGGCGTGCCGGGCTTCTATGAGGAACTGCTGGAACGGCTCGAAACCACCGGTCCGACAGCGGATCTCGACAAGCGGCGGGAACGGATCCAGCAGGAACTCGGCGGGCGCGTCCGTTACCTCTGGACGGGTTCGGCGCCGCCGCGGCGGGCGCTGCTGGATTTCTTCAACGACTGCGGCATTCCGCTGTACGAGGGTTACGGGCTCACCGAGGTGTGCATCGTCGCGAAGAACCATCCCGGCGCGGTGCGCCTGGGCAGTGTCGGAAAGTTGTTGCCGGGCAAGACCGTTCGCATCGCCACTGACGGCACGATGATCTTCGGCAGCAGTCATCCGGTGAATATCCGCTACACCTGGGCCGCGCCGCACGTCAACGAGCAGACCTTCCTGCCGACCGGCGAGGTCAAGACCAGCGATATCGGCTACCTGGACGAGGACGGTTTCCTGTTCGTCCGCGGCCGGTTGGACGAGGCGTTCTCGTTGACCACCGGTCGCACGGTGTATGTCCGCACGATCGAGGAGCGGCTGCGCGCCCATCCGGACATTCACGAATGCGTGCTGTACGGCGCGGACCGCAGCTATTTGACCGTCATCATCTCACCCGCCGTGCCGGATCCGGACCATGCGGCGCTGCGGCGGTTCATCGTCGAATGCAACGAGGGGGTGCCGCACGAGGAGCGCGTACATGCCGTCGTGCTGGCACCCGAGCGGTTCTCCATCCAAAATGGGCTGCTGACAATGCAATTGAAGCTGCGGCGGCGGGATATCCACGCGCGCTTCGCAAACGAACTGGCGGCGGTGTACCGGGAACCGGATCCCGGTCCGGCCGATCCGATGCTGATCGTCGCCGAATGACCGCGAGTAGGGAACGGATTATGAGCTGGGACAAGTTGAAGGATCTCGTACTGGTGAACGACCGGGTCGAGCTGCGTCGGGTGCGGTTCACCGATCGCCCGGGTTTCGAACGCATCGTATTCGACCCCGAGATCTGGAAGTACTTCGTCGCGCGTGTCGGCACGCAGGACGAACTGGACGATTTCCTCGAATCCGCCGTGGTGGACACCCTGCGCGGCACCAGGATCGTCTTCGCCATCATCGACCGCGCCAGCGGCGAAATCGTCGGCAGCTCGGCATACGGCAACCTGGCCGAATCGGAGCGCCGCGTGGAGATCGGTTGGTCGTGGCTGGGTGCGCGGGCCCGGCGCACCGGCATCAACCGTGCGGCCAAATTCGCCCTGCTGGAGCATGCCTTCGACGAACTCGACTGTGAGCGAGTGGAATTCAAGACCGATGTGCTGAACACCCCGGCGCGGACCGCGCTCAGCAGGCTCGGCGCCACCGAGGAAGGCGTGCTGCGCAGCTTCAACTACATGCCCGGCGGACGGCGGCGCGACGTCATCTACTACAGCATCCTGCGCCGTGAATGGCCCGATGTGCGCGCCAATCTGCGCGGCGTCGCCGGTGCGTGAAAGGAGCGGCGTGTACAGCGAAGAAGTGGTCTTCGACGCGGGGGACCAGAAGCTGGCGGGGACAATGATCTACGCCGACAACGGGCGCAGGCCGAGCATCGCACACCTGCACGGCCTCGGGCCCACCGCGAGCAGGCACCAGGTTCGGTACCTGCTGGACCCCTTGGCCGAACACGGCTACGGCTCGTTGACCTTCGAATATTCCGGCAACGGTGACAGCACCGGCGTGATGGAGGAATCCTGCATCGCCCGGCGAATGGCGGAAACCCTTGCCGCCGTGTCACTTCTGGACCCAGACGAACCGCCGCTGCTGATCGGCGGCAGTATGGGCTGCCACCTCGCGGCCAGCCTCGTCCCGACCATCAAGCCGCGGGGCCTGGTGTTCTTCGTTCCCGCCGCCTATCCGGGTGGCGCCGAACATCTGGTGTTCGACGAAAATCGGGCCAGGGCGGGCAATTACGCCGATTCCGCGGCCTTCGCCGGTATGCGGGAATTCGACGGTGATCTGCTGATCATCGCCGGTAAATACGATCAAATAGTGCCGTCCGATGTGGTCGGCGGATATCTGGACAGCGCGCGCAACGCTCGTTCCACCGAGGTGATCTGGCTGGAGGGCGATCATTTCGTGCATCGCTGGCTGCCGGGACCCGACTGGGCCACCGAGCGCGCCGCCGTACAGGAGGCGCTGCTGCGCTTCGTTTCCACCGACTATGCCCGACGGTGAAAGAGGAGAAAGCATCATGGTTTCCGAGGACAACATTCTCCGGCGACACGACCAGGCGAGCATCGATCTTGTCGAGAACGGCTTCCGCGAAGGCCCATTGGCCGATGCCATCCGAACCGCGCCGACGCTGGCGACCCGCACCGGGCTGACCAAGGCCGAATTCGATCGGGAATATCGTGCGCAGCTGCGCCCGGTGGTATTGAAAGGCTTCGTCTCCCATTGGACTTCGGTGCAGACCTGGTCCTTCGAGCATCTGCTCGCCTTGGCCGGCGACGCCGAGGTGACGATGGACAGCGTGCGCGGAACACCCACGCGCCGAGTGACTTTCGCGGAATTCGTCAACCTGATGAAGGTCAACGAGGTTCCGCCCGCCGAGCCGCTGCATCTGCAGGAGTGGTACTACCAGACCAACGCCCCCCAACTGGTGCCCGAACTGCCCGAACTGGAGATCGCGCAATACGACTTCCGACGAAATCTATACGGCGACAAGGCATCCGTGAATCACCAGCTGTGGGTCGGCCAGCAGGGCGGCATCACCCGGATGCATCAGGACTCGTATTCGGTCGATGTGATGCACGCGCAGATCGTCGGCACGAAGCGCTGGCACGTCATGGGGCCGCACGCCCGGCTGACCCGCGACGCGAACGGCGAGCCGGATTGGGCCGCGCTGGTGGCCGATCCGCATACCGAGCTGCATATCTTCGATCTCGAACCCGGTGACGTGCTGTACCTTCCGGCGAACTGGTACCACCGGATCGAGCTGCTCACCGATTCGATCGGGCTCGGCCGTAAATGCTTGGACGAGAAGAACCTTCAGATGCACGTTCGTCAGCGGATGAACGAACTGCTCGCGCTGCTGTTGAATTACGACGAGGTGGCGCAAACGCATCCGGAGCTCGTGCCGATCCTGATGCTGCGCAGCCGGGCGCTGGCCAAGCAGATGGATCTCGACCTGTCCCGGTTGCGTCCCTAGAGGTACGCCGCATGCGCCCCAACACTTCTCGAGCGCCGTCGACGGCTCTCGTACTCACCGCGCTGGCGGCCGGATTCGGCATGGCCTCGCTCGACGTCAGCGTGGTGAACCTGGCGGGCCCGCGCATCGAGGCCGATCTCGGCGCCTCGCTCACCCAGCTCACCTGGATCATCGACGGCTATGTGCTGACCTTCTCCTCGCTGCTGCTGCTCGCGGGCGGGTTGGCGAATCGGTTCGGTATCCGCCGGATCTATCTGATCGGGTTGGTGCTGTTCATCCTCGCCTCGGCCTGGTGTGCCGGGGCGCGGGATCCCGGCATGCTCATCGCCGCCCGGATGACGCAGGGCGTCGCGGCGGCGATGTTCATGCCGAGCTCGATGGCCTTGCTGGTCAATATGTTTCCCGATCCGGTCCGGCGCGCGAAACTGCTCGGGGTCTGGTCGGCGATGATCGCCACCACGCTGGCGCTGGGACCGTCACTCGGCGGATTCCTGGTGAACTGGTTCGGCTGGCCGAGCATCTTTCTGGTGAATCTGCCGATCGGGTTGATGGGGCTGGTGCTCACCGTCCGCCACATTCCGCCGATGCCGCCGAAGGATGTCGTCATCCCGTTTCGCGGCAATGTGCTCAGCATCGTGATCCTGTCGGCGCTGTGCTTCGTGTTGATCGAGGGCGTGCACCTGGGCTGGACCGCACCGCCCATCCTGGCCGGGCTCGCGGTGGCGATCTCGGGTGGTATCGCGTTGGTGATGAACGAACGTCGTTGCGCGACAGGCGTGATGCCGTGGGAGATGTTCCGGATACCGGAGTTCGGCGGTGCGAATACGATCGGTTTCCTGTTCAACTTCGCCCAGTTCGGCTCGTATTTCGTGCTGTCGATCTATTTCCAGCAGGTCTGCGGTATGAGCCCGGTGGCCGCCGGATTGGCGCTGCTGCCAATGACTTTCGCCATCCCGTTCGCGAATATCTTCTACGCGTGGATCTCTCGGCGGGTGCCGGACGGCAAACTGCTGACGATCTGCCTCACCACCGCGACCCTGGGCACGGCCGGGCTCGCGCTGGTCTCGACCCCGGCGGCCGCATATCTGCTGGTGGCCGTGTTCGGCTGCCTGGCGAATCTGGGGTCGGGCGTCGTATCCCCGGCGATGACCGCGACACTGTTCAACGCGGCGGGCGTCGATCGCTCGGCGGCGGCGGGCGCGGCGCTGAACACCAACCGGCAGATCGGCACGCTGGTCGGCATCGCAAGCACCGGAACGCTGTTGGGCCTCGGCTTCGGTACGGCCACCGATGTGCGCATCGCGTTCGCCGTAATGACCGTCGTCTACCTGACCGCCATCGCGGCCGCCTACCTCCGCGTGCTGAACCCTCGCCGCATGCCGGTTCGTTCGGCGGCATTGGCTCGGTAACGGTTCGTGTCGGGCAGACTGAGCGGTGTGGCCACACCGACCATCCGCCCCGCGACGCTGTCCGACGAGCCCGCGCTCGCCCGAATCAATTGGCGCACTTGGTCGCCGATCAGCGAGATAACACCGCGCCCGGTCCGCGAGACCCCGTTCTTCGGCGAATCCACCCGGCCCGAGCAGTGCCTCATCGCCGAATTCGACGGGCAGTCCGTCGGATATGTGCGCCTGGTTCAGCCCATACCGGTCGCCAGCGTCGCGCATGTCCGGCAGATCCAGGGTCTGGCGGTCGAAACGCATGTCCGCGGTCGCGGGATCGGCGGCGCGCTGCTCGAAGCGGCGGTAGCCGAAACCCGGCGCCAAGGCGCGCACCGGCTGACCCTGCGCGTACTCGCTACCAACCCCAACGCGCGCCGACTGTATGAGCGAATGGGCTTCGTCGTCGAAGGCGTGCTGCGCGGCGAATTCCACATCGACGGTGCGTATGTCGACGACATCCTGATGGCGCGTGGCGTCTGATCAATCCGAATGCCGTTCCGCCAAGCCGTTTTTCGCATGGCGTGCCGTTTCGAGCGCGGTGAATGCCGCCGCGGCGAGGATCAGTATCGCCGAAACCAGCAGGGCCACATCGAGTCCGTGATGGAATGCGGACTTGCCGGTCGCGATTATCTCGGAGACCTTCGAGAGGTATTTCAGATACGGGGCGAGGTCGGCGCCCTTGGGTATGCGGCCACGTTCGGCGGCGTCGATCGCGTTGAGCTGCAAGGTGGGTGGCAGTCCCAATTCGGTCATTCGCGCCTTCAGATCGGAGGTGAGGAACGAGTTCACCAGCGCACCGAGCACGGCGACGCCGACGGCCGATCCGACCTGACGCATCGTATTGGTCACCGCGGCGGCCATACCCGAATGAGCTGCCGGCACTCCGGACAGCACCGCCGAGGTCAACGGCACGACGGCGATGCCGAATCCGAATCCGGCTACGGCCATCGCGGCGGCCAGCGGTAGGTCGTGCGGTGGTCCGGCCAGGGTGTGGCGGGTCAGCAGGATGCCACCGGCGCCGACCACGCATCCGGCGATCATGGGAATCGGTGCGCCGCGCCGAGCCACCCAGACTCCCGCCGCCAGCGATCCCGCGATGATCGCGCCGGCCATCGGCGCGAAGACCGTCGCCGTATGCGCGGCCGAATACGCTTGCATCACTTGCAGATACGCCGTGGTGAAGAAGAAGATCGAGAAGACGCCGAAATAGACGGCGAAGGCGACGACCAGCGCACTGCGCACCGTCGGCAGGCGCAGATACCGGAAGTCCAGCATGGGCGCGGGGGCCCGCGTTTCGACGGCGACGAATCCGGCGCCCGCGACAGCACCGAGGACATACAGCGCGATCACCGAAGGCTCGGTGAAGCCGCGATCCCCGCCCGCGGTCGTCGCGTAGATCAGCGAACCGAGAAACGTTGCGCCGAGCAGAAATCCGGCCCAGTCGACCGGCCCCGAGCGCGGGTCCGCGCTTTCCGGGATCGACCACAGCGCCGCGGCCAGCGCCACCACCCCGATCACCAGGTTGAACCAGAAGATCGCACGCCATCCGTACGCGTGCACCAGCGCTCCGCCCAACACCGGTCCGGCGGCCAGCGCGAGTCCGGAAACCGCCGCCCAGACGCCGAGCGCCCTGGCGCGCGCCCGCTCCTCGGGAAAGATATGCCGCAGCACCGAAAGCGTGCCCGGCTCCGACGCGGCCGCACCGACGCCCATGATCGCGCGACCGGCGACCAGCACCGGAACACTGGCCGCGAGCGCCGCGACCACCGATCCGGCACAGAAGATCACCAGTCCGGCGGCCATCACCCGCTTGCGCCCCCAATGGTCACCGAGCGATCCGCCCGCCAACATGAGACCGGCGAAAACCACCGTGTAGGAGTTGACCACCCACTGCAGCAGTGTCACGTTCGTGCCCAGGTCATGCCGGATATCACCGAGCGCGACGCTGACGACCGTCGTGTCGAGGAAAGTGACGAACAGTACGGCGGTAACCGCCGCCAGTGCGACGCCCGGCCGTGCCGCCGTGCTCGATGCATTGCCGATCGACCTCACCGGCATAGGCTAATCGTGAGCGCCGCCGCCGCGAGCGGTCCATCAACTTCCCGGCGTGGCGGGGGACTCGGCGGATTCGCTCTCGTCGGCCATGATGGCGCCCGCGCTGCCCCACCCTGGGTTCCGGCCGAGGAGTGCCACGATGGCATCCATCGGGTTATCCGAATCGTATTGCACCCGAGCCTGATACGCGCCGTCGAAGCCGGTGCCGTCGGCGGTTGCCGAGATGGCCATCGGCAGTGCGGCGGCCGTGAGCCGCGACGGCGTCGGACATGGGAGGCCGAGCGCTCGCCGGAGATCCCAGCGGTGGACGAGCATGTCGACGATGTGGATCGAGAGCAGTCTCTCGGCCGGGATCGATCCCCGGCCCGGTAGGTCGACCGTATCGCCGAAATGTTCGGCCGCCACCACCCAGTGCGCGGCGATGCGGGCGAATTCTGCGCGGCGCTCGTCGTTCTGCGACATGAATTTCGGCGCGAGGAAGGCCGAATGCCGTTGGTTCATATGGTCGATCAGATCCGCGACGACCCAGCCGTCGCACGGGGTCGGCGCGGTGAGGTCGGCGTCGTCGACTGTCACCACATCGTGGTTGAGCAGCGCCATTGCCATCGCATCGAGCAGCAGAAGCTCACGCATCGGTTCATCCTTCAGTTTTGGCTCACGATCGTTCGCTAAATGGCGAACGATCGTAAGCTAAACTTGAGTCGTGTCTCCTCGCAACTCGAATGCCGAAGCCGCGCGCACCAGAGAACGAATCGTGCGGGTCGCCGTAGCGGAGGCGTCACGAATCGGCTTGGACGGCTTGACAATCGGCACGCTCGCCGAGCGTCTCGCGCTGAGCAAGGCCGGTGTCGTAGGCCCCTTCGGATCCAGGGAAAACCTGCAGATCGCCGCGTTGCGGCAGGCCCGTCTGGTTTTCCGCGACGCCGTCATCGCCCCGCTCGCCGATATGCGGCCGGGTGCGGACCGCCTGGCCCGACTGATCGACGCGTGGATCGCCTACCTCGCCGAATGCCCTTTTCCCGGAGGATGTTTCGTCACCGCGGCCTCGACCGAACTCGACGGCCGCCCCGGCCCGCTGCGCGACCGTCTCCGCGCGGCCGTCGCGGACTGGCGCGGTTTTCTGACCGCCGAAGTCGAGGCGGCACAAGCCGATTCGAGCGATCCACGGCCTCCCGCGGAACAGATCGCCACCACCCTCATCGGCATCTCGATGGCCGTCAATCAGGAGGTGCAACTCCTGGAGGATCCGTCGGCCGCCGACCGCGGCCGCGCGGCCATGCGCGCTGCGGTCGGATTGCCTTGATACGGCTCGAAATACGGTTTCCTCAGGCGGCGACGGCGCCATTCGGGGTTCGGCGAGCCGCAGGTAGTCCGCGACGGCGACCGAGCGATCGAGGCGCGCGGCCTCGAGCCGCGTTGGAGGTGCAGATGGTGTCCAGGATGAACGACGGCTTCACGACCATGGCGAACGGCCACTGGTCGCGGTAGAAACTCGCTTGGTATCTGGCCTGTTGTTCGGCTGCGGCGGCCGTGGCGCCGTGCCCGAAGGAGTACATGGGTGCGGTATTCCCCGTGAGCAGGTAGTGGTAGTCCGTTTCGGCCACCGAACCGCACTCGTTGTGGATCCGCGTAATGACTGTGCAGCTGAGGTACGGCTTGGCCGGGTTCAGCAGTTTGCGGCACGCCTCGAGGGCCGCCTGATCCGCGCCGCCCTGGTCCGGGTAGTCGAATGCCTCCCCCACACTGCCGCCGACAGGGTCGACGGCGATCGCGCCGTACAGATCGCCGGACGCGTGCGCGGTCCCGGCCCCGAGCAGTGCCGCGACCGCCGCAACCACCACGGTCAGCCCGCACCTTCCCGATATCGCCATGTAATCAACCCCCGAGGTCGAACAACAACAACCGGCAGATCATCGCGGTGATCGTGCCCGCTGTCCAGCCCGGACTCTTCCCGGCCCCGTCCGCGGCAACCACCTGAAGGACCGAATCCTTGTGCCGCAGAGACGGTTACGCCCGCAGGCCAGTTGCGCCCGATAAGAACTCCGTTGGGTGGACAACCCACTCGTGTCTTGCGATGGTCCTGAAAATGCCGCGCGGGCGCTGGTCGATCACGCAGATCAGTTGGCCGACAGGGGCTTCCAACGCGCGGAATGGCGACGAGTCGACGTTTTCTGTTACCGCCGAACCTGGTGTAGCCGAAGATCGACGCCGGTCAGCGCCGAACTGGCGGCCCAGAGCCGGGTCACCAGAAATGTCTTTCCCTCGCCCCGACGGCCGCTGTTGCGCATCATGTCATCGACACTCGTAGCAGCTCTTGCGCCGGACCAACATCCCACTGGCACCGATCTGCCCTCGACCGATGAGTTCATGGCCCGACGGAAGTCCACATAATTATCACCACCCAGGAGGAATCTGCTATGCGCAGCAAGGCAATGGAGCAGTTGGACGTCCTGATCGGATCGTGGCGGGCGACCATGCGGAACGCATGGTTCCTGGATCCGCCCGACCAAGAAATACCGGGTTCGGCAACGGTCGAATGGCTCGGCGACTCATTCGTGGTCTTTCGCTGGACGATAGCCGGTGACATCGGAAAGGCCACGAATGAAATGGTTCTGGTCCTCGGCCGCAGCGACCCCCGCGACGCCTACACGGCCCTCTACCACGACGAACGAGGAGTCTGCCGCGTCTTCACCATGACATTCGACGCCTCACACTGGACCATGACCCGCGAGGACCCCGACATGTTCCAGCGTTTCATCGCGGACATCGGCCCCACCCGAATCGAAGGCCGCTGGGAGGCCTCCACCGACGAAGGTTCAACCTGGCGAAAGGATTTCGACCTCATCTTCGACCGGCCCTAGCCGATGGTCGATCCAATGCCCTGAGCTGTTTTGATCTCGAGCAGCGCGGTTGCGCGTTCATCTATGAGGCTCATGCGAGCGCGCCATTCATCGGCTTGACTGTGTTCGGCCTTGGCGGTTTCTTGTCCGGGCCACTTCCGATAAAGTAACCCCACTTCGCTATCGAAGAATCCGTTCGCCAACAAGCTTGCGGCGATAAGCATTCCGGTGTCGTCGGAGCCGGGCACGCCCATCCATCCACCAAGAGCCACCACCAGGGCGCGCCGAATGCATATCGTCGTTGGATGAACCGGCAGACGATAGTTGTGCGCACGCCAATGATCAAGCACGACACCGGGAATCAGCTTGCCATGCGGCGGATCGTTGTCGAATCCGACAGTTGTACCGTCCGGCAACAGGTCGAGCAGCCGCGACGTCGTCCACGCGACATCGTCGTGCCGTGTCGTAAGATTCGCAATATCCCGAATGAGAACTCCGGGCATCAGAATATCGTCAGCATCAAGATTCTTGACAAGCTCTCCCCGTGAATTAGCCAGAGCCAGATTCCGTGTCAGCGCAACGCCCCCTCGACGACCGGTATGAAAGAAAATCCGATCATCGATTCCACCCAGAATGTCCCTCGCTATCCCACTGTCACCATCTTCTTGAATTACCCACTCCAATGACCAGCCGCGCGGAAGTTCCTGGGACAGAACAGATTCGCATGCCTGCTTCAAATGGTCCGGATCAGGATTGTAGACCGGTGTGATAATCGAAATCAGACGTCCCACATCAGCTCCGTCAACCAAGTTGTGCATACAAGTCGAGTGCGGTCGCCTGCCGCCTCACCGCCATCCTAAGTCCTCGATAGCCCCCTTTGATCTTGCACTGTTACCTGCGCGGCACGGTGATTCGGCTGCGCTTGGATGGATTACGTTGCAGCGGAACAGATTTCACCCGCAAGACGATCACCGCGCACACCGGTCGTCGGCGGGCTGCAAGCTCGTGGAGAAGATGCCCGCCCTACATGACCCTAATCACACCAACTCCCGAAAGAGCATCACCCGCAACCCCTCACCAAACCGCAACAAACCCACAAACCGCAACCAAGCAACAAAGGGGGGTCCGGGGGGCGAAGCCCCGCCGGGCGGGGCGTGGGGGGGGGGGCGCCCCCCAACAACCACACAGACAGAACCACCCCCACAGAGACACCACAAGGGGGACCCCCCCCGGCGAGCGGGCGGCCCC